>CAZIIS010000137.1:0-7452 GCA_964539295.1 uncultured Fimbriimonadaceae bacterium | reverse complement strand
CACGCTCACCGCGGACTCGGTCCCGACCGGTCCGACGGGCGGAGGCGGCAAGCGCGGGGGGCAACCCCCGGAGGTCGACGCAGGGGGCGGCGCGCAAGCGCCCATCCCGGGCGGGCCTCGCCCGGGATTCCCGGGACTTGCGTTCCGACTCCAGGCGTGGCGGCGACCCCCGCGGCAGGCGGCGCTCCGCAAGGACCGCCGCGGGCCGTTCGAAGCCGCAAGGCCTCGGGTGCGCCTTCGTCCGATGCTTACGTTGGAACGTTGGGCTGTACCGGCGTCTCTACGCTCGGTTTGGCACGATGACCAACGCGGCCCGAGCGCCGCAAGGCGCGACGGCCGCAACGCCGCCCGTCGGCTGCGGGCTTCGGTCCGCCCGACGACGCGACGCCGACGAGGCGTCGAATGGTTCGCCCATTCGGCGCCTCGTTCCGCCTTTGACGCTCCCCAAAAACTGCCGCAGACGATCCGCAAAACCGGATGTACATTAGAGGTGTCCGAAACCCCACAAGGCGCCTGCTGGAAAAACCGGGAAAACCGCACTCCAGAAAAGCCATGAAGGGATCGGATGCGCAGAGCCGAACGCCCGATCGACCAAGCTCCAGGGGAGCAAGGAAGAAAGGACGTTCGGCAAGGCGGTGCGAGCAGAAAACGCCCAATCGCACGGGCTTGCGGTCGGGGCGAAACGACGCGCGGGATAAGCCCACCCGACGTCGGGAAATGCCCGCAAGGTTCGCCGCAAGCCGGCCGCATTAGCCGGCAAAGCGTGAGCGTCGACAGAAGCGGTAAGACAAGGCCTAGTCGGGGGACCGTGGTCCCTTATGGCGCAAGCAAAACACTAACGCAATAAGCGCTAAAGCTTTCGCCGATCCCTAGAATGTTAGGGAAATCAGACAGGCCTCACGCCAGACGTTTCAAAGCGATGCAACAAGCCGATGCGGCCCGGCGAACCGGTCGATACTCCGGCAACGGCCGGGGCAGTTTCGGGACAGGCATGCCGCGAACGTGGCCCTTCGCGTAAGGTCCGGTTCGCGAAGATGAAGCGCCGCGCGTCGGAAAGACGCGCGGCGCTTGGTTTCGTCCGCCCCCGGCCGAACCGAGGGATCCGGAGCGAGATGGTAGGGGCGGGTCTGCGACCCGCCCGCTGGCCGGTCGCCGTTCTCCTCTCGCCTCCTCACCCTTGGGTGTCATCCCGAGCGAAGCGAGGGATCTCGTCTGCCACAAGGTTCTGCATGGCCGGCGTACGGGCGATTCACGAATCGCCCAACGCCGGCCACGGCATCCTCCCCCTTCGTAGCTGTAGGCGTGAAGGGGGAGGCGCAAGCCCCCCAGCCCCACTCCGCGCCACCCCCCACCGAGGAAGGCGCGCCTCATGCGCTGGGGGCAATGGTCCTTCGGACCGGGGTGCAAAAGACATCACCCCGGCCACCCAGCCGCGCAGTAGCCACCGTCGCAGCCGCGCGTTTCCCCCGCCGTAGCCGAAGGCGTACGGAGGGGGTGTAGGGGGAGGCCAGTGTTCGCCCGCGGAAGCCCCCCATTGAGAGGGTGGCGGCGCCACCTCTATCCCCTGGCCCCTTTCCCCTGCGGCGCGTATGGCAGGGGAGTTCGGAATCCCAACGGCCGCAAGGGAAAGGGGAACCGGCCACCCGTTGTTATCCCGAGCGAAGCGAGAGATCCGGTCGCGTAGGCGGCGGGGTTGGGTTCCGACCGAGATCCCTGGCTGCGCTCGGGATGACAAGCGGTCGCAGGCAATGGGGGCGATAGGCGGCTGCCAGATGGCGGGCGGGTCACAGCCCCCCTACCATTTAGTCGGGGTTAGGGCCACAACCGAACGGTCGTGGTCGGCGTGCTGGGCGGCGCGCGCCTTGTCCTTCGAACCGGGGTGCAAAAGACGTCACCTCGGCCAGCCGGCCGGCGTAGGGCCGTCACCGCAGAATCCCTACCAGCTTCCGCCGCCGCCCCCGCCGAAACCGCCCCCGGAGAAGCCACCGCCCCCCGAGAAGCCCGACGAGCCGGACGTGCGAGGCATCGTGACGGCCTGCCCCAAGCTGCCGGACACCACGTTCAGGTCGCTCCCGAAGTCCATCAGAACGAACGCCATGCCCGGGTGCGCCATATACCACGACGGCGGCTCGGTGACGATCCCCTCAAACTTGGTCGACCACTCCCGCACCAGCCCGAACGCCACGGCGTACGGCAGATACTCCTCGTACATCACCCCGTCCGGCTTCTTCTCCGCCACCCACGCAAGGTAGTCCTTGCGCCCGCGCATGAAGTGCTCGAAACCGCGGAGTTGGTCGAGCGCCGCCGCCCCGGCCGCCGTGCGGCGCGGCATCAACATGGAGAAAACCACCACCACGACGCCCGCCAAGGCCAGCCCCACGAACGACGCCGGCGACGGGTCGCCTCCGCTCGCCAAAAGCGTCAGCATGAACAGCGCCACCAGGCCCAGACAGCCGCAGCCGATCGTTTTGCCGGTCGCGGCCTGCGGGCTCTGCCTGTAGAAGCCCCGCCCCACCAGGTCCGCCCAAACCGAGGTGTGGAACGCCATCAGCCGTGGCCCGACGTGCTCGCGAAGTTCCGACTCGTCGATCGGGTCGGCGCATTTCGCCAACGCGGCCAGAAGCTCCCCCTCAACCCCCGGCAGGTTCGGGTCCGCCGCTTTCCCGGTCCGGTGCAGCACCGCCGTGCGCCGCTTGAACACCGATCCCTCCTCCTTCGGCTCGATCAGCAGATACCCCTTCACGGCCAGGCTCACCACCGCGGCCGCGATGTCGCGCTGGTCCACACGCTCATCGATCAGCGCGCCTGCGCACGTCGCACAAAGTCGCGCGGGCGGCTCGAACTGCACGCGCAGGATGCCGGGCTTCTGATCGCGCCCGAACTTGGCCCAGATCGGCCAGAGGACGGCCAGCGCGACGATCGGAAGCACCAACCCAAGGTTCGGCAACGCCACGTCGAGCGTGCTCTGAAGCGCAGTCGGTTTCTGGATCAGCTGCTCGGGAAGGTTGAGCACCACGGTCAACCCGGACCCCGGCTCCAGCGGCCCCGACCGAACCCCGGCGAACTCGCCCTCCCCCAAGGAGAGCGTCGCGCCAGTCTGCACGCCGACGGTGGAGGCCGTCAGCGCCGACAGCGTGTCGTTGGCCTTCGAACCGAACTCGCCCGCGTACAGCCTGGCCCGCAGCCCCTTCCCTCCCGCAACGTTCGGAAAGCGTACGTGGAACTCCTGGGAGCGGATCTCCGTGTCCCACTGGTTGCCGGTGAGGTTCCAATAGAGCTCGGCGTACGGCTGCCAGTCGGCGCTCTTGTCAAACCAGTTAACCATGTTCCGCGCGCGATAGGAGATCACGTACGTCGCGTGCGAGCCGGGTTCGAGCAGCACGTCCGGGTCGCCGATGCGAATCTTCAGGTTCGGCCCCTCGTGCGAAAGGTCCGTTTTCATGGCGTTGCCGGCATCGTCCGTGACCCGGACGTCGCGCAGGAATAGCCGCCGGTTCAGCCCCCGTTCGGTCCGGTACTCGGTCGGGATGAAGCGATAGATGCCGTGCCGGGCCTCGTTGAAGGTCACGGCGATCCGCTCCCGAACGTCCATCGTGCCGTCCGCCTTCAGGTCCAGGTCCACCCCGAACCGATCGATGACGTAGGGGTACTGCGCGCACGCACACGTCAAGACCACGAACAGAAGCACTAGCGTCCCCAGCAACCGCTTCATGCCCGCCACTGTACCTTCGGCGCAGAGACGACGAAGGGCACAACCGAAGGCCATAATGCATACGGTTCTCTCAACGGCCATGAAACGATTACCTATCTTTGCCCTTTCGGCTATCGTTGCTGCAGCCGGGGCCGCCCATGCGGCGCCCGTGCAATTGGCGTGGTGGACGACCAACAGCCTGCAGAAGGTCTTCCCCGACGACCCTGCGCCTATCGTCCGTCGCTCCGGCCTGGACCTTGCCGCCGCGCGGAACGAGGTCGAGGCCGCGCAGCTCGTGCTTCGACCCGACTCGGCCGCAACGCTGATGACCGCCGTCTGCTCGCCGCTCAAGCCGGTTTCGGGCAAGGGGCTCATCCAGCCCGGGGACCTGCTCGAGGTGCGGTCGATCTACTTGCCGAAGCACAAGCGCGCTTACCCGGACCCGCTGCCCGCGCTGAACCTGCCGTTCGAGCTCAAGGCGGGCGTCGCGCAACCGATCTGGGTGCGCTACCGCATCCCCGAGAAGGCCGCCGCCGGTGTCTATGTGGGTTCCGTCCGGCTCGGCTTCAGGGGCGGAGAGACGCTCGACGTGCCGGTCCGCCTGCGCGTGTGGGACTTCGTCGTCCCCTCCAAGCCCTCGACCCGCACCGCCTTCGGCGTCAACGAGGGCCTAATTTTCGGCCAGCACAAGGTGAAGGCCGAGAGCGCCGAGGCCAAGGCGCTGATCAAGCGTTACTACGAGTTCGCCATCGACCACCGCATCTCGCCCTATCGGTTGCCGGTGGATGTGCTCTCGCCCGAGGCCGCCCGCTTCGCGAACGACCCACGCGTCAGCTCGGTCTGTCTTCCCTACTCGGACGACGCGGCCCAAGTGCGCAAGACGATCGAGGCCGCGCGCAAGGGCGGGTGGTACGCAAAGGCGTACTTCTACCCGAGCGACGAGCCCTCCACCAAGGAGCAGTACGACCTTCTCAAGAAGCAGTGCGACACGATTCGCAGCGTCGACCCCAAAGCGAAGATCGTCTCGCCGTTCTACTGCGGGCCACACTTCGCGCAGGACAAGACCCCCTATGAGCTGCTTGCCGGCATGGTCAACATCTGGTGCGCCGTCTCGGACTACTACAAGTTCGACAAAGCGAAGGCCAAGCAGGCAGCGGGAGAAGAGGCCTGGTGGTACGTCTGCTGCGGCCCGGGCAAGCCGTACTGCAACTTCTTCGTGGACTTCGAGGGGCCGATGCACCGCGCCCTTTTCTGGCAGCAGAAGATGCACGACGTCGAGGGGCTGCTCTACTGGGACACCACCTACTGGGAGGAGCACTCCACCAAGGACCCCTGGCAGGATATCGCCACCGTCAAGTGGATCAAGGACGACATCTACGGGGACGGCTCGCTCATGTACCCGGGCCGGCAGGTCGGTGTCGACGGGCCCGTCACCAGCATCCGCCTGGAGACCATCCGCGACGGGCTGGAGGACTACGAGTACCTGACGCTACTGGAGAAGCTGGCGGGGCGCCCGGCGTGCGACGCGGCCATCAAGCGCATCGCCCGCGACATGGTCGACTACGAGCATAACCCCGCTCGCTTCGAGTTCGCCCGCCGCGAGCTTGGCGAGGCGGTCGAGGCCGCAGCCAAGCGGAAGTGATGCCGGTCCCCCGCCCAGGCGGGGGACGCCTTTCGGCCGCCGGGCGCTATATACTGCTCTTCCATGGAAGCGCTCTGGATGCTCGGCGGTCTTTTGCTCGGCTTGGCCGTGGGGGCGCTGGCCGTCGGGCTGGCGATGCGCGCCCGGCTGCAGGTGGCCCAGGAGCAGGGCTCGGCTGCCCAAGCCGATAAGGACGCCCTGCAGACCCAGCTCCCCGAAGCGGAGATCGCGCGCGCCGCTCTGCAGGAACGCGCCGCCCAGATCGACCGAGTCGAGGAGACCCTGCGGGAGAAGGAGGCGGCGCTCGGGCAGCGGGACGAGACGATCGCGCAGTTCCGCGAACGCGAGGCCACCTCGGAGACCCGCCTGCGGGAACAGCAGAAGGCGATCGACGAGCAGCGCCAACTGATCGACGAGATGCGGCTCAAGCTCACCGAGACGTTCAAGTCGCTGTCGCTGGACGCGCTCGGCGCCAACAACGAGCAGTTCCTGAAGCTCGCCGCGGAGCACCTGGGCAAGCACGTCGAGAGCGCCAAGGGCGACCTCGAAAAGCGTCAAACCGCCATCGACGAGATGCTCAAGCCGATCGAGAAGTCGCTCAAGGCCGTGGACGAGGTCGTGAAGGCGATGGAGGAGAAGCGCGCCGGCGCCTACGAGGGGCTCAAGGAGAACATCGCCGGACTGCGCGAGACCCAGAGCAAGCTGGAGACCGAGACCGGCAACTTGGTCAAGGCGCTTCGCGCCCCCGCCGCGCGCGGCAAGTGGGGCGAGATCCAGCTTCACCGAGTGGTAGAGATGGCCGGGATGCTGGACTACTGCGACTTCGAGGAACAGAAGAGCGTCAACGCCGAGAACGGCGCCCTTCGCCCGGACATGGTCGTGCGCCTGCCCAACAACAAGACGGTTGTCGTCGACTCCAAAGCCCCGCTCGAGGCGTACCTGAGCGCCGTCGAGGATACCGACGAGGACGCGCGCCTGGACCACCTCAAGAGCCATGCCAGGCAGGTGCGCTCGCACATCTCGCAGCTCACCGGCAAGCGCTACTGGGAGCAGTTCAAGCCCGCGCCCGAGTTCGTCGTCATGTTCCTGCCCGGCGAATCGTTCTTCAGCGCCGCGCTGGAACAGGACCCGAGTCTGATCGAGTTTGGCGTGGATAAACGCGTCATATTGGCCACCCCCACTACGCTCATCGCGTTGCTGAAGGCCGTGGCCTACGGCTGGAGGCAGGAGAACCTGGCCGAGAACGCCGCCAAAATCTGCGATGCGGGCAAGGAGCTTTACGACCGCGTGCGGGTGCTGAGCGAGCACTTCGCGGGCGTCGGAAAAGGACTGGATAACGCCGTCGGCGCCTATAACAAAGCGGTCGGATCGCTTGAGGCGCGCGTCCTTCCGGCCGCCCGGAAGTTCCAGGAGTTGGAGGCCGCCACCGAGAAGGAGATCGGCGAACTCCCACAGGTATCCAGCACCACCCGCGCGCTCCAGGCGCCGGAGTTCAAGAGCCTGCCCGCAGACGGCGGGGTGCTGGAACTCGGGGACGAGTGACCGCGCGCGTCTCCTTCGCGGCCCGGGCCCGGCGTTCCTGTGCCCCGGAGGCGGGCCCCCTCGCGGGGTCGCACCTCCGAAGGTCGTAGGCCGGGTGGCCGGGGTGATGTCTTGTGCACCCCGGTCCGAAGGACAAAGGTCTGCGACGTGGTCAACCACCTTTGCCCGGCGCTAGGGCGATCCGCCGGTATCACGTGGCCGTTGTAGGGGCGATTCACGAATCGCCCCAAGAGCGTACCGCGCCACCGCCGCTGCGGGCGAAAACGCGACCCCGTTGCGCCAAACGCCACGGCTTGCGCCTCCCCCTGCCCCCCCTCCGTACGCCTTCGGCTACGGAGGGGGAGGACGCTGCAGCGACGCCCCGGGCAAACGCGCGACCCGCCGCCAAGTTGGGCGGTTAACCTGTTGATACCGCATGGCCGTTGTAGGGGCGATTCACGAATCGCCCCAAGAGCCTATCGCGCGACCGTCGGTGTGGGGAGAAGGCGCAACCTGCCGTTGCGCCAAACGCCGCGACTGGCGAAGGCAGTGTCCCGGGGATTGGTGTACGAAGGCCGGAGAAGTAACCGCGGCTTGG
>CAZIIS010000136.1:0-7454 GCA_964539295.1 uncultured Fimbriimonadaceae bacterium | reverse complement strand
GCCGCACGTGGTCGGTTGGCGCTTCGTCAACGAGCGCCGCGCCGTCAACCTCGACCCGAGCTGCGGGTGGGCGCAGGGCAAGGCCGACGTGCTCTACGTGGCCGACGCCTTCGCGGTCATCAAGAAGGTCAACGAACTGCTCGGCCAGTAGGGCCGGGGCAAACGCGAAAGCAGGCGGCGTCCATCGGGCGCCGCCTACTTCGTTTGTGGGCGCGACCGACTACAGCGGGTAGTCGAGCGCCTCGGGGATCATCACGGTCGTGAGCGAACGACCGGCGCGGTCCTTGGCCAGGCGCGAGCCGGCCAGGCAGGCGTCCAGCTTGGCGCGAAGCTGCTGGAACCCATCAAGCCCGTCGCACGTCTCGGCGGAGGCGTTGTAGCCGTACACCAGTTCCGAGCAGACGCGACCCACTTCGCCCGCGGCCCGGGCCGCCATCACGAACGAAAGGTCTGACATGAACTGCACCGTGCCCGCCAGCCCCTCGGCCAGCGCGGGGTTCTCCGGTCCCTTCTCCGCCAGTTCCACCACGTCGAGCACGAACTGCCGTGCGGCAAGCGCCCAGCAGAGCGCGTCCGCCATCGGGAACGAGACGCCCTGGCGAGAGCCGTGGTAGAGCGTCACGCCGTTTGCGTCCTTCGCCTTCTGAAGGTGCTTCAGCGTGTGAAGCCACAGATCCAGGGCTCCGGCGACAGTGCCGGCGCCGGTTTCCGGCCTCTCGGAGGCGACGCGCTTCAGGCCGTCGACCCAAGTCTCCGCCTGCTTCAAGAAAAGGTCGTGGGTCATGGTGAGCACAAGCTGCCGGCGCTGCACCGCCTCGGGCCCCTCGTAGGTGGCCTCGAGCTGAGTGTCCATCCACTTGCTGCACAGGAAGCCCGGGCAGTCCTCGGTGATTCCGTACCCGCCCATCAGGCTGACCGCCTCGCGCATCGCGTTGGAGCCCACTCCGGTGTTCCAGAGCTTCGTGGCCGGGCAGACCACCTGCGCCTCCGCATCCATCACCAGGAAGCGCACGAGCGTGTTGGCCTGAAGCTCGTCGAACCGCGCCTGGTCCCGCTCGGAGGCCGGAGTGGCGAGGAGTTCGATGTACTCCTCCGCTTCGGCCTGCACCGTCTTGAACAGCTTGCGCGCCGCAAGCGGGCCCTTGATGCCCTTGGCGGCGAACAGTGCGTCCTTCTCGCGCTCGATCGGGTCGAACTCGTCGAAGAGCCGGGCGGTGAAGAAGCCCAGCGAACTCGCCGCCTCGCCAATGGCCCACACGTCCACCAATCGGTGGAGCGCGTCCTCACGCTGCTGGATGCCCTGCTCGAAGCGCAGGGTGCCCGGCTGCACGCCCTCGCCTCCGCGGAAGCGGTTGCGATGATAGCGGATGACGGGCTCGATCGCCGAGAGCAACTTCGCGGAGGTCATGATGCCGACCGTCACGCGCGTGCGGCGGAAGACCGCCTCGATGACCTCGCTGTGCGAGTAGTTCGGGACGATCACGCCATCCTGCACCGTGTAACCGCCGACGATCCGGCTGGCCGGTACGCGCAGGCTGAAGATCGGGTCCGCGGTCGAGGAGAGCTGGTGCACCAGCTTCTTGGTGGCGGTGCCCCGGTCGAACACGCCGGGATCCGTCTCCTCGAGGATCACCATGCAGGAACCCTTGATCCGCTCATCGTCGGAGCCCACCGCCGCGGTCACGAAGTTGGCAAACGCCATGCCGGTGATGAAGCGGCCGCGCTTGTCGACCTGCAGCGTCGGCTCTTCGCCCTCCTTCCACTCGGCAACGCGCACCTTCCCGTTCAGGGTGTTCGTGTCGATGCCCACGTAGGGGATCGGCTCGGTCAGGGCGAACGCGGCGCGCCCGACGGGGCGGCCCGGCTGCGGAACCGTCCAGGAGATGTACTTCTGTCGCTGCTCCTCGGTGCCGCGCTCATGAATCGGCGCGATGCCGAGGTTGCTGGCGAGGCTGCCCGTGGCCGCTCCGGCGTCGACCCACGAGAGCTCGTAGGCGACCAACGCCAGGGCCAGGTTCTTGGGCCCGCCCATGTACCCGCCGTAGGCCGGGTCCGCCGTCAGGGCCGTGAGCCCGGCATCGTCCATCACCTGCAGAAGGCTGGCCTTCTCCGGCGTCCATTCGTGGGTGTTGCGCTGACCTTCCGCCACCAGATGCGCGACGGGCCCGCGGGCCACGGAGCGAGCCGACTGAACGACCATCTGCAGGTCGAACCGGTCGCTGTAGCGCCACATGATCTGCCGTACGTCGTCACCCGGCAAGGTCTGTAGCGTCGGGAAGTCCTCGGGTTGGTTGCTCACGGTACTCATACAAACGTTCCTCTGGATCGGCTGCCTTGGTGGCCGAAACGGAGCTTGGGCTCGCTTTGCGGAAGACGCTGACGCCCCGCCTGGCGGGCATGCCACGAGCAAGCGCATGGGGCGGTTTCACCGACGAGCGTTGAACTCGGTTCGCGCGTCCTGGTTTTGTCCATCGACGTGGAGACCCCTCGCCGGGAGCCGCCCGGCATCCGCATTAGGGGGAATATACCCGCACGCCAAGAAGGGCTGGTGCAGCGCGTGCCCGGGGGGAGGGCACGCGCTGCGGCCAACCGACCTACTCCGTGGCGCCGTTGCGGGCGTCGTCCCGGATGGCGATCAGGTCCTTCATCACCCGATCCAGCGCGCCGGAGAAGCCCTTCGTGCCGAACGCGTCGTGGAGCGCACGATAGATGGCGTAGAGCCGCGCGTAGACCGCGACCGAGGCCGGGTTGGGGGTGTAGACCAACTCCTTCACGCCGGTCATCGCATCCACCGCATCGGCCACCGTACGGTGGGCGCCGCCGACCACCGACCCGAAGATGGCCGAGCCCAGGGCGCAGGTCTGACTCGAGCGGCTCAGCTTGATCGGGCGGTTGAGCACGTCGGCGTAGATCTGCATCGTGAGCGGGCTCTTTTCAGCGATGCCGCCGCCGGTCACGACTTCGTCCACCCGGACGCCGTACTCCTCGATGCGCGATACGATGGCGAGCGCCCCATAGGCGGTCGCCTCGATGAGCGCGCGGTACACCTCCGGAGCGCTCGTGTGCAGCGTCTGCCCCACCAAGAGGCCGGTAAGCAGCGGGTCCACCAGGACCGTGCGGTTGCCGTTGTTCCAGTCGAGAGCCACCAGACCGCTCTCGCCCGGCTTGAGGTTGGCGGCAGCCGCGTTCAAGTTCGCGTGCGCGTCGCCCTTGGAGTAGGGCTCGGGGCAGAGGTGGGTAACGAACCAGTTGAACAGGTCGCCCACCGCCGACTGCCCGGCCTCGATGCCCAACATGCCGGGGATGATCGAGCCGTTCACGATGCCGCAGATGCCGGGGATGTCCTTGACGCTGCCATCCGCGGGGCCGACCATCATGTCGCACGAACTGGTGCCGATGATCTTCACCAACCGACCGGCCTTCACCCCGCTGCCCACAGCGCCCATGTGCGCGTCCATCGCGCCCACGGCGACCGGAATGCCGGCGGGGAGCCCAAGCTTCGCGGCGACATCAGGGGCGAGGTCGCCGGCCTTGTGGTCCGCCGGGACGGCCCTCTCGTAGAGCCTTCCGCGAAGGTCGGCCAGGCGCGGGTCCAGCGTGGCAAGGAACTCCGCCGAAGGCAGGCCGCCCCACTCGTCGCTATACATCGCCTTGTGCCCGGCGGCGCAGACGCCGCGCGCGATCCTCGACGGAGCGGAGTTGCCGGTCAGGAAGCCGGGGATGAAGTCCTGGCACTCGACCCAGGAATGGGCCGCTTCGAACACCTTCGGCGCCGTGCGGGCGCAGTGCAGGATCTTCGACCAGAACCACTCGGAGGAGTAGACGCCGCCGATCTTGGCCATGTAGGGTCGTTTCTGGGCGCGCGCCTTCTCGGTGATCTCGGCGGCTTCCGCAAAGCCCGTGTGGTCCTTCCAGAGCCAGGCCATCGCCGCAAGCTCGTTCTTGAACTCCGGCTTGCAGCCCAGCGCCACTCCGTTCCCATCGACCGGGATAGGAGTGGAACCGGTCGTGTCGACGCCGATGCCGACCACGCGGTCCAGGGCGAAGTCGGGGTCCTGCTTGGCCGCTTTGAGTGCGCCGACCGTGGCCTCGAAGAAGCCATCGATGTAGTCCTGCGGCCTCTGACGCGCCAGGTTCGGGTCCTGATGGTCGAGCAGGATGCCGGCGTCTCCGCTGGGGTAGTTGAAGACGTGGGCGCCAACCTCTGCGCCGTTGGCGCAGTTCACCACCAGGGCGCGCACGCTGTTCGTGCCGTAGTCGACGCCGAGGGCGTATCGGGGTGTCGCCGCGTTGCTCATCGTAGTCCGACAAGGCTACCCCGGCTGGCGCCGCGGCGGCCAACGCAGTTCGACCCCGCCGCCACAAGGGCGGCCGGGGTCGAGGGTGGGGTTCGCAGGTGAAGTCGTGCGTCAGCGTCGCGATCGGCGGTGTACCAGACCGATCGCTCCGATGGCGAAAGCAGCCAGGCAGGTCGGCTCCGGCACAGGCGCCGACTCGACCTGAAGCGCCAGAACGGCCGAGTCGCCCAACGGTTCCAACCATGGCTCGCCGCTTTCGAGACCGGCGCCCGCGGGCTGGTTCGAATCCAGGGAGGCCGCGCCTTGCGCGGAACCGTCGACGCCGAGCATCGTGGCGCCGGCACTCGTTCCAACGAGCAGCGCTGCGAGAGCCAAACCTGTCGGCAAGAAGCGGTTGCATTTCGTCATCGGCGGTCCTCCTTGAACCCGATAGTCGTTGAGCGCGGGTTCGCAAGGAAGGTACGCACTTGGCGTACCAGTTGCGGGCAGGCGCCGCGCATTCCAGCACAACTGCGGTCCATTCGTGCCGCCCAACCGCCGCGATGCGCCCATCGCGCGGCCATAATGGGCCGATCAAACCGCACGACGATGTCCCAGCCGCCGTCCCGTATCGAAAACCTGAGTTCCCTGCGACTGGCGAACATCAACGCCGGTTTCGCGACGGCGTTTGGGACCCTGATCGGCGGCGTGTTCCTGGTCGGCTTCATCAAGGAGCGGCTGGGCGGCTCCGACATCTGGATCGGCCTGATGACCGCGTTGCCGCTCTTGGCGGGCGCGGCTCAGATACCGGGCGCCATCATCGGGCGTAGCCTGCCGGGCTACAAGCGCTGGGTGTCGATCGGCGGCATCCTCTGGCGGCTGTTCTACGCCCCGCTGATCGTCTTGCCGTTCCTGCCGGCGCCCAACGACGTTCGGCTGGTGATCATGGCGCTGTGCGTGTCGGTGGCGTCTATCTCGGTCTACCTGTCGAACGCCACCTGGACCGACTACCTGGCGGCGATGGTGCCGACGCGCTCGCGAGGTTGGTTCTTCAGCCGGCAAAGCGCGATCGCCACGGCCGCCGGGGCGGTGATCGGCGTGGCGGGCGGCGCGCTTCTGGACTGGTTCCGCTCGCGGGGCATCCCGGACACCGGGTACTCGGTGATCTTCGCCGTGGCGGTCGTCTGCGGCATCATCAGCTACCTCTTCTACCTTCGCATGAAGGACGTGCCGCGGGAGCCGGTCAAGCAGAACCTGTGGGAGGGGATCGTCGCCGTAAGGGCGCCTTTCCAGGACAAGCGGTTCCGGGCGGTGCTCATCTACTTCGTGGCGGCGGTGTTCGGCCAGAACTTCGGCGGCAACCTGTTCACCGCGTTCTCCATCGAGAGCCTCGGGCTCTCGATGACCTCCATCATGCTCTACAACCTGATGAGCGCGGTCGGCGTCGTCGCGCTCATCGGCTTCTGGGGAGGACTGGCCGACAAGTACGGCAACAAGCCGATGCTGGTCATCTTGGGCGTCGGCGTGGTCGTCGCCCCGTTCATGTGGCTCTTCTGCTTCCCCAACCAACAGGTGCGCAGCATGCTGGTCCTGATGCCGTCGCAACTGCTCGCCGGCTTCGCTTGGGGCGGCCTCGCCGTGTGCCAGCTCAACCTGCTGCTCTCCACCTCCAAACCAGAGGACCGCACCAACTACCTCGGCGCCGGGCTCACCGTTCAGGCGTGCGTGGCCGGCGCGGCTCCTATGGCGGGCGCTGCGCTGATGGCACAGTTGCGCACCGCGATGCCGCCGGACGTCGCGTACAAGGCAGTGTTTGCCGTCACGATGCTGCTCCGGCTGTTCTCCCTCTTCTTCCTGGCCAACGTGCGGGAGGAGGGCTCCATCCCGGTGCAAGAGGCCTGGACCCACCTCCGGCGGTTCACGCCGTGGGGGATGATGGCAATGCGCAACCTGACGCACGGCGCAAGCCCCGAACGGCGCGAAGAGGCGATGCGCACGGTGGCCGAGAGCGGTTACTCGTTGGCCTCCGAAGAGATCGTCCGCTCGCTTCACGACCCCTCGCCCCGCGTTCGGCGCGAAGCGGCCGTCACCCTGGCGAAGCTGGGCGACCCGCGCGCAACCGAGGGCTTGATCCACCAGTTGGTGGAACACCCCGACCTGGTGGAGGAGGAGACGATCGACGCCCTCGGCACGCTTGGCGCGAAGGATGCGGTAGAGGTGCTGACGCAGTACCTGAAGAGCCCGCGCGCCCTGCTGCGCCGCGCTTCGGCGCGAGCGCTTGGACGCATTCAAGTCCCCTCGGCCATCGAACCCCTGATGAACGTGGCGGACCAGGAGTCCGACCCCGACCTTCGCCGGTCGGCATTGCAGGCGCTCCGCGCCCTCGGCGCGAAGCAGGCGGCGCCCGTAATCCGCAAGGCGCTGCTCGATCCGATGGCCAGTGTGCGCATCGCCGCGGCGGAAGCGGCAGCCGAGTTGCGCGTGGTCGAGTCAGCCCCGGAGCTTCGCCGCTCGCTCGAAGCGTTCCACGACGAAGCCGCCAGCGAGGTGGCCTACGCGCTCGGGTGCGTGGGCGACCCGTCGGACATCGACGCGATCCTGCAGGAGGCGGCCGAGTGCGTCTCGGTCATCACCCGGTCGCGTTGCCTGCTGGGGGCGGCACGGCTCCTTGGGGTCGAGGCCAAGCTCTACCCGCTGGTCCTGATGGAGGAGTTCGAGCGGGACAAGGCGTTGCTCGCCCAGCTCAGCCCCGCGTTCCGCCGCCACCCCGTCCTCAAGAGGGCGCTGGAGGTCTACTCCGAGGGACGCGAGGACGAGGCGCTGCGCATGATCGCCGACGAGTCCGGTGCGCCTTGGGCGCAGGTGCTCGCCGGGCGGCCGGTGCAGGGGGCGTTCGCCGTTGCTGCCATCGCGCTTGCCGCCCAGCGGTAGGCTACGCCTTGCCCATGCCCGCCGGAGACCGGCTCCGGCCGAGGAAGCCGGCCAGCGCGACCAGCGTGACGACGTAGGGCAGCGCGTTCCAGAACTCCGACGGCAGCCCCGCGCCCAACAGCGTCGTGCCCTGCAATTGCAGTTGCAGCGCCTCGAACGCGCCAAACGCCACGCACGCAACCAGCGCGGCCAAGGGGCGCCAGCCGCCCAGGATGAGCGCCGCCAGCGCGATGAACCCCTTCCCCG
>CAZIIS010000135.1:0-7750 GCA_964539295.1 uncultured Fimbriimonadaceae bacterium | reverse complement strand
GCTTGGAGGTTGGGTGGCCGGGGTGATGTCTTTTGCACCCCGGTCCGAAGGACAAAGCGCCGCGAGGGCGTCTTTGGCCGCAGCGTCCTCCTCCTCCTTAGCCTTGGGCGTACGGAGGGGGTGCAAGCCGAAGCGCTCCGCTCCCGCGCCAACCACGGCCCGTCGGCGCTCGTCCCAACCCACGGGTGTCATCCCGAGCGCAGCGAGGGATCTCGGACGTTTCAGAACCATCAAGGCTGGTCCGACCGAGAACCCTCACCTTCGGCTCGGGATGACACGCTTGGGGGATGGGTGGCCGGGGTGATGTCTTTGCACCCCGGTCCGAAAGACACGACCAGCGCCGCGCGGGCCCGCATGGCCGTCGCTCTGCGCGAGAAGCCAACAGCGCTTCTCGAACTCGATCGCCGCGACTCCGGTGTTCGCGCTCCGGGCCCGCCGTCCCACGCGGCCGATCGGCCCCCTGCCGCCAGACCGAACCCAACCAATCGGCCATTGCGCCTACTTGACCTACTGCCCGCTTGAGACCAGCCGAGCATTCTGGGTACATTCAAGAGCACGTTGCCGCATAGCTCAGTTGGTAGAGCAGCTGACTGTTAATCAGCGGGTCGTAGGTTCGAGTCCTACTGCGGCAGCCACGATTTTGAACCTAAAAAGCCCTCGGGGGACACCCGGGGGCTTCCTCTTTTGGGGGCCATGGTGTAGACCATGGCGCATACGGACGAGGGGGCATCACCCCGCCGGGTTTGTTCAGATCCCGAGCCAAGGGGAGGTCGATAGCCACGGACCCCGCGCACGAGGCGCGCCGAAACCGCCCTACACCTTTCTCGTCTTGCCGTCCGCGACCGAGGGGTTGGCCGGAGCCTAGCGATCTTTGGACGTGCCGACAGTAACGCGCCGCGTGCACGTCACCAGAACGCGCACCCGCGCGGAGCAGCGTGCGTGCATATCAGTCACTCCACAGCCACCCATTAGCACAAGCACAGCCCGCCGCCGTTGACGGGTTGTTGGTCACTACCTAGACGACCGGACAGAGTAAGGCTAGACCAATAGGTGATCGGCTGAAGTTCGTGCATTATTAGGTCCGCAACCTCAGAGCCGCCCGTTCGCTCAATCGGGCAACCAACCGAACGGTTGGCTGCAAAGCCGGGACTGGACACTTCACCAAGGCCACGATCCGTACGCTCCACAACCTGTGCTTTCGCCGCCAACCAGGACTCTGGTCGCGACTCCGGCTTCACCGCCTCCGATCGTGGACAGCAACCTCATTAACACGCCGGATTCCCACATCCACTCAAGGCATTGTGCAAAGGAGACGATGGCCAGGCATTCGGCGTTCCGTGCGAAACCATTCTGCGAGCAGTCAAGGAGGTTGCCCAGTTTGCTGCCAAACAGCGCGTCGTCGAACTGGAGTCGCCGCCAACCGCGACATAAATGCGCTAGAGCATGGCGATGCAATCTATGCTCGGTCGAAAGATTTGAAGCCGCATCCTGACGACAGGGCAGCCAGACTCGGCGTGAAGGATTCGATGACACTCGTCAAGCAACTTCAGGTCAACCGTGCGTTTGTCGGGTAGGCTTGCTGCCTACTGTGCGGCCCGCGCCGAGCACCGGTTTTCCTGGTGGTCATTCGCAGGCGATCGCAGGCGTTGGAGCATGTTGAGGAAGCCGCTATGGGCGCCAAGCTTATCGTTTTTGGCTTGACGCCCTTAGTGGATGGAAACGGTGCTTGGGCTTCTTTGGCCCAACGGTCGGCGGCGGTCTAGGGATTTGATGTTCTGGTGTAGGTGGCAATGAGTCAAGTGTGGCAAATTGGCGGGGGCGAAGCAGGTAGGTTCTACTCGAACCTGTTCTTCCAGTACGATTGCATGTTCCTGGGACCGGGACGGTTTGGCAGTTACGAGCGTAGCAAGTATCGCGCCGCCGGTTGGGCCAAGAAGAGCGCCATCGACGCCATCGACAGCTTCTGCACGCGTATCGAAGCAGGCGATCGCGTCGTTGTGCGCGAAGGGCACAAGGCGGTCGGACTGGGCGTCGTTGCCGACGCGCCTTACATGTGGGTCAAGGCGTTTGACGACGTCTATGGATGGGATCTGCAGCACACCAGGCGCGTTGTCTGGCAACCGCACCTACGTGAGGAACTGCTTGCGCTTCAACGCGAAGCCGCGCTATTCGATCACATGAAGCAGATCTCGATGTTAACGCGGGTCAACCAGCCCGACACGCTCGGCAAGCTTGAACCGCTATTCGAGAAGTGCGAGACACGCGATCTGGGTTGCCTTCCGGACGACCTACCAGAACCGCTGTCGCTTGAGGAGTTGGGCGCGGCATTGTTTTCCAAGGGATTGGCCAATGACTCGGTCGACAAGGTCATCGCCGCGATCACCCGCCAGCGCCGACTTCTACAATGGTACAAGGAGCACGGCGCTTCTTCGGGTCGCCCGACCGAACACGAAGTCGTTGCACACATGATCCTTCCGCTGTTGCTTGCGCTTGGATGGTCCGAGCAGTTGCTGGCGGTCGAGTGGAACAAGATCGACCTTGCGGCGTTCTGGGGCACGCCGACGACGAAGGACAAATGCTCGCTGGTGTGTGAAGCCAAGTCCGCCGGACGCGGACTACAAAACGTTCTTGAGCAGCCTATCGAATATGCCAACAAACACAACTTGTTGGAATGCAAGAAGATCCTGCTTACCGAGGGCGGGCGGTTCTACGTCCATGAACGCGACCTCGACGGCGGGTTCATGCAAAACGCAACCGGCTATTTCAACGTGGAGAAGATCCGAACAAACCACATCGTCCCTTCCGGCACAAACGCGGTGGACACCCTGATTGCGCTGACTCCTGCGAACGTTAGGCGCCCCATCGTTAACAGCCCGATATGAACCGTAGCCATGCTCCGAGCGCGTAGCATCGGAGATGCTGCGACGCGCTGTCTGATAACGGACTTTCCTTTGGCGCTCGCCCGCGCGAAAGGCGATAACGCCTAGACCAAACCCCACACGCCTCGGGGCCCTACCCCCTTTTGCCGCACTCGATCGCGACGACCGTGAACGCCGGCAAGGTGACCCGATCCCCCGCGTGCCGAATCGGCATCACCCCGACCCGGTCCGGGGCTTCCCAAAGGTTCATCACGTCCGGCTGGTGGCGGTCGAGCCGGTCGGCCATCATCTCACCGCCAAGCACCTCGAATCCTGGATACTCCGAAAGGTCCAGGCAGACCTCAACCGTTTTGTCCAAAGGGTTAACCGCAAACACGGTCATAGCCGAACCGTCGTGGGAACGGCAGGCGGACAGGTCGATCTCGGCGAAGGCCATCTTCGCGGCCACGGGAATCGGCTTGTAGTGGTCCGCGTAGACCTTGAGCGCGTGGTACGAGGGCGTCAAGAGCACCCCTAACCCGTTGGTTATGATGTACCCGCTGCCCAGGCAGTTGGTCATATTCGAGCGGCACCCGATCTCCGCGAAGTCGCTGTGCCGGTGAAGCAGGTTCATGAACCGCCCGGCGTTCACGGCGTTCTGCAGCGTGATCATCTTGTACCGGTCCAGCCCCCAGTCGCCGGCCGTGATGTTCCACTCGGTAATGGCCATCGGCAACGTGCGCCCGAGCCCGGCCTCGTCCACCGTTTTGCGGTCCTCGTTCAGCAGCGCCTCGGTGCCCGCGATGTCGCCCATCGAATAGTGGTGGCGGCAGACGTAGTCCAGGTACTTCCCGGCCGTCTTAAGCAGCAGCGGCGAAACGTCCGAGGCGACGATCACGCAGTCCGGGTCGGCCTCCTTGACGGCCTTGCAGTACTCCAGCACCTTCTTGGCGTACTCATCGCCCCACTGCTCGTTGCCAAGCTGCCAGTAGCGCACGTGGTACGGATCGGGGTGGCCGTTGGCGGCGCGCACCTTGCCCCAGGTCGCGTCCGCGGCGCCGTTCAGGTACTCCACGATGTCGCGGGAGCTCTGCACGCCGTCCTGGAACGAGGTGCAGACCAGCGGCTCGGCGCCCACCAACTCGCAGAACTGCACGAACTCCTCCATGCCGACGTCGTTGGTCTCCATCCGGCCCCAGTACTGGTTGTAGAACGGCGCGCGGCGGTCGCGGTCGCCGATGCCTGACTTCCACTTGTAGCCGTACTCCTGCAGCGAGCCGCCCCAGCGGATAACGCCCATCTTGGCGGCCTTGATGACCTGTACCACGTCGGCGCGCCAACCCTTCACATTGTCCGCGGGCATCAGCGACACCTTGTCGACCGCCACCGTCCCGTTCCCGCTCGCGCGCAGCTCGAACACCGCGTTCAGGGTCGTTCCCTTGCTGACGAACGAGGCCTTGAGCTTGGTCCAGTCCGCGCCGGCCTTGCCCAGGCGCGCCGAGCCAAGCGTCATCCAAGAGCCATCCGGCAGTTCGGCCTTGACGGATATGGACAGCCCCACGCCCTCCGCGCCTTTGAAGTTTCCGCTGAAGCCGTAGCGCATCCCCTTCTTCACGGCGACGGTTTGGGCGACCGTCGCGGGCTTGCCCGCGCGGGGAGAGAGCCGCAGCGAGCGCGCGCCGTTGTACGGCTCGGATTCGACGTACGAGGCCTGCGCGTTCGACTCCCACTGCCGGTCGCACATGCTCGGCGCGCCGGTCGTGTAGAACCAGTTGGTGGGCCTTACCCCCTCGAAGCCGCGGTCGTTCAGCAGCTCGGCCCACATCCCGGGCGCCAGGTCGTCGATAAGCTCGATGAAGCCGCCGTACAGCTTGTTGGTGATGCGCCCTGCGTGCATCGGCGCGCGCGCCACCTTCACCGTACGTTCCGCCAAGGTCGGTTCCGCTTTCTCCTGAGCCACTGCCATCGTACACCCCGCCACCGCAGCCCCGACCGCGATCCCAAGCACCATCCAGCCGTTCGCCATCGTCGCCACTCGCTAGGCCTGAATATAGCGCATAGACGGCTTCTCAGCGCTGCGATTCAAGGCGAACGACGCGACATGTTTGGGCGCCGGTCGGGCTACCAGTTAATCAGATCGATCCCGATCACGGAAACGTGGGTTCGGCCCGTGCGGTAAACGATCTGCGGCGAAACGCGCGCGGCGACGAGCGCGCACCCCTGCAAAGCGTCGGGTTGCCCGCTCAGCCCCTTGGGCGTTGCGGACCACATGCCCATCTCCAGCGATTTTCGCAGCCGCGGGTCAAGCTCGGCGAACGCCTGGCCCTCGGACGGCGGCACATCGCCGAGCTTGTCTCGGTATGCGTTCCACAGCGCCATACGAAACGCGTCCATGCTCTTCCTGAACGCTTCGTCCAACTTCGCGGTCTCCTGGTCGAGCCATTCCGTCAAGAGGTGCGCCGCGTGGGCGCGTTTGGGGCGGCTCCAGCCCGACGCCTGAAACGCCAGGTGCATCTCGTCCAACCTGCCGGGAGGAACTGGCCCTTCGACGGGCTGAGCGTTCGGATCAGAAAGGCTGTCAACGTCGGGACGGGTTAACGCCTCGACGGCGGGCGAGTGGAGCGGCGAAACGCTTACGCTGATCGTCCCCGCTGGCCCCCGGAACGACGCTTGGTACAGGGGCACGACCGCGAACTCGAACGACGGGTCGCGCATGGCATTGGCGATACCCGGGTCTACCGCGGCAATACCCTTGCGCAACGCATCTGCGGAGCCTTCCGAAAGGTCGCCGAACTTGGCTTTCCCCTGCGATTTTGAAAAGGCTTCCGCTAGCGCGAGCATCTGGGCGCCCCTGGCTTGAACGAACTCGTCGCCGACGAGCGACTCATCGACCAGCGCCGTCGCCCCATCGAGCGGCACGACCCGCAGGTTGGCCTTCTCAAGCGCCTTTGGTTCGAGCGTAACCCCTGGCGCCAGGAGCTTCTTCGCCTCCTCGGTAGCCGGCCGGCGGGTCGCGAGCAGACGTGGGGCGTTCGCATCGAACGCCGGCGCAACATTGCCGCCGGCGACTACCTGGCCAGCCGCCGCAACGTGCGTTAGCAGGCACACCGCCCCAGCGAGTTTCATTATCAAAGTAGCAACACAAATCACCTGACGTTCCTCCTCGCCCGTTTTCAACCCTCTTGGGCCCCAGATTGAGAGACGGCGCAGGATACCCCAATCCCGTACATAAGGATTACAAGGCTATGATGCGCCGCCCCCCGTCTGACGTCCCTTTCAGAACTCCGGTGGCGCTGGCGGCTGCACTATCACGTAGTCGTCAACAAAACCGTACTTCGCCATGGAACGGGATTCCTTGAGGTTGGAACCTGCCTCGACCCAGGTCTCCGCACCTTTGGTGAGGGCATAGTCAATGGCCCCAATGTAGCGGTAACCTACCTCAAGCATTCTTCCATCGAAGGAGTAGCTGAACTGCTCGGGGGTGTCACCCAATGTCGCGAACGGCTGTGTCCAGGGCGGGTTCGTGTTCTGGCTCCCTGTCACGGAGTCGACACGTTGGTCCGAGCCCGATTCGGCGGCGACCCACAACCTACCTGGGCCCAGGTTGGTGACATCCCTGATCAAGGCGGAAAAATAGCTTGTCGTTGTGTAGTTCTCAGGGTATGCCGTTCCGGACTTGGCCCATTCGGCGTGTGCTGGCGCGGAACAGAATACCAGCAACAATGCAAGTGGTTCCATACGCATATGCAGAGTATATCATGAGGCTGCCTTGGTAAAGCAACCTTGTTCCACAACTGATAGCGTCCGAACCAAGGCGTCCTTGGCAGTCCTAGAAACTACTTGACAGCTTCGCGGACTGAACTTCCGTCCCAATCCGACGTCAACACACACCAGGGGCCGGTGCGCCCCGCCTTTGGCCAAGGAGTAGGACCACACCGATGGAGCAAGCCGCATTGCGTCACTTCCAGGAAGGAGACGCCGCGCCAAAACCAACCCCACTTGACGAGCCGGTAATGGAGAGGTTAAGCCGGCTGAACATACCGCCAGCGCTTCCTTGTTCCGACGCGGTCTTCGTCCGGCGCGTCTACCTGGACGCCATCGGCACGCTGCCCACGGAGCAGGAGGCGCGGCGGTTTCTTTCCGAGCTAGACCCCGGCAAGCGCGCCCGCCTGGTCGACGATCTGCTCGCGCGCGAGGAGTTCGCCGACTACTGGGCGATGAAGTGGTGCGACGTGCTCAGGGTGAAGTCGGAGTTCCCCATCAACCTCTGGCCGCTTGCCGCGCAACGATACCACCGCTGGATTCGAACCTGCATCAAGGAGAACGTGCCGTACGACCGGTTTGTGCGCGAGATGCTCACCGCCTCCGGCAGCAACTTCCGCGAGCCGCGCGTGAACTTCTACCGCGCGGCGCCCAACCGCAGGCCCGAGACCATGGCCAAGGAGGTGGCGCTCAGCTTCATGGGCGTTCGCGCCGAGAGGTGGCCCAAGCGCCGCCAGCAGGGGATGGCGGCCTTCTATTCGCAGCTCTCCTTCAAGGCCACCGGCGAATGGAAGGAGGAGATCGTCTTCCACGACGCCGCCAAGCCCGCGCCCACGGCGGCCGCCTACCCGGACGGCACGCCGGCCAAGTTCATGCCGGGCGAGGACCCGCGAAGCCGTTTCACCGATTGGTTGGTCGACCCCAAGAACCCCTGGTTTGCTCGCAGCGTGGCGAACCGGATATGGAACTGGTTGTTCGGCCGCGGCATCGTCGAGGAGGTAGACGACATGCGCCCCGACAACCCGCCGCGCAACCCTGCGCTGCTGGCTTACCTAAAGAAGGAGTTGATGGCCTCCCACTTCGACCTGAGTCTCCTCGTCCGCCGGAGCCTTAACGCGTCCACTTAGGAG
>CAZIIS010000134.1:0-7782 GCA_964539295.1 uncultured Fimbriimonadaceae bacterium | reverse complement strand
TCGCGCGGCGGCGGGGCAAACTTGCGGTCCGTCGTGCGCCACGGGCCCTCGGGCAGGCCGTCGAGCGCTTGCTGGATGATCTTCACGCTCTCCCGCATTTCGGCCACGCGCACCAGGAACCGGTCGTAGCTGTCGCCCTGCGAACCCACCGGGATCTGGAAATCGAAGTCGTCGTAACTGCTGTACGGGGTCGCCTTGCGAAGGTCGAGCGGCACGCCGCTGGCGCGGGCGATTGGACCCGAACTGCCAAACTCAAGCGCCTGCTGGGCGGTGAGCACGCCCACGCCCTGCGTGCGCTGCGTGAAGATCGGGTTGTCCACCAAGAGTCCCTCCACCGTCTCCAGCTCGGCAGGGAAGTCCTTCAGGAAGGCGCGCAGCCGCTCCGGGAAGCCCTCCGGCATGTCGCCGCGCAGCCCGCCCGGCACGATCCAGCTCGGCATCATGCGGGAGCCCGCGAACATCTCGAACATGTCCAGGATCAGCTCGCGCTGCTGCCACATGTACATGAACGGCGTGGTCGCGCCGAGGTCCATCACGTGGGTGGAGAGCCAGACCAGGTGCGACGCCAGGCGGCTCAGTTCGGCCAGGATCACGCGCAGGTACTGGGCGCGCTTGGGGATCTCGCAGCCGATCAGCTTCTCGACCGCCAGCGCGTGCGCCAGGTTGTTGCTGTTGGCCGAAAGGTAGTCCATCCGGTCGGTCATCGGCACGCACTTGAGATAGGTCTGCGACTCGGCCTCCTTCTCCATGCCGGTGTGCAGGTAGCCGATCTGGCAGTGGCACTGCACGATCGTCTCCCCCTCGAGTTCGACCTTGACCCGAAGTACGCCGTGCGTGGAGGGGTGCTGCGGACCCATGTTGACGACGAGGGTGTTCTCGCCGGTCCGCTGGAAAACCGTTTCGGTGGAGGGCATGAAGGTGTTATCCGACATATCGTTTCTCCGGACCTAGCGCCCGCTCACGTCCTTGCTGCCCGTCTTGCCGAAGAAGCTCTCGCCGGCGTGCGGCGTCATCTTGTCCTCGATCGCCGGCCCCGCAACGCCCTGGTCGAACGCCACGTCCTCGCCGCCGAGCGGGTACTCCTTGCGAAGCGGGTAACCCACCCAGTCGTCCGGCATCAGAAGCCGCTCGGGGTGCTCGTTCCCCTCGAACACGATGCCGAAGAGGTCGTTCACCTCGCGCTCGGGGTACTCGGCCCCCAGGTACAGGTTGCGCAGCGTCGGCGCCTTCTGCCCGTCGTCCACGCCGATCTTCAGGAACAGCCGCGCGCCGCGCGCCGAAGACATCAGGTTGTAGACCACCTCAAACCGCTCCGCCAGGTCGCGCTCGTGCGTCCACTGGCTGTAGTCGACGCCCACGCACTCGACGAAGTAGTCGAACCCAAGCTCGGGCTCCTCTTTCAGGAACTGCGCGATCTCCGGTAGCCGCTCCCGCTGCACGCAGAGGTAGGTGGCGCCGCAGGACTGCTTGACCTTGATCAGCGCCTCGCCAAATCGCTCGCGTACCTTGGCGACCTCGATCCGTTCGGTTTCGGCCATCTAGGCGCCTTCCTCGCCGGCCTTGCCCTGGCCCAGGGTGAGCGTCTCGTCCCAGTTCAGGGCGTCGACCTTCACGACGTAGAGATAGCCGAGCATCCAGAGCCCGATGTAGACCATCGCCTCGATGGCGGTGAACACCTGGTACTGAAGCGGCGCCGTGCGGAAGACCGTGAGCCAACTCCAGAGGAAGACGACTTCGACGTCGAACAGCACGAACAGGATGGCGACCAAATAGAACTTGATCGGGAACCGCCCCCACGTTGAGCCCACGGGCTGAACGCCGCACTCATACGTCGCGTTCTTGAACGGGGTGACCTTCTTCGGGCCAAGAAGCCAACTGAGGACCACCATCGCGACCGCCAATATGGCCGCGACCACGATCCCCACGAGGAGCGGCATGTAGTCGCCGAGCATGGAAGCCATCATACCTGTTGCTTCCTTGCCCCCCTCCGGCCCGAACGCCCATCGCGGCTCCCGACCCGCCTACGCCAATGCCCAGTCGACCGCCGCGAGCGCGTGGATCGCCGTGGTGTCATAGAGCGGCGTCTCGCAGTCGCACGGTTTGACCAGCAGCGGGATCTCGGTGCAACCCAGGATGACGCCCTCGGCGCCCTCCGTCACCAGGTCGGAGATGATGCGGCAGAACTCGCGCTTCGACTCCAGCTTGGCCTCGCCCACGCATAGCTCCCCGAAGATCACCTCGTGGATGAACGCCATGTCGGCGTCGTTGGGCACGAGCACCTCCAGGCCGTACCTCTCGGCCAGGCGCGTGCGGCAGAAGCCGTCGGTCATCGTGAAGGCGGTGCCGATCAGCCCCACCCTCTTCGCGCCGGCCCTGCGCACCGCCTGGCCGGTCGCGTCGGCGATGTGGATGAGCGGGATGCCCGCCGCCGCCTGCACCTGGTCGGCCACCTTGTGCATCGTGTTGGTGCAGATCAGCACGCACTCCGCGCCGGCCTTCGCCAGCCCGGCGCCGGCCTCGCCCAGCAGCTGCGTCGCGCCGGCCCAGTCTCCCGCCCTTTGCATCCGCACAACCTCGTCGAAGTCCACGCTGTGCATCACGATCTTCGCCGAGTGCAGGCCGCCGAGCCGAGCCTTCACGGCCTGGTTGATGATGCGGTAGTACTCGATCGTCGATTCCCAACTCATGCCGCCGAGCAAGCCAATGGTTTTCATTTGACGCAACCTACAGACCCGTAGGATACTCGGCCGCGCGCCCCACGAGCGCAAACGAAAGCGGGGCAGCGACCAGGTCGCCGCCCCGCCCTCGCAGATAGGCCGACTAGCGGCCCTTGGGCGCGTGCCGGAGGTGGTGCTCCAGGCTGAAGAGCTGCTCGACCTGCTGCGGGTTCAGGCGCGACGTTACGTCCGGGTCGTTGGCGATGGAGGTCTTGAAGTCCTCGCCCTCCCAGGCGCGGGCCGCGTTGCGCTGCGCCACCTTGTACGCCTGCTCGCGCGACATCCCCTCGCGCACCAGCGCCACCATCACGTTCTCGCTGAACACCAGGTCGCCCATCTTGCGGAGGTTCACCAGCATGTTCTCCGGCAAAACCACGAGCCCGTTCAGGATGCGCGTCAAGCGGTGCAGCATGAAGTCGATGAGTTGGAAGGTGTCGGGCAACACGATCCGCTCCAGCGAGGAGCTGGTCAGGTCGCGCTCGTGCCAGGTCATCACGCTCTCCAACATCGCGTGGGCGTTGCCCCGCACGATGCGCGAAAGGCCGCACACCGTCTCCGAGTTCCACGGGTTGCGCTTGTGGGGCATCGCGCTCGAGCCGGTCTGGCCCTTGGCGAACTCCTCCTGCACCTCCAGGATCTCGGTGCGCTGAAGGTTGCGAAGCTCCGTGGCGAACCGCTCCAGGCTGCCGGCCAGAACGGCCAGTGCGCACAGCATGTTCGCGTGCCGGTCGCGGCTCACGATCTGCGTGGAGAACGGGTCCGCCTTTAGCCCGAGCTTCGCGCAGATGTTGGCCTCCATCTCGGGCGAGACGTGCGCGTGGATGCCCACCGCGCCGCTGATCTTGCCGACCGCCACCTCGTCCCGGACCGCCTTCATCCGCTCCATCGACCGGTCGAGCTCGGCCTGCCAGCCGTACAGCTTGTGGGCGAAGGTGATCGGCTCGGCGTGGATACCGTGCGTCCGGCCGATGGTCGGCGTGTTCTCGTGCGCGCGGGCCAGTCGGTTGATCGTCTCGCGAAGCCCGGCGATCGACTCCAGCACCACGTCGCACGAGTCGCGCATCATCATGCCGAGCGCGGTGTCGATCACGTCGTAGCTCGTGACGCCGAAGTGGATCCACCGCGACGGGCTTTTGCCTTCGGCGCCCTTCGAGACGTTCTCGCTGACGCACCGCACAAACGCCATCAGGTCGTGCCGCGTCTCCTTCTCGATCTCGTCGCACCGTTCGAGCGTGAACGACGCCTTGGAGCGGATCGCCTCCATGTCCGCGGTGGGGATCTGCCCGGCCTCCGCGTAAGCTTCGCAGATGGCCAACTCCACTTCAAGCCATTTCTGGTACTTGGCTTCCCGGGCCCAGATGGCGGTCATGGCAGGGGTGCAGTAGCGGTCGATCATGCTGCTTTCAAGGGTACCCGCCACCCGAACAACCCCCCCAGGCTGCGAACTCGTGCCCGGATCTGGGATAGCGGTCGTACCATGACGACATGTTATACGCGCACAAGGTCTCGCCGGGCGACAAGGTCCGCCTGAAGGGGTTTGACGCCTCGGAACACGCCGGTCTCAGCAAGGAGGACGGGGAGGTGATGGCCGCGGAGTATGGCGACGAGATGGCCAAGCTGCAGGACCTTCTATTCGCCGCCGGCGAGACCGCGCTGTTGGTCGTGCTGCAGGGGATGGACACCAGCGGCAAGGACGGCGCTATCCGCCACGTCTCGCGCTACGTGAACGCCCAAAGCTGCCGTGTGGCGCCGTTCAAAGCGCCCAATGAGCGCGAGTTGGCCCACGACTTCCTTTGGCGCGTCCATATGCAGACGCCGGCCAAGGGCGAGATGGCGATCTTCAACCGATCCCACTACGAGGACGTGCTGGTGGCGCGGGTGCACGAACTGGTCGCGCCGGACGTGTGGAAGCGCCGCTACGACCAGATCAACGCCTTCGAGAAGCTGCTCGTCGAATCGGGCACGGTCGTCCTCAAGTTCTTCCTGCACATCGACAAGGAGGAGCAGGAGCAGCGCCTTTTGGACCGCGAGAAGGACGCGCCCAAGGCGTGGAAGCTGGCCGTCGGCGACTGGAAGGAGCGCGAGCGCTGGGGCGACTACCAGGAGGCGTATGAGGAGGCCCTGAGCCGATGCTCGACGCACGAGGCGCCGTGGTACGTGGTGCCCGCCAACCACAAGTGGTTCCGCGACCTGGCGATCTCGGAGCGCATCGTTCACGCGCTTCGGCCCTTCCGGAACAAATGGGCGCGGCGCCTGGAGGAGGTTGGCCTGCAGGCGCGCGCCGAGATCGAGGCGTACCGCCGGGAGAGAGCCCCCTAGACGGCGGCGATGTCGTTGCGGAACTGCATCCCCTCGAACGACACCTGGCGCATCCCCGCGTAGGCGGCGTCGCGCGCCTCCGACACGTCCGCGCCGACCGCCGACACGCCGAGGACCCGTCCGCCCGATGTGGCGACCTGGTCGTCCGTCTTGGCCGTTCCGGCGTGGAACACCACCACGCCCTCGGGCAGGGAACCGACCGTGATCGTTTTGCCCTTGGCGTAGCCGCCCGGGTAACCGCCGCTCGCGGCGACCACCGTGACCGCCGCGTTCGGCAGCACCTCGACAGGCGGGATCGGCTCGCCTTTGGCCGCGGCCAGCAGCGCGCCCGCAAAACCGTTGCCCAGTCGCCGCATCACGCTTTGCGTCTCCGGGTCGCCAAACCGGACGTTGTACTCCAGGCAGTACGGCTTGCCCTCCTGTACCAACATGCCGCTAAAGAGCGTGCCGCGGAAGTCGATGCCGCGCTCCTTCAGCGCCCTGA
The DNA here is from genome assembly GCA_964539295.1 of uncultured Fimbriimonadaceae bacterium. Classification (GTDB taxonomy): domain Bacteria; phylum Armatimonadota; class Fimbriimonadia; order Fimbriimonadales; family Fimbriimonadaceae; genus CAZIIS01. Next base: position 2,262 of record CAZIIS010000134.1, on the reverse strand, counting down.
GGATCGGCCGCACCACCCGTTCCTCGGTCTCCACCACCAGCCCCTCGCTTAGCCACGGCAACGGGCTGTAGGCGCCCATGCCGCCGGTGTTGGGGCCCTGGTCTCCGTCCTCGGCCCTTTTGTAGTCCTGTGCAACCGGAAGGCTCAGCACGTGCTCGCCGCTCACGATGGAGAGAAGGCTGAACTCCGGCCCGAAAAGCCGGGTCTCCAGCACGACCGTCTCACCCGCCGGGCCGAGGTCTTTGTCCAGCATCATGCTGGCGATCGCCTCGTCCGCCTCTTGGTAGGTGGAGCAGATGATCACGCCCTTTCCGAGCGCGGCGCCGCTGGCCTTCACGGCAAGCTGTTTGCCCGCGCCGAAGCGGGTGCGCGCGTAAAGGCGCGCCGCTTCGGGATCTTTGAACGTCTCGTGCTTGGCCGTCGGCACCTCGGCCGACTCCATCAGGTCCTTGGCGAACGCCTTTGAACCTTCGAGCCGCGCGCCCTCGGCGCCCGGACCGTACGCGGCGATCCCTTCGGCGCGCAACCGGTCCGCGAGGCCCGCGATCAGCGGGTCCTCCGGGCCCACGACCACCAGGTCCACCGCCAAGCGCTTGGCCAGGGCGACCAACCCCTCCTGGTCGTTGGCCTTCACGTCGAACGTTTCGAACTCAGCCGCGATCCCCGCGTTACCGGGAGTGCAGAAAACCTCCGCCTCGTGCGCCAGCTTCCAGGCCAACGCGTGTTCGCGGCCACCGGAGCCCACCACCAACGCCCTCATACCCGCAGTTATGGCACAAGCGGAGGCTGGCTGGCCGCAGGGACGCCCGGTTTAGAGCTCTCGACGGTACTCGAGGGCGCTGAGAAGCGTGGCGGAGTCCGCGTAGTCCAGCTCGCCGCCCACCGGCATGCCGTGCGCAAGGCGGGTCACCTTGATGCCGGCCGGCTTGATCGCGCGCGCCAGATAGAGCGCGGTGGCGTCGCCTTCCACCGTCGGGTTCGTGGCGACGATCACCTCTTCCACGTCTCCGCGCAGCCGCTCCAGCAACTCACGAACCTTGAGCTGCTCGGGTCCGATGCCGTCCATCGGGTTGATGAGCCCGTGCAGCACGTGGTAGAGCCCGCGGTACTCGTTCACCCGCTCGATCGCCGCGATGTCGCGGGGTTCGCCGACCACGCAGATGGTCTTGGGGTCGCGGCGCGGGTCGCTGCAGATCTCGCACCGCTCGCTCTCGCTCACGTTCTGACAGACGTCGCAAAGCCGCAGCTTCTCCCGGGCGTTGCGCAGGGCGTCGGCCAGCCGTCGGACCTCGTCCTCCGGCATGCGCAACACGTGAAAGGCGAGCCGCTGCGCGGACTTCGGACCGATGCCGGGCAGGTGCTCGAACTGCGCGATCAGTTCGGCCAGAGGACGTGCAAAGAGCATGACTCCGCTACATGCCCATGCCGGGCACGTTCGGCATGATCTCCTTCACCTTCGCCTCGCGGATCGCCGTCGCTTGGCCGAAGCCGTCGCGCACCGCGCTCAACACCAGGTCTTCGAGCGCCTCGACGTCCTCCGGGTCCACCACCGACGGGTCGATCTTGAGGGCGATCATCTCGCCGGCGCCGTTGAAGATCGCCTTCACCGGGCCCTTGTCGACGTTGATGCGCTCCAGGGCCAGTTCGGCCTCGATGTTCTGGGCCCGAGCCATCGCCGCCTGGGCCTGCTTAAGCATGCCGCCAAAACCTTGACCGCCAAAGTTCTTTGGGAGTTTCATGGATACCTTCTATCTTCGTTCGGCTACGGCTGCTCGGCGCCGAACACCTCGCGCCCAACCTGCTCGAGTTGAGCGCCTTCGATGGGCAATTCTACCGCCGAGCGCTCCACGTCAAGGCCCTCGGCGGCCCGGCCCTTGGCCACGAACTTGAGTTCTGGCGCGGGATCGAGTCGCTTCGACCACACCTGGTTCAGGGCCATGCGGAACTTGCCCGAGTCGCGAACCCAGTCCGCGTCCATGCGCCGTTCGAACTCGATCGTGACGACGTTGCCGTCTTTCCTCTTGACCCTGGACTTCGCCAGGTGCATCGCGGCGGTGCGGGACATCTCCGAAAGCTCGGCGACCACCTCCTGCCAGGCCGCGACGAACGGCTGGAGGGCGGGGTCTTTGGAAGCCGCCGCAGGCTTCGGGGCAGGGCGCGGCGCAGGCGCCGCGTCGGCCTTGGCCGGGGCGGCCTGACGGGGCGCAACCGCAGGTTGCGCGGCCGCCGGTTGCGCGGCCACGGCTACGACCGCTTGTTGCG
>CAZIIS010000133.1:3863-7790 GCA_964539295.1 uncultured Fimbriimonadaceae bacterium | reverse complement strand
GCTTTCGAGCGGTCCGAGCGCCAAGGTCATCTTCAAGGCCGGTCCGGTCGCCGGTTCCAGCCGGCACATCGCGTGGTCACCTGACAGCCGGTACCTGGCGGCTTCGTCGAACAGCATCCTGCGCATCTATGACGTAAAGCAACGCAAGACGATCGTCTCCGTCGCATTCGACGCCGACATCACCACGCTTTGCTTCAAGCCGAACGGCCAGCTCGTGACAGGGCACAGCGACGGCTGTTTGACCGTCAATGACGTCGAGCCGTTCCACAGGGTCAGTTTGGCCAAGGGCGACGCAGCGGTGACAAACGGTCAGATCGCCATAGGTGGAGAGCTGATCGGTATGGTTAGGAAGGCCGAGGGGCGTGCCGTTTGGAAGGTGGACCTCAAGACCGGCGTACCGGTGGAGCGGGTTTCCCCCAGGGTCTTCAACGGAGGCTGGATGGGCGATTGCTATGCCTACTGGCCGGGTTGCGCCTACGTCTTGAGCGGCGATCCGAGGCGACTCGACGTTGTTCCGCTGGATTCCTCGGCGCCCGTCGAGAGTTACAAACTGGCTTACAACGGCGTCGCGCCGCGCGAAATGGCTTACGGTCTCTTCGTTTCCAAAGACGGCAGAACACGCGTCATGTTGTTGGGCAACGGGCAGGGTTCAAGCTGCGTTGTTGTCCGTTCCCTGTGGTCTTCGCTTCCCAAGAAGGTCATCGAACTCCGTTGGCGGTATGTCAGATCCATGGCATTGCTTCCGAACAATCGGCTCGTGATAGTTGCGATGCCCTGCGATCAATACCCAATAGGCGCAACGCAAACCGAAGTCAGCGTCGTCGATCTGATGACCGAATCGTACAACGTCGTCTACAGCCGTAAGGACACGGGTTGCGAGCTTTCGACATCACCCGACGACACGATGTTCGCGTTGTTTGGCAGCGACGGTTCGGTCAAGGTGTTCGCCTACCGTCCGTAGGCACGACGGGGCAGAAGTCGAAGGGAGCGGGCCGCCTAAGGCAGTCCGCTCCCTTCGTCGTCGCCAGTTGGGTCGTTACGGTACTCCTCTAGTTGCTCGGCGATCTCGTCCTTGGCCCATTGGGGCAGTTGGCTGAGGTCGTGCCAACGGCCTTTGGGGAAGCATTCAATGAACACGGCGTTGTCGTGGAGTTCGCCGAGAGGGCCGAAGTCGAACTCGAAGTCGAACGCGGTCCGGCGCCCTTCCTGGAAGGCTTGAATCCTCTGGTCGCTCGATCTGCCGCGCTCTGCGTTCCACCGGTCAGAGGCGATTTCGTTGGTGCTCAGTGGCCCGATGGACACCAGACCGCTTTGCCATAGCGTGCGCGCTTGCAGCCACGGTTCGGTGGTAAAGGTGAGCTTAATGGTTGTATCGGGCGGCAGTCCGTTGGGAAGAGCTACCGAAGGAATGCTTAGGGCTTGGGGGACCGATAGGGGATGGTTGTTGCCGGGGAGCGGCCGAGTGTAAAAACGCAACTGGCTGCTGTTGAAGAGAAGGTCGTCGACGACCTCGCGTTGGGCCTTGGTTAGTTCGCCGGCCCTGAGCTTCAACCCGTTTGCGGCCGCTTTGCGCTGGGTCGGGGTGAGGAGTACGTACATCTCCCAACCCTTTTCCCGGCCGAGTCTGTCGAAGGCGTACCTGTCGATGGCCCCGTTCGCTATGTCCGCCAGCTCGTTGGGGGCTGTCTCGGTGTCGTCGGTGGTCATGGAGGCCTTGACGTGCGCCAGGAAGGTTTCGAAGGAGAGCCCCCCTCGGGCCACCACGTTTTTGCCCATGGCCGCCAGCACGTCGCGGGGGTAGTTGGGTTGCCTGTGACCCTTTCTGAACCGGGGCGAGGCCGTGAGCCAGCCGGCCTTCTTGTCCAGGACCATGCGCACGGCCGCGGCAACGGCGCCTTTGGAATACGGCAACCTGTCGTAAATGCCCGAACCGCAGTTGACCATGGCGTCGGGCAGGACGGCCACAAGGTTCGCGTGGTGCGCCTTCGCGATGTACAGGACAGCGTCCGAGGCGCTGCCCTCGAGGATGTCGTGTTTCTCTGGGTCAAGGAATTGGGCCATCGCCTGTTCGGACAGAGGGTCTTCGGAGTAGCCGTAGCGCCAGGCCTTCCGGAGTGCCAGTCCAGCTTCCGATCGAACGAATGGCGGGGCCGTCTCGGAATCGATGTCGGCGGGTGTGGCGTCGTACTTGGCTTGCAGCGTCGTCGAGCCTTGCCCAACAACGTCCCCGGTCTGGTCGTAGAACATCAAGCTGCACTCGGCGGACGAGCGCTTCATCTTCACCGTCAGCGCCGCGAACCCCCGGTCGAGGACCGCCGGAGGCTTTGGCCGGGGCGTACTTGGGCTGCTCCCGGTACGGAACCTGGCCGATTCCTTTGCAGCCTGCTCGTTTTCCTTCGTTTTGATGGGCAGGTAAGCGCGCATGTATCGCTCATACAGCAAGGCCGACGGCCCGCCCAGTCGTTGCTGCGTTGGAGTCGGGTTGGTGCTGAAGACGACGGTCCGTCCCGGCTCGATGCCCGCCAGTCGGTTTGCGCCGACCATGCCCACCGCGCGGACGACGTAGTCGCCCGCAACCAGGTTGGCGTGGTCAGGGGGCTTCTGCGAACCCTCATACTCGGCCCTATTCGCCAAAGCCTGGGCCAGCCACCGTTCGCGTTCCGCGCGCTCCTGCTGCTTTGCGCGGCCAGGGCCTCGTCGCTGCGTTGCAGTTCGTAGGCGTCCCCGACCTTGGCCCACGTAGCGCAGGCGGCCTCGGCTATCTTCTCCATGGTCGCTCCGACCGACGCGTCGGTCAGCGCGATCGCCACGCGGTATTCCCGGAGCTCGCCGGCTGCGGAGAGCTTCAGCCCCGACAGCTGCGAGATGGCGGCAAGCGCCTTCTGAAGGCTGGTCGCCCGCGTTTCGTAGGTGACGGTGGGCGCGGCGGCTTGGTGGCCAAGGACAAGCACGGCCAGAAGCGCGGGGTTCACCGCTTGCCCCCCGGGGAACGCCGCTTGCCCAACTCCTGCTCGAACTCCCGGCGCACCCGTTCGGGCAGGCGCTTCGCGTCGACCCAGGGTCCGTTGCGCAGCAGGTCAATCCCGTTGGCGCGATCCTCGTACCACCCCATCCCCCCGAGGTCGTACTTCACCCGAACGGCGAAACTGGCGGCGGGTTGGAAGGTCAGGGCGGCAGGGGCGCCGGCGAGCTCGTTCTGGCGGGCCTTCGCGGCGGCAGCGGAGACCGTCAACCACTCGTACCGGGTGGATCCGTCGCGCTCCGAAGAACGCATCGTCAGCCCGTCGACGGTGTTCATCTGGATGGTGATCGCCGCCCCGCGCGGAAAGCTGTCGGCGAAGGCGATCGTGGGTTCGTAGTCAACCTGCCGGCGGGGCGGTTCGCAGTTGACGTCGTGGAAACGCCCCGGCCACCAGCCTCCAATCAGCCGGCTCTCCACTAACTGGCGTTGAAGCGGCGTCAGGTCCTCGAGCCGGATGGTCAGGCCGCGCCTGGTCTGCTCTCGTTGCCTAGGCGTGAGCGTGGCTGCGAGGGCAAGCGGGGCAGAGGAGAGGTCGCCGACAAGCCATTTCGACAGATCGCCCTGGCTGAAGCGTTCCAGCATCCACGTCAGCGGAGAGTCGTTGCGGCCGGGGCGGGCTAGCGAGGCGCACGCCAGCCGGTTCTCCAGGTCGAACCCTCCGCCGGAAAGGGCCTTCGACAGGACCGACGCCAGTTGTCGCCTGGGCAGGTTGGGTTTCTCAAAGCACTCGTCCCACCGGGGCCTTCCGGTGAGCCACCGGTTGTCCCGGCCGAACGAAAGCCGAACTCCTTCTGCCAGGCATACGATGGCTTCGCGCAGAGTGCTCGGTTCCTTCTCGTAGCCAAGGACTGCGGAGTCGTCGCCCAGCGCCACGATCGCGTTTGCGCCCGTGGCCTTGGCAGTCT
>CAZIIS010000133.1:0-3763 GCA_964539295.1 uncultured Fimbriimonadaceae bacterium | reverse complement strand
GCGGAGTCGTCGCCCAGCGCCACGATCGCGTTTGCGCCCGTGGCCTTGGCAGTCTGCAACACCACGTCGGAAGGGTCGCCTTCGAGCGGGTCGTGCTCGTCGGGTTTGGTCACCAGGTCGATGGCCAACCGCAATTGCGCGCCGACCTTGATTGGCCCCGTTTGAAGCGCCTCGTGAAGCGCTCGGCCGGCCTCCGACGGCACGAAGGGAAGCGAGGGGTCGATCGCCGGGCCCTTGTCGGGGTAGCCGTACCGGTGGTCGATGGTCTCGGAATCGGTCTTGACGGCCTCCCCTCGGGCGTTGTAGAGCCTGATCTCGAAGTTGACGCGGGTCGGTTCCATGGAGACGAGCAGCAGCACGGGCCCACCCTTTGGGTCAGGCTCGTGGCTCGTGGTCGTGATGCCGGCATAGCCTCGCTTCTGCTCGGCCGCTTGGGCCACTTGCCAATCCTTGTAGTACTGCTCGTAGAGTCGCTCCGAGCCAGGTCCGAACGGTCGCTGAAGGCGCGTGGGCTCGGTGCTGAAGACGGTTCGGCTGTGCGGCTTGAGGTTGGCAATTTGGTCGATGCCGGCCAACTCCACCGCCCGAATGACCAACGACTTCGAGGCCCGGTAATCATCCACGGGGCGGCCCGGCCCCCATTGGGGGTCTACCGCAGTCAACTTGGCGTAGCCTTGGCATAGCCACGACTCCCGGTCGGCCTGCTCCTCACACTCGACCCGGGCCAGCGAGGCCGGGGTGCGCCGCAGTTCGTAGCCGCTTCCGGCCTTCACCCACTCCGCGCCCAAGGCGAGGGCGAAGTGGTCGAGCGTCTGCTGGAGCGGCGCATCGGCCAGGCTGACCACGACCCGGTGCTCCCGGATCTCGTCGGAGGCGCGGAGCGCCTGGCCCGACTGCCGGCCCACCTCCGCCAGCACCTTCTGCAGGCTCGTGGCCCGCGTCCCAAAGGTGATCGTCGGGGCGGACCCCCGGGACAGCGACAAGAGCACGAAGACAACGGCGCAAACCATCCACCCAACCCCCATTCTTCATCATCATAGACGCCCTGCTATGAAGAACGTTGCGTTTTTGTGTTGATAGGGCTAGCTTGCGATGGGTTAGGGAGGGGGACGAAGGCCGCGCGAGCCGGCCGGACGTGCCGCTTGCCGCTTGCGGTATGCGCTGGGCGTGAGCCCCGTCTCCTTGCGAAAGAAGGTGGCGAAGTATTGGCTGGAAGGGAAGCCCAGCTCCGCGGCGATGTAGGAGACCGAGTCCGTCGTGCCGGCCAGGCGCTGTTTGGCGTCGCTCAGGCGCTCCTCTCGGAACCATTTGGCCGGCGGTTCGCCGAACTCCTTGAGGAAACGACGGTGCAACCAGGCCACCGAGATGCCCATTTCACGGGCGATCAACTCGATGCTGAGGTTGTCTCCGCTGTGCGCCCGCATCAGGTTGATCGCCTGTTCGCCCCAGGGCGTTCCGGCCTCCCGCTTCGAGCGGGGTTCGGCCCGCAGCAGGCCGATCAGCAGTTCGGTGACCAGGCTGGTCACGAGCAGGTCGGAGTGGGGTTTGGGGTGGATGTGTTCGTCCATCACCCGCTTGACCAGCTCGCCGAGTTCGCCCTTGGTGCGGCGTCGCTCCAAGCGGGGCGCATGCAGGGCTTCGCGCAACGGCCCAGGAAGGTTTGCTTCCGGGACGTGAAGCCAGTAGAACGAACACGGCTGAAGGTCGTCGTCCACGGCGCCGTGGGCTTCGTGGGCGAGCGTGAGGATCGCGTCGCCGGGGTGAAGGTCGATCGTGCTACGCGGCGTTCGCCACTCCATGCGGCCGGCCTCGACGAAGGTCACCTCTACGCAGTCCGGGTGCGAATGCTTATACATTCCTCCCCGACGCGCCTGGAAGTTCCGAGCCCACCCGATATAGGCGACTATGCCCAGCGTGTTTGGTCTACGAAACCATACCATCTCGTTCCGGTCAGGGTTCATGTTCGTTTTTCTCTACTGCACATAACTGGACGCGATGATGATAGTGGGCGACGTAACATCGCCATAGTGCAAAGGTCCCTGCCACTCGGTGATGAGGGTTTGGACGAGGGCAAGGCGATACTGGTTTGGCATCACCGCCGGTACGCCCTGATGAGCACAGATTCGCAGCGATGGCGGCTGCCTTGCGTTCACAGGCAGCCGCCGGTTTTCGAGATAGGAGTGGTGTTTTTTGATGCAACGACGCGCTTTTACATTGATCGAACTACTTGTTGTTATCGCGATCATCGCCATTTTGGCGGCGATCCTTTTCCCGGTTTTCGCTCAAGCCAAAGCGGCGGCCAAGACCGCCGCGACGATCTCGAACCTGAAGCAGAGCGCTTTGGGCAGCGTGATGTACTCGGGCGACTACGACGACATGATCCCCCCTCCGGGCGACTTCTGGTGGGTGGATCCGGGCATCCCGGCTTGGTCGGCGGTGATCTACCCGTACACCAAGAACATCGACATCATGTTTGACCCTGCGTTGGGCGTTCCCGGCGACATGCAGAAGCTGATTCCGGGCAGCGCCAGCGACCAGGACGTGTGGGACGACTGGGGTTGGGGGACCGGCATCGGCTGCAACTTCCTCGGCTACAACTCGTACCGGGATCCGAGCAACAGCTACCGGATGGGCTACCGCACCACCACCGCGATCTCCGCCCCGGCGGAGCGCGCGGCTTACGCGGCCGTCCAGTACGAAGGCCCATGGGGTCTTTGGCACTTCAACAGCGAATACGCCTGGGGCGTCACGCAGGACGAGACCGCGGCTCTGGACGTGAACGACGGCTGGGGCTTCTGGGCGGGCCTGCTGCTTCGCAACTCCAGGTCTCACTCCAAGAAGAACATCATCGGCTATGCGGACGGGCACGCGGGTTCGATTCCGTACAACAAGTTCTGCTATCCCAGGAGCTTCTACAAGGACCAGGCGGTCCTCAACTTCTGGGGCAACCCTTATGCTGGCAACTAACCGCACGAGAGAAGAACAATGAAGAAGGAACTCAGTCCTGCCGTCGTCATCGGGGTCATCGTGGTGGTCCTGGCGGTCATCGGCGTTCTGTTCATCAAAAGCGGTTCGGGAGCGTCCTCGGGCGCAAACGTACCGAAGCTGACCAAAGGGCCTCCGGCTCCGCTCTCCGCCAACCCGGTCACGGGAAGCGGGAAGAAGATCGTGATGCCGGGTACGCCCGATCAGCCGGGCCAATAACCCTTCTCGTTGTTCATACACGCCGCCGCCTTTGTCTTGGGGCGGCGGTTTCCTTTTTTGGGGGTCGGTGGCGTCGCTCCCCGGCCCCCGAAGGGCCCGTGGGTACACTGCTTTTCCCGGGCCGGCGCAGTCCCGGCTTGTGGTTGACATGAAAAGCGACTCTGTGAAGGTCGGCTTCGAGCGAGCGCCGCACCGCAGCCTGCTGAGGGCGACCGGGCTCGACACCCAGGCGATCGGGCGTCCGTTCATCGCCATCTGCAACTCCTACACCGACGTGGTCCCCGGCCACGCGCACCTGCACAAGGTGGCGGAGTTCCTCAAGAAGGAGGTCGTCAAGGCGGGCGGCACGCCGTTCGAGTTCAACGTGATCGCCGTCTGCGACGGCATCGCGATGGGGCACACCGGCATGAAGTACTCGCTGCCCAGTCGCGAGCTCATCGCCGACTCGGTCGAGACCATGGTGACCGCCCACCAGTTCGACGGCATGATCTGCGTGCCGAACTGCGACAAGATCGTCCCCGGCATGCTCATGGCCGCCGCCCGCTCCAACATCCCCCCC
>CAZIIS010000132.1:0-7799 GCA_964539295.1 uncultured Fimbriimonadaceae bacterium | reverse complement strand
GGCTTCGGCATTACCTCTATCCCCCTGGCCCCCTTTCCCCTGCGGCGCGGTTGGCTGTTCAGTCCGAAAGGGCGAAGGCCGCAAGGGAAAGGGGAAACGGCCACCCGGCCGCGCGACGGATCTGCGACCCCTCTCGGGGTCGCGGACTGGCGCTGTTTTTGGGGAGGTGGCGACCCGCTCGTCTCCGTGGTCGCGGATCTGGCCGACGGTTCTGGCATCGCAGCGGCGTCCTCCCCCTCCGCAGCCGTAGGCGTACGGAGGGGGGCAGGGAGAAGCGCAAGTCCAAGCGTCCCAAAAGGGCAATACGCCCGCGCAAAAAGCAGCAGGAAGGGCGGTTCGTGAACCGACCCTACAACGGCCACGCGTGCCCCCAGGGGTTGCCGGAGCCTCGGCAAAGCACGCCTGGCCGTCGGGTGGCCAGGCGTGTCCGGGCCTACGGGTTCACGCCGAGGCGTGAACGCCAGTAGCGCATCTGTTCCGGCTCGGAAAGCCGGACCAATTCGGACTGGTTCCCCGAGAAGATGCGCAGCCAGCCAAGGCAAATCGACGAAGCTGCTTCGTCGGCGCCCATCGCCACTCGCAGGAGGCGAGGCCACTCCTGCTCTTTGAGGTCAATTGGACCGAACTGACGGAGCGCGAAGAGCTGCCAAGCCCCCGGCGGCATTGCTTCCACGGCCCGCAGCCAAGTTGCGCCGTCGCCTTTGGCGATCTGCACGGAACTGAACAACGCGCGCATATCGCTGCTGGACAGATCGAAGCCGTCCCAATCCTTTTCCTTCGCCAGGCAAAGGAGTGCATCGATCGCGGCGGTTCCGTCCAGTTCGACCCCCCAGCGGCTGAGGAGGCCGTACATGGCCAGCTTGCGCGCGGGCTTGCACCCGTTGGCGATCTGCAGGACCCGCGGGGCAAGGTCGTCCAAGTAGAACCGCTCCGCTGGTACGCCGTTGATCAAGAGGGTTCGTCCGGGAACCAAGCCGGCGAGGCGTTTGTCCATCCCGACCGGTGCGTGGATACGGGCCAGCGCAACCAAAGCGGTCCGCACACTAGCCCCGGAACCGGACTTAAGCGCCTCAACATACGAGCGCAGGACCACGGCGGCAAGGTCCCTTCCGGCGGCGAGGCGAACGGCATCTGTCGGCGCCAAGGAACCGCCGCATACTGCGTCAGCCTCTACCGGTTCTCGCGGCCCCTGCTGGGGGCTCCCCGCACCCCGGAAGCATTCCGGCACGACCAGCTTGCCGTCAGCGTCGTGATCCGTGTACGTCAGGACGTAACGGCCCGTTGGGAGCGCTTCGAATGTACTCGAGAGCGGTACATGGCGGTCGCGAGCGACTGCAACGTAACACGTCACCTCGGAATACCTGACGGTTGGGTAGGAATCGAGTACGCGAAACCTGACCTTGGCCAAACGTTCACCCAACGCGGGGCTTCCAGCGGTGTTGGCCGGTGCTTTATCCTTCACCCACTCGGGGGCGCCCATTGGCGACACCAGCGCCGCCTTTAGCGGAGGCTGCAGCGCGAAGATTGCCATGCCGTTGTTATGAGCAGCCTGCAACGGGAAAACGACTTCGGATGACCTCGCAGCCGGGGCCATGAGCAGCGCCACACCGACACAAAAGGCGCTCATGCTGTTGTGCCGGGCAAGGGAGTTGTCATTCATTGTTGGTAGACCCTACGAATATCTTGAAAACCGCATTCATGATCATAATGCCAGTCGTCGCCATCGGCGAAGCATCACTATTACCGGCGAAGTAACGATGTGGCGCTGGGCCGTAAACCTCCGTAAGCAAGTCAGGAAGGGGCCCAACGAAACATATCCATCCGATAGAGTCCGGATCGCGAAAAACGCCGTCGCTATCAGTGATCCAGACCGTTCCGGTGCCATTCACCTGGGCTTCTGTCGGGTATGGGAGGTCCAAGACAGCATCCCAATACGGCGAGTTCATCACAGGAGTTCCGTTGGGAAACCGTTCCTGAACCCAAATGTCCTGCATGAAATGGCTGGCTTGGTCCTTCACCTTGTAGAAGTAGTCGTCGACGAACCCATCGAAGCCATCGGGATTCGTAGTGTACCAATGCGGTATTGTTTCTACCAGAGACATAGTCGCCGGTGCCACGCATGCGAAACGATACTTGGCTTTGTTGACGGTGGATCCTGACGTAGGTGTTGCGTCGCTGTCGTCATCGACTTGTAGCTGTTGGCCATCCGGATCCGTGAAAACATAGGATAATGTAGGTTTGGCGCCCTCGAATGGGTCGCACGTTCCTCTAGCCTTGACCTTAATGAGGTTCGTCCCTTGCCCGCTTATTATGGCCAAACATGTCGGAACCGACCAATGGTAGGACATACTGCAGTTCGGCTCGTCCGGTTGCGAATTGAACCCTTGGGCGTACCCGTCGGGCGTTTTCTGTGCATGTTCAGGTACCGAAACAGATGGATCGTAACCGAAGTACGTAAGATAGCTTGGGTTCTCTGGCCAATCGTAATAGTAGTGCAAAGTGAGGACTTGTTGTCCGGTAGGAATATCGGTAATCCCATCTGCGATCACAGTGATGGGCCCGCCGATGGCGAAGCAGCGGATCTGGAGCTGTTCTGATGCCATCTGGTGCATTCCCCCGGCGAACCAATCCCACCACACCGTTGCGTTCACTGTGAACGAGCCCGGCCCAAACACGTGAGCCCTCGCCGTCGTGTCGCCAGTCTTGTCAACCGATATGCCGGAGGCAGGGTACGGCTGCCCTGCGGTGTGGCTCTGTGCCCAATCCACCCGATAGAAGGTCCACGTGCCACCTCCGTTCGGGTGGGACAAGTTGATCGTAATGTCGAACGTGGCGTGCTGCGACCCGGTCTTCGCGGGGTTCGTCAGTTGCACGGTCGAGTCGTATTGGAGACCAGCCTTCGGGTACTTCGGGCTCCAAGAGGAGTTGCCAAGCTGAGGGCGGAAAGGACAAGGACAGCGCCGACGGAAAGAAGTCCGCGAGTGATCTTGGGAAAAGACAACGTCGTCATACATGAACTATATCGCATTTACGGCAATAAGTCAACGATCCAAGGGAACGGCGTAATGTTATCAAAAGGGAAAGTGGTTGATGTGAACGCACCAGGGGGCGATGAAGCGAGGGCGCATCGCAGCGCGGTAGGCGGCATGAGGGGTGAAACGTGAATCGCCCCTACATCAGCCACACAGAAGGCCGTGCTCACCGGATCCCTCGCTTCGCTCGGGATGACACCGTTGGGTTATGAGGTCCAGGCGGGACGCCGTTTCTCCCGAGGTCCCTCGCTTCGCTCGGGATGACAACCAAAGGAAAACCAGCGGGCGGGTCAGAGACCCGCCCGCCGGCAGTGCCAGATACATGCGGTCGTCCCGGATTGGCCGGGGCGGCCACGCCGCCTTCGTCCTAGAACAGCCCGACGATGCGGCCGTCGTCGGTGACGTCGATCTGCTGGGCCGAGGGCTCCTTGCCGAGCCCGGGCATCAGCATGATGTCGCCGGCGACCGCCACGATGAAGCCCGCGCCCGCCGAGACGCGCAGGTCGCGGATGCCGATCTTGAACCCGCTGGGAGCGTTGAGCTTCTTGGGTTGGTCGCTCAGGCTGTACTGCGTTTTGGCGATGCACACCGGCAGGTGGGCGAAGCCGTTCTTGTTCAGCCACGCGAACTGCTTTCGGGCGGTCTCGTCGAGCGAGTAGCCCGCGCCATGATAGGCCTTCGTCACGATGGCCGTCAGCTTCTCCTCCAGCGTGTTCTCCGGCGAGTAGAGCGGCGTGAAGGTCGAGGGTTGGTCGGCCAATCGCACGACCTCCTCGGCCAGCGAGACGCACGCCTTGCCGCCGCCGTTCCACGGGTCGGCGGAAATCGCCTTGACGCCCTTCTTTTCGCAGCACGCCTGGACGATCGCCAACTCCTCCTCGTTATCTCCGGTGAAGTGGTTGAGCGCCACCACCACCGGTGCGCCGTACTGGCTCAGGTGGTCGATGTGCGCGGCCAGGTTGGCCGTGCCGGCGCGAAGCGCGTCCAGTCCTTCGCCGCCGCCGTGGTGCTTGAGCGCGCGGATGGTGGCGACGAGCACGATCGCGTCGGGCCCCCGGCCGAGCCGCTGGCACTTGATGTCCAGGAACTTCTCGGCGCCCAACTCGGAACCGAAGCCGGCCTCGGTGATGAGGTAGTCGGCCATGCTCAGACCGCACTGCGTGGCGATGAGCGACGAGCATCCGTGGGCGATGTTGCCGAACGGTCCGCCGTGGACGAGCGCGGGCCCGCCCTCGATGGTCTGGACCAGGTTCGGGCGAACCGCGTCCCGAAGAAGCGCGGCCATCGCGCCGTTTGCCTTCAGGTCGCGGGCATGCACCGGCTCGCCGCGGAAGCTCTGCCCGACGATCACCTCGCCGAGGCGGTCGCGAAGCTCGCCGATGCTGCGCGAAAGGCAAAGGGTGGCCATCACCTCGCTGGCCGGCGTGATGATGAAGCCGTCCTCGCGGGGGTAGCCGTTGGGCTTGCCGCCGAGCCCGACGACGATCTGCCGCAGGGCGCGGTCGTTCATGTCGAGCGTCCGGGACCAGCCGCGGGTGCGTGGGTCGATGCCCAGCGCGTTCCCGTGGTGAATGTGGGCGTCGATGAGCGCAGATAGCAGGTTGTGCGCGGCGGTCACGGCAGGGATGTCGCCGGTGAAGAACAGGTTGATGTCCTCCATCGGGAGCACTTGGCTGTAGCCGCCGCCGCAGGCGCCGCCCTTGACGCCGAACACCGGGCCAAGCGCCGGTTCGCGGGTGGCGGGGATCGCCTTCTTGCCGATCTGGCGCAGGCCCTGGCTCAGGCCGATCGTGACGGTGGTCTTGCCCTCCCCGGCGGGGGTCGGGTTGATGGCCGTGACGAGGATCAGCTTGCCCTTGTTCGGGCTGGCCGAGAGCCGAGCCATGGCCGGATACGTGAGTTTGCCTTTGTAGAGTCCGAGACGTTCGAAGTCGTCCTCATGAAGGCCGGCTTCGTTGGCGACGATCTCAATGGTGCGAAGCTGCGCCGCTTGCGCAATACCGAGGTTAGTCATGGGGTTTCGGGAGCCAAGCATACTCCCCGAACCTGGTTCTCGGCCGCCCCGGCTGGCATACGGCCCGGTTGGGCCGCGACCGCAGGCGGATCAGGCGGCTTCGGCTGTCTCGACGTTGTCTGCCAGGCCGTCCTTGGCGGCCATGATCCGGTCGAACGAGCGGATGAACGCGTCGAATACCTCGGGGTCGAAGTGCCGCGCGCGTTCTGGCAGCATCACCTCGACCGCGTCCGAAGGCGAAAGCGCCTGGCGGTAAGGGCGGTCGGAGGTGAGGGCGTCGAACACGTCGGCAACCGCCACGATGCGGGCCTCGACCGGGATGCCCGCTTTGCACAGACCGAGCGGGTAGCCGAGGCCATCCCACCGTTCGTGGTGGCACAGCGCGACGCGCGAGGCCATCTTGAGCACCGGGTCGGCCTCCAGGTCGGCGCCGGACTGGAACCGGCCGTGGCTCACCACGTCCAGGAACAAGCGGGGTCCCTCCTGAAGCAGCCGCGCGCCCTGTTGGCAGTGGCTGCGCATGATGCGCCACTCGTCTTCGGATAGCGGACCGGCCTTCCGAAGCACGTAGTCGGGGACGCCCACCTTGCCGATGTCGTGCATCGGGCCGCTGAGCAGGATCAACCGGGCGAACTCAAGCCCCATGTCCATCTGCTTGGCGATCGCCTCGGCGAAGCAGCCGACCCGGACGACGTGGTTGCCGGTGTCCTCATCGCGAAGCTCGGCAACCTTGGCAAGCCGCACGATGATGGAAAGCTGGGCGCTTTCGAGTTCGCGCGTGCGTTCCCGCACGATCTCTTCCAGGGCGGTCTCGCGCTTGACCAGGTGGTCTTCGCACGCTTTCAGGCGCAGCGCATTCTGGACGCGCGCGGCGAGTTCGCATTCGTCGATCGGCTTGTTGAGCAGGTCGGTCGCGCCCGCATCGAGCGCTTTGCGTTTGGCCTCGTCGTCGGAAGCTTGGGCGATGGCCACGACCGGGATCTTGGCCCAACTCGGTTTGGCGTTTCGTTGTTCCAGGAGCGAGAAGGCGGCTTCGCCGACCTCGTCGACGTCGAGCAGTACGGCGTCGATTCGCCCCTCGACCAAGCGGGCCAACGCCTCCTTGGGGCCTGTGGCGAAATGGAGCTCGACGTCGGGAAACCGCGGGGCGAGATTTCGGCGAAGCCAACCGAGGAGCGCGGGATCGCCTTCGACCAGCAGCAGGTTCTGGCCGGAGCGGTTGCTCACGAACGGCGCCCCCTCGGGCGTGTCACGGAGCCCAAGCCGTGGGCGCCTCGCTTGTTGGGCGCCTCGTCGGTTGGGTTCCTGCTTGTCTGCTGAAGCCACATCGTGCCACTCTCGTCGCTTTTCTCGACGGGTTGGCTCTCCCGGCCTGCCGCCCCGTGGCGGCGGGTTCTTCCCGAGGTCGGTCCTCGTTAACGGGGACAGGCCATAACTCGATCATCGGAGAGGGGCGGAGCTAACGATAGAGCATTGAGGCCAATAAAGCGCGCATTATTGGCCCCTAGGGTCTACAGCCGGATCATGACCGTGCCGTGTGCGGGCACGCACGCGCTCCAGCTACCATGGGCGGCGGCCACGTCGGCCTTCGCCCACAGGTCGCGCACCTGGCGCTCCTCGGCCTCGGGGATGCCGAGGGCGCTCCACGAGGCCACTACCTCCTCCTCGGCGCCGCTGCGGTTGAGCAGGCAGGCGGCGACGCTGCCGTCGGCCATGGGCTTGCTCCAGACTTCGAGTTCGCCCCGCTTGGAGCGAAGGCGCGCCTGTTTGCCCAACGGGTCCTGGTTGACGGCGATCACTTCGGGGTTCATCAGGAGCGAAGCGATGGCGGCGTCCATGGCGCCGAGGTCGTTGCCCGCGAGCAGCGGCGAGCACAGGATGCTCCACATACTCATGTGGGTGCGGTACTCGTCGTCGGTGCAGCCGTCGCCGGTGTGGCCCGCGCCGCGGCAGCCCACCACGAGCATGTCCATGTCGTTCCATCCGCCAGGGCCGCTGTAGTCGGCCAGGGCCGCGCCCTTGTCAAGGGCGGCCGGGATGCCGAGCCCCCACTTGACTCCGGTGACCCAGCCGTCCACCACGTCGCCGGTGACGCGCCACATCTGGGCGCCCGCCTTTCTCGCCCAAAGGTGGGGCTCGCGTCCACCCCACTCGCAGGCGCTGAAGAGGATCGGTCGGCCGCAGTCGCGAAGGGCGTCGCCCATGCGGGTGTACCGGTCGACGGCGGTCGCCTGGTCTTCGGGGGCGTAGCAGTAGTCGTACTTGAGCAGGTCGACTCCCCACGCGGCGAAGATGGCGGCGTCCTGTTTCTCGTGCAGGTAGCTGCCTGGCCAGCCGGCGCAGGTGAGCTCCGCGGCGTCCGAGTAGATGCCGAGCTTCAAGCCCTTGCCGTGCACGTAGTCGGCGAGCGCCTTGATGCCGTTGGGGAAGCGTTCGGGGTCGGGCACGAGGTCGCCGTTGGCGTCGCGGCCCTTCTTGTCGCTCCAGCAGTCGTCGATGTTGACGTAGGTGTAGCCGAGGTCCTTCATGCCGGTGGAGACCATGGCGTCGGCGGCTTTCCGGATCACCTCTTCGGTGACCTTGTCGCCGAACCGGTTCCAACTGTTCCACCCCATCGGGGGCGTTGCGGCCAGGGCGTTGGTGTTCGGTTGATCGTTCATAGGTTTTGGTTGTTCGTATGGGTGGCTTCCGGCGGGGCCGGAAGCCGTTGGGCCACTCGATCACCTTCACCTTGATGTTGATCGGGTCGCTGG
>CAZIIS010000131.1:0-7895 GCA_964539295.1 uncultured Fimbriimonadaceae bacterium | reverse complement strand
AATTGTCCATCGGCAACTGGGTGGAGCCCCCGACCGGCGGGCGGCCCGCCGCCGCCCAGGTCATCGTGTCCTTCAGGGCGGCGCGGTCCGCGTCGCTCTTCGGGTCGAACATGCGCGCCGAACCGAGCAGGACCACGCGCCCCTTGCCGAACTTGCGCCGCGCGGCCACGACCTTGCCTTCCGTCCGCTCGATGGCCTCCCATTCGGAACCGACGAGCAGCTCCGCATACCGGCCGCCCTTCGGGCACTGCACCGGTGCGCCCAGTTCGGCGCCGAACGCGCGAACCGCCGTCGGCAACGGCCACTTGCCCAGGTCCTCGGCCCTCACCGGCCCGGCGACCGCCACCAGCCCCCCGCCATCGCGGACAAACCGCTTCAGGGCCTCCACCTCCTCGGGCAGGTAACGCTGCGCCGAGGGGTCCGACTGGAACGTGACCACCACGTTGTACCGGGGGTTCTTGATCCAGCCGAACGGCCGGCGCGCGCCGTCGGGCACGCGGACGCGGCTCAAACCGCCCGGCTTGAGCGCCAGGTCAAGCGTCTGCTGGCACCCAACCGCCCGGAAGCCGCTTTCGCGGAGCAGCCCGGGCGCGTTCCAAAGGAACAGGAACGCCGTCTGGTGGGCGTGGTCGAGTAGCACGTTGATCCCGGTGTCGTTCCTTACCGGTTGCGCCTGAAGCGGGTGCTTGGCGCTCTCAGCGGGGCTCAAGACATCGGGGGATGCGGCAAAGCAAAACGGGCCCAGCACACAGGCCAAGGCAACGGCGAAGCATTTCATCGCCCCTCAATCTACCCTGGTCTGAACCTATCCGAACCTTCCGGAGATGTAGTCTTCGGTCTGCTTGTTCTTGGGCGTGAGGAAGAGGGAAGAGGTCGGTCCGACCTCGACCAGCTTGCCCTGCATGAAGAAGGCCGTGGCGTCGCTGGCGCGCTGCGCCTGCTGCATGTTGTGCGTGACGATGACGATGGTGTAGCGGCTCTTGAGCTCGAACATCAGGTCCTCGATTCGCGCGGTGGCCACCGGATCGAGCGCCGAGCAGGGCTCGTCCATCAGGATGACGTCCGGGTCCACGGCCAGCGTGCGCGCGATGCAGAGCCGCTGCTGCTGCCCGCCCGAGAGTCCGAACGCGCTCTGGTTCAGCTTCTCCTTCACCTCTTCCCAGAGGAACGCCTGGCGCAGGCACCGCTCCACCAACTCCTGAAGCTCTGCGCGCTTGCGCATCCCGTGCAGCCGCGGACCATACGCCACGTTGTCGAAGATCGACATCGGGAACGGGTTGGCCTTCTGGAACACCATCCCCACCCGCTTGCGCAACTCCACGGGGTCGACCGACGGGCCGTAGATGTCCTCGCCGTCGATCTTCACCGTGCCGACGATGCGCGTGTCCTCCACGAGGTCGTTCATCCGGTTGAGGCAGCGCAGGAAGGTGGACTTGCCACACCCCGACGGGCCGATGAACGCCGTCACGCGGTTCTGCTGGATGTCCAGATTGATGCCCCGCAGGGCCTGGAAGTGGCCGTAGAAGAAGTCGAGGTCGCTTACCCGGATCTTGGGTTGCTCCACGGTCGGCTCGAGCATGGCTGTATCCAGTGTTGCACACGCGGCCGAGCGGTCCGAAGCCGATACGCCCACGCCGGACCTACCGGTCGATGGCCCGCTGCCGAAGGGCGTGGTCCACCAGCGTCAGCGCCACCATCGCTTCCACCACCGGTACCGCGCGGGGAAGCACGCACGGGTCGTGCCGGCCGCGCGCCTTGAGAATGGTCTCCTCGTGGGAGGTCGTCACCGTGCGCTGCTCGCGGAGCACCGTGGCGGTCGGCTTGAACGCCGCGCGAAGCACGATCGGCATGCCGTTGCTGATGCCGCCCTGGATGCCGCCGCTGCGGTTGGTGGCCGTCGCCACCTTCTCGCCCTGCATCACGAACTCGTCGTTGTGCTGCGTGCCGGTGAGCGCCGTGCCCCCGAATCCGCTGCCCACCTCGAACCCCTTGCAGGCGGGGATGCTCATCACCGCCTTGGCCAGGTCGGCGCTGAGCTTGTCGAACACCGGCTCGCCCCAACCCGCCGGCACGCCGCGCGCCACGCAACCGACCACGCCGCCCACCGAGTCGCCCTGCTTGCGGGCCTCCTCGATGAGGGCGATCATCGCCTCGGCCGCTTTCGGGTCGGGGCAGCGAACGATGTTGGCCTCGACCTGCTCCGGGGCGACCGCGTCGGGGTCGACCTGGGCCCGCATGTCGCGCACGGCCTCGACCCAGGCCACGACTTCGACGCCGAAGAGGGTGCGCAACACCGCCTTGGCCACGGCCCCGGCCGCCACCCGCCCGATCGTCTCGCGCGCCGAGGCCCGGCCCCCGCCCTCGTGGGCGCGGATGCCGTACTTGGCGTCGGTGGTGTAGTCCGCGTGGGAGGGGCGGTACGTGGTGCGCATCTCCTCGTAGTCGCCGCCGCGGGCGTTCTCGTTGCGCACCAGCATGGCGATCGGCGTGCCCAGCGTGAGGCCGTCCAGCGTGCCGCTCAGGATCTCGACGGTGTCCGACTCCTTGCGCGGCGTGGTGATGCGGCTCTGTCCCGGCCGCCGCCGGTCGAGTTCGGCTTGGACCTCGGCTTGGGTCAGGGGGATGCGGGGCGGGCATCCGTCCACCACCACCCCAACCCCGGCTCCGTGGGACTCCCCCCACGTGCTGATGCGAAACAGGGTTCCGAAGGTGCTGGACATCGCCCCGAGTTTACCGGGCGGCGCCTACGGCGCTTGGCGCCCGGCTCACGGTTTGGGTTCAGGTTTTGGTAAGGGATGCGTGCGGGCAGGCGCTCTTGCTCCCCCGAACGACCGAGCCCGAGTTGGCGGAACCTCGACGAGCAGGTTCACGATATCGCCGACCGTCGGGTACATCGTGGTACTGGCAAAGATCAGGCTGTGCTGCCTAACCGCCGCAGCCTTGCGCCTGGCGAAGTAACCGATGATCGGTATCTCCCTGAATGGGGCAATGTTGTTGAGGGGCGGTATACCTCCGGTCTTGCGTTCCGGACTCCCAATCTTGAGGTTCAGGTCGTAACTCGATATGACCTGGAACTGGTTGTTGCTTAGCTGGACCTCCGTGTTGATGGTGTGACGGTCCACCCGAGGGGCGAGCGGGTCGCGAGTGCCGGCCGGGTCTTGCACCTTCACGGTTTCGACATGGTCAAACTTGAACCTCATCGCCTGGCCGCTTGGGTCGAATATCGGCGTCACCTTGAACTGACTACCGCCGTTGATACTGTAGATCTCCGTCAAGGGTTCAGGCTTATCGACAAGCGCTGCCACAAAGAAGCCCAACGCTGTATACCTGCCAAGGTTGTCGAACCTGAAGCCATTGCCATCCGGGGGACTACCCTCGGCGAAAGCCGCTCCGAGAGCAAGTGCCGAGGCGTCCTTGGCGCCTTCATCGGCGGCTTCCTTCTTCTTGAACAGGTCCTCCAGGGCGGCCAGTTGCTCCGAAACGTCAAGTAGCGGTCTGGCGCCAGGATCGCCCAGAGACGCAGAGGAGTTCACGTCCACCCGTGCCACAAATCGATTCGTCGCCAATATGCTCTCAACCTGCATTCCGCCGAGTTGAACGTCGTTCTCCGTTGCCAGACTGCGCATTGTGTCGAGACCAGGACCCACGATGAACTTGTACAGGTCGCCATCCAGTACCGTCATAAAGCGCTTAATCATGTCGTCTGCCGCGGCCACGCGCGGCGTGGCCCGCGAAAGCGAGTTCTGTTGACCGACGCTCCTGGCAAGCAGTACGGCTCTGTCAACCCATTCAGCGGTCTCAGAAGTTCCATCCTCCGAAGGCGTCCCGAGAAACCGCCGCCCGGTGCATTCATAGGAATCAGGCGCCTGGTCGCAATGTCGCCCATCCTTGCGCCCAGACGTAAACTGCCGAGATCGTAACCAACCGACGAGTGGCGCGACTTGGTCGTAGAAGAGCGAGTTGTCAACGGCGTTTGCTTCGGGCGCCTGGTCGCAGACCTCGAGTATCTGCGCCGCGACGGACTCGACGACGCGGGATTCGATGGCAGCGAGCATCTCCTTCTGGTTAGGAGTCAAGC
This sequence comes from uncultured Fimbriimonadaceae bacterium, assembly GCA_964539295.1. Lineage (GTDB taxonomy): Bacteria > Armatimonadota > Fimbriimonadia > Fimbriimonadales > Fimbriimonadaceae > CAZIIS01. Next base: position 3,817 of record CAZIIS010000131.1, on the reverse strand, counting down.
TCTCCTGGACGCGGTCGACCGGTATCGACGGGTCCAACTCTCCAAGAATGGTGCGTGGGAAGAATGGGTATAGCCCTGAAACGATGTCGCTATGTAGCTCGGAACGCTCGGAGTTGCCGTAGATGGATTCCAACGCAAGCGCCAACGACCGCAACGGCTTGGTGACCACTTGAGATTTGCCATACAGAACGTTAATCGCCTGGCGGAAACGCGACTGGCCATCGGCGGGTTCGGTCTTGTAGTCTTGGATGACTCCGCTGTCGGCAAGGCGAACGCAATCATACAGCTCTTGGGACAAGTCGTGCAGGATTCGCTCTCTCGACTCCGCGGATGCCAGCGAGAGAACAAACAGCATCTCGCCAAGCGTGGTGCCGTGAACGGGATCGGGCAGCGTGTATTTCGTAACCCAATCTACGCTTCGCAAGTACTCGTCGTCGTATCCCAACGTGCACATGCTCGCCAGTTTCTCCTCCTGGTTTGTCAGCTCCGTATCGACCACCTCATAATCGTTGAAAATGCAGCTTAGCTTTTGAAGCGCGTAGGGTTGTTCGTAGCCTGCCACGTCCTTGGGAATGGTATTCGCGGCATCGCGCAGGCCGGAACTGATGCGGTCGCCCGCAGGCAACGTGTCCGAAGTCTCGGCGACCCGTAAAGCATAGCTGTACCAATCGTCATCCTTGCTCTGTTTGCGGACGAGATAGGTCACCAAGCGGGCAAGCTTGGCGAGGCGCGTTCCGGCGGACATCGCCCTTATCGCACTGTAGGTTTCGGGTCCAGGTTCAGCGAACGATCCACCTAGGTCAATAAGCTGGGTTCGTACCTGGCTTACGGCTTCGGCACAACACATCAGACGGTAGCCTGCGCGGGTCAGCATGATCTCGCGTCTTGCTTGTGCGCGCTCCAAACAACGCATTAGGCTGAAGTCCTTCTTGGATGCCTCCAAGGCGTGCTTGTAGTCCAAAGCGGCCAGGTGCGACGCGACGGCCTCCTGAAAGTCGGTCTTGGCCATCCCGAGGTCCAGGTGCGCAGAGGAGAGCTTCAACAGAATGGATGGCGCTTCTTCGCATGACGCAGGCAAATCTCCTTTGCAGGCCGGGCCGGGCCGGACCTCGATGTCCATACCGAGCGAACGGCGGATCTCCCTGGGGTAATAGAAGGACCGCCAGACCCTTTCCGGTAGCTTCGCTTGCGGGATGCCGCCTTTGTGACCGAAGACGTGCATGGCAAGGCGGGAGGAACGCCCCACTTCGCGGGCGATAGCATTCCGGAAGACGTCCTGGAAGAGGGTCAGGTCGCCCTGCATCTCGTTGAGGTTGTCGGTGACGCGCGCGATGTTGTTGGCGATCTTGGTCGGGTTGTCCGAGTTGATCTGAAGGGTGTAAAGGGTTATCCGCGCTTGCGGCGCCGGGCGGTCGAAGGAGGCAAGCAGTTCCTTGACGGCCGCGATGTCGCTTGCTTGCCCTCGCACGAAAACGATGTTGCTTTCGCTAAAACCGAAGACCATGCATCGCCTTACCGGGTCGATGCTCGTTCGGACCGGCATGGAGTACCAGAAGGTGGCGTGTTCCCGCTCAAACGCAAAGGCGTCCACTTCGGCGGCGGCAAGCACGGCCACCTGAAGGTTCATGGCGTTTCGCTCCTGGACCGCGGTTCTCCTCGCGGCGTCGGTTGTTTCGAACTCCTTCGCGCGTTTCGACTTTTCGGACGTTGCCTCGGCTTGTTGTGTCTGCAGGTTTGTCAGATCGGTTGTCTTTTGGTTGTGTTCGGCCTGCAAAGCATCTCTTTTGTCCACAGCTATTTTGTACTCGTCCGAGGTGTCGCCCTTATCCTCTTTGGTTTTGTCAACCGCTGCTTGGGCTGCCGTCAGTTTTTTGCCAACCGACGCGACAAGCGATTCTTTGTCCTTTACCTGTTTGGCGAAGCCGTCCATTTGGCTCGTGAGGCGCGCAACCTGAGTTATCAGCTCGTTTGTTTCCGCAGTCTTGAGCGCGACATCTCTCTCCTTGGTGACGAGGGCTTCGCGGGCCTCCTGGAAGTTCGACTTGATGCCAAAGTACTCGTCCCTGTACTCCACGGCCGAAAGGTTCATCGCCTTCATCGCTTGCGGAACGTTGGCGAAGTAGAAGAGCCGTATTGCCTCTTGTGTGGTCTCTTCGTCAAACCCGCACACCAACTCCTCGACCAGAGCAAGCGCCGACCTGAGGAGCGCCAGACGTTGGGTGTACTCGCCAATCCTGTCCAAAGCTTCGGTCAATGTGTTGTCGACTAAGCCGAGTTCCTTGAGGGTGGGCCACCACTCGGCTTGGTGGGCCTTGATGTACTCCGCAATGTATATGAGCTTGCGGGCCTGCACGATCTTTGCCGCCAGGGCGGAGTCAACCTCGTCATCCTTGGGCTTCGACGCGGTTTTGGCAGCGAAGTCCTGCGCGCAACGAAGCATCGCATCGCCGATGGTCTGGCACCAGGCGGGGAGGTTGTTAAGGCTCTTGTTGAGGACCTCATTCAGCTTCCCCAGTGCGTCGGCCACCGTTGCATCTGTCTCGATGGCGGGCGGGTTTTCCTTTGGCAGAGTGGCTTTCTTGATCTCCTGCCATGCTTCGGTCAAGCTCTTGCGCCGGACGGACAACTGTTTGAAGGAATCGAACGCCTTTAAGATGGGATCGCCGGCGCCGTGCGCCTCTTCCAACCCGGCGAGATGATCGCAGAACGGGTAGTTGGTTGCCCCCGTGTCAAGCCCGAGGGCACGGATATCGGCCGCCAGGCGGTCGAGCTCCGCGGCTACCACGTGGCCCGCCGTTTCAACGGCTTGGGCGATGTCCTTCACCTCCACGGCCGCCAAGCGTTTCAGGGCCTCGGTTGCAGCTTTCTCCTCCGTTTCGGCCTGTTTGAGCGCCTCGGCTGCTGCGTCCGGTTGCGTGCCGGAGCCCTCTTGTGCGTCCGTAGCCGGAGCGGACTCCGCGGTTCCGTTAGCGGGCGGCGCGCCTGCCGTCGCCGCCGGGGGGGAAGGCTGTCCCTGGTTCTTCTGGGCTTCGATGCTTGCGCTCAGCTTGGTCAGGGCGCCGTCCAGCGCCTGTTTGTCGCTACCAACCAGTGCGTAGAGGTTGCCGTTGCCAACGGCCTTCTTGGTCGAGTCGAGCAACGTGACGATATCCGCCCAAGGGGTCTCTTTGGTCAGACGCAGCAACCGCTCCGCCAGCGCGGCGGTTGCCTCGGCCTTTACCCTCGCTTCTTTGCACGCGCCGGTCGCTTTCTTAAGCTCGGATGCCTCGGCCTCCGCAGGCGCGCGCGATGCACCGCCTACCGCTATCAGGCGCAGGCCCGGCGCGATGGGCGTGGCCGCCGCGTAAAGGAACGCGCCTGCGGCCAATGACACACACAAACTGGCCGCAACCAGCGCTAAGGTTCTGTCCATATGTCCCCTCGATCAACTGATACGAACCATCTGGAGCGTTGTGGTCCCCAGGAGACGGACGGGCGTAACACCATCGGTAATATTGTGCAGCTTAGTCATAATACGGCGGAAACATGCGATGTATCCCCCAATTATGCGGGGCTTGTTTCGGGGTGGCGCCGCGCGCCCTGGCGGGCGCCCCGGGCGGCGTGTCGTCGCCTGCGGCGGAGTTGTATGGAGAGCCCGTAAGCCCCCAACCTGGCTCTAGGCCACGGGCCGGGTGGGGTCGGGCGGTTCACGGACGGCCCGAGGTGCGCCAGGCGGCCCTGCTCCAGGGCGCGATGCCCGAACATCTCCATCATCAGCGCTGAGGCGAGGTGCGCCATGCGGCCCCGCTCCAGGGCGCGATGCCGAGCGCAGCGAGGG
>CAZIIS010000130.1:0-7903 GCA_964539295.1 uncultured Fimbriimonadaceae bacterium | reverse complement strand
CACCACCGAATTAGGTTCAAAACGGCTTCAATGAGGGGGAGAGAAAGTAGGGGTCGGGCCGTGAATCCCCCTATTTACTCCCCCTACCGTTTTCGGGGTCGCGTCCTTGAACCTTCGCTTCCCGCTTCAAGTGCCGACTCAGGCGCGTTACGGCGGCCGTTTTCACGGGCGTTCGGGTTCGCAGGTACATGTCCATGGTGGTCTTGGCTGAGGCATGGCGCATGAGTTCCTGGACCGTCTTGAGGTCCGTTCCCCCCTGGATCAGAAGCGTCCCAAAGGATCCGCGTAGGTCTTGCGGCCTCATATCGGGTGGAAAGCCGAGTTTGATCAGCCGTTCGTGGACGTCGCGGGTGAAGTTTCGGGGGGATAGGGGGAGTCCGGATTCCGCGGTGAAGACGTAGTTGGAACGTCGGGGCTGGGCGTTCAGCGCCGCGTAAGCCTCTGGAGCCAATGGGACGGTTTTGACGCTGGCGGCGTTCTTTCGTGCGGGGACCGTGAGCGTGGTCCGTGTGACGTGCGACCACTCCAGGCGGAGAATCTCGGACCGGCGAAGGCCCGTAAGCATGGCGACCACGATCAGGCAGTCGGTGCGGTCCTGCGGGTCCAGGAGCTGGGCCGCCTCCGAGCTTTCGAGCACGCGATTGGGCCGAGGCAGGACGCGGGGGCGCTCGACGTTGGCCGTGGGGTTGGCGGGTATGAGCCCGTCGCGAACAGCAAGGCTGAACAGCTTGCTTAGGTAGGCCATGATGCGATGCACCGTGCGCGGCGCCGGCGGTTCGTACCAGACCTCCTCCTTGCCGCGGTGGCGCTCGGCGCGCAAGGACGTCATCCAGTTCTCGACGTCAGTCCGGCTGATGCGGTTGAGCCGCATGGAACCGAGAGCGCTGTCGTTGATGAACCGCAGGCGGTAGCCCTCGTTCGTGACGTAGGTGCTGGTTTCGAGCTTGGCGCCGTATGCGCCGTTCATGCACTCGAACGCCCACTGCTGAAGAGTGGGCATTCTTCCTGAGGGGCGTTTGGGCGGCTCGGCGCGAGCCCAGTTCTTGCGGTCGGAGTCAGCTTCGTCCCAGCTGTCTCTTGCCGGGCCGTAGATCTCTTCTCCATTCCTCCTGGCCCTTGCGTAATACTTGCCTCCCTTGAGAACCACCGTGCCGGAGCCCTTCGGCCTCCTCATTCGCCACCGCCTCCTCTGGCGACCAGTTTAGCAGCGAAAGGGGCTTCACCCACCACGAGCCGTTCGGGTGGCGGAAGGCGCCGGGGATCCAACCCTTGAGGCACCACTTGTTGAGGTTGACTTCGGTCTGCCCCCAAAGCTCGGCGTAGTGCGACACCGGCCGCGGCGTCGGGTCGAAGTTGATGTTGATGATCTGCTCAAGCATGGGCGTGCGCTCCGACCGCCACCAGCGGCGGTGTTACGTCCTTCAATCGCCGTTGTGCGAGATGTGCCCAATCCTCGTTGCGCTCGATGGATGTGCAAGGTATGCCCATCTCTGCACAGGCGACGGCGGTCGTGCCAGACCCTCCGAACGGGTCGAGGACTGGCCCGCTCGATGCCCAGAACCGAACCAGCCACTGCACGTGCTGAAGAGGACGAGGACATGGGTGGTCGAGGTGGCGCGCCTCGGTCCGGGTGGCCATGCATTTACCTGGTATGAGGTGGCGGCCAGGCGCGGATGGCGGGAACTCGCCAAAGCCGTACGCGATGTCGTTTGTGTAGAGAATGCGCCCCTTGTGGGTTGGGCAGGCGTACTCCAAGAAGGACGACGCCAGGAACGGCAACTCCGGCGGGACAGCAGTCAGGAACCGAGGATCGGAGTCTCGCCCAAGCGTGATCACAACGCGCCCGCCGGGCTTAAGCACCCGTGGGAACTCGCTCGCTACGTCCCGAAACATCTCGCACGGGCTGACGCCGTCGGGCAGCAGGCCGGGGACCGAGTTCGGCCACACCGGGTCGGTGATGATGGCGTCGTAGCTGGCGTCGGGAAGGCTGCGTAGAACCTCGCGGGCGTCGCCGTGGATAATATTGATGATCTGCTCGGTCACGCCGTGGTCTCCTCGTAGCGCGCCAGGTCGGCGAAGAGCGCGTCAACCTGGCGCTGCAGTGCCTGTGCCGCCGATTCCATCGTGTCTCCCACCCCCCTCAGCATCCCTTGCGGGACGAGCCGTGCGACCCAGCCGGCGGAGGCGCGCTCGAACACCGGGCGCGCGAAGCCTTTCCTGAGCCGCACGGCAGGCGTCATCTAGAGCCCTACCTCGATGCTCATGCGGTCCTCGGGCTCGCTCATCTTGAGGCCGGGCACGGCGTCCAGCTCGACCTGGGCGCGGACGTCGGCGGTCAGCTTGGAGACCTGTATGGTCTGCTTGACCGCCGCGCCCTGGCCCATCACCAAGAGCCAGTCGATGGCGTGCGGTTCGTCCTCGACCAACACCCGCGGGGCGACGTGCCGGAAGCTCACCGAACCAAAGAGCGTCTTGAGTGTGCGCGTCTTCTTGCCATCCAGTTCCTGGAGCGCGACCTCGCGGATGCCGTCCGAGTAGCGCCGTTCCAACCATTCGAGCGCGCGCACGTGGTCGCGCGTGGCGGACTCGAGGGATGCGTCGAGCGCCTTCAGTTGCGCGCGGATCGCCTGCACCTCGGGGATTGCCTCGATGGCCTCTGCCAACTCGGCGCGCTCCTCGTCGGCGTGGGCCTGGAACGCGGCCACGCGGGCCTTGTGACCGCGCATCCGCTTGAGCACCCAATCCAGGCTTTCGAGGTCCGTGACCTCGAACTGCGGTTTGTCGGCGATGCCGAGCACCTCACGGGTCTCGGCGTTGACTACGTAGCCGTTCACGATGGTGGTCGGAATGGCCTCGGCGGTTTCGGTTTGGATAGCGTTCATGCGGAATACATCCTTCTAACGTGCTTCTCGATGTAGGCGTCGAGCTCGGGGCCGGGCTCTGGGGTCTGGGAAGTGAGCAGGAGGTGGTTGTGGAACTCGCCGGTCGCCTCGCACACGGCGTTGAGGTTGTCCATCGGCTCGCCCTCGACCAGGTACCGGCGAGTGAGCACGGCGCCGTAGTGCTCGCCGTCGATCTCGACGTCGAACGCCTCGGGCTCCGTGTCTCGGCTGACGATGATGAGCGGCAGCTCGGGGCAGGTCTGCGTCTCGACGTCGTCTGGCATGTCGGGAGCGGGCTGGTCGTGGGGAGTGGGCGCCTCCTTCCAGCCGGCAACGAGGCCGCGAACCGGAACGGGGCCCGTGTCCTCGGTCTCGAAGCTGTACTGGCCGTCCTCGTCGGTCGGGTCGTACTCGCAGGTGTAGCCAAGCAGCGGCTCGTCTGAGTCGTGTTCGGCGTAGAGCGTGACGGTGGGCGCTCCCGCCGCGATCGCCACCTGGGCGGCGGCGATGAGCAGGTCGGGGCGCACGGTGATCGCCTTCGGTAGGGGGTCGAGCTGCCGCATCACCCTGGCGATCGACCCTGAGGGTTTGCCCCGGATAGGGTCCGGTTCGAGCTTCGCCCAGTCCTTGTAGATGCGGGCGCGTTCGGCTTCGAGAAGCGCGGCGTCGCGGTCGGTGCAGACGCGCTGGTCAACGTCGCCCGTGCCGATGACGACGCAGTGGTTGTACGTGTGCGCCTCGACGACGCCATCTGCAACGCTGACGGAGTTGTTTGGCCCCTCCTTGTCGCAGATGCGGCTGAGGAGGGTGCGGAGCAAACGGGCTGAGATGGGCGGGGTTTTCAACGTGCCACTTCCTCGACGGTTGCCAAGTGCAGCAGCCCGGGGGCCGCGCCGCCTGCGAGGTCGGCCCAAACGCTCTCCGACAGGTCGATCCGGTCGGAGTGGTCGATCGCCAGCCGGTCAACGACCATCGCGACCGCCTGCCGGTCGCCCCAGGAGATCAGCAGGATCGTCCCAAGCGGATGCCGGTTGCTCGCGCAGATGGGCCAGGAGGGCCGGTACGGCAAGCCGGAGGCTGTAAGGCGGCCGGCATAACGAGGGGCGTACACGGACAAGACGAAAAGGTCCCCCGCCCGAGGACCAATCAAGCGGGCAGGGGAGATGCGTGTGTGCACCGGCGCTTCTGACGAGCACCTGGCCGGGGACACAGCGGTATTGGCAGGGACCAGACCGGAGTGAGCTGCGCCCCGGCCGGGGGCGCGAGAGTAGTCGGTGGACATGAGCGGGAGGGGGGCGCAGCTGAGCGCCCAGAGGGAGACGGCGAACAGGACGGCCAGGCCGATCCAAACGGCGGCCGGGCTGGGCTCTCGGCGGGCGGTGGAAACGCTCGCGGCCATCGCGTGCTGGCGGGCGCGAGAGGGCCTGTTGGTGACGGACTCGGGAGTGAGGTCAGGCATCCGGGGCCTCCTTGGCGCACACCAGCACGTACAGCAGCACGGCGCGAAGCGCGTCCATCTCTGCGGAGACCACGGCCCGCTGGCTGGGGTCAATGTCGTTCAGCCGGTCGAGGAGATTGCTGGCCGTTTCGTACAGCGTGGGCGCGGCAGAGATAAGCCGGGCGTTGGCCTTGCGTTCGGGGCTAAAGCGGCGGCCCCCAACGACGGCGGCTGTCGCGATCAACCGGGTACTACTAGCACTCCGAATCCGCTGTCCGCCATGCCCCCCGCGTATCCACGGCCCTGGCGTCCAAGGGTGCTTGCTCACGCGGTCACCGCCTTCGGGGTCTCGCGAACGACGAGCCACACGACGAGGGTGTAGGCCACCTCGACTCCGTACATGCGCTGGACGATGGCCTGCTCGGGCGCGTGGCCGAGCTGCGTCAGGTGGCGGATGGCGAAGCGGCGCGCCTCGGGGGAGAGCCGGCCGCGGTACTCCAGTTCCAGCATCACGAGGCCCGGCTCGTCGGCGCTGGAGTCCTCCCAGCGCGCGTGCCACTGCTCCAGGGGCGGCTGGGCGGTCAGTTGCCCGCTGCGCTCACCCCGGAGCATTGCCTGGGTGGCGCGGCGGAACAGGTGGTCGACGGCCACCGCGGCGACGGCGGCTACCGTGTCGACCGTGCCGGACTCGCGCTCGCCCTCGCGGGGCTGCGCGCACCCGAATCGGGCCGGGTCCACGCCGTGAATGGCGCAGTAGCTGGACAGGAAGGCGTCGGTGGCGGTCATCTTGGGAGCGCTCATCGGGCCACCACCTCGGTGATGTCGTCGCGGAGCATGTCGTGGGCGACGCTGAGGCGGCGCGACACGTCGAGCAGCTGCGAGCTGCGGTGGCCGGCGTCGATCGCCTCGGCGGCCAATCGGCCCAGGCGGGCCAGCTTATGCTCGCAGTCGTGGACGGCGGCCTCGGCAGCTCTCTGCATACGTGCGGCCATGAGGTCGCGACGGCGTCCTTGCCCGGTGTGGCGCTGAGGGCGGTCCTCGCCCAGCAGCTGTCGAATCGTTACGTCTGGCATTCGTGTCTCCTGTGGCCCTGTGGTGCGGGTCACGTTGAGCATACAACAGATGACGCGAAAATGCAAGACCTTTTGTTATGCAAATGCAAGGGTCCCCTTGATGCGCACCTGGGACCTTCGTGCGTTACCTGCAAGATGCGCCTGGAAGCACTACCCCTGGGCTAATCTGGCGACATGAGCCGTTGCATGGAAGCGGATGGTCCCAATCACCTGGGAGGCCGTCGTCAGTACGTCGCAACCGAGAAGGATCTGCGGGAGTGGATGCGGCGCGAGATGCAGCCATGCGGAGGCTTCGATGCTCGCTCGTGGCATGCGATCGAGGACAGGATCCGGGAAGCCGAATGTGAGGTGTTCGCGGCCGGTCGGATGGCCAGAGGTGTCCACCATCCAGGCTTCTCCCCTTCTGAGTGCGCGGTGATGGAGATGTGGCACGAGAGGTTCGCTGTCACCGTTCGGCGGCTTGCGCTCGGCCATATGGATAACGGCTGGTTGCTGCAGATTCCCGCCGCCCTTTGGGGCTTGTACCTCCGCGCTGAGACTGTCGACTGGAACAAGCCGATAAGGCTCAACAAGCGGTACCTCTGGGCGCTGGATCCCGATGCGGCGCACTGCGCGCGCTGCCTGGACCTAGCATACAACTCCCGCCATCGCAACGGTTTCACGTTGAGTGAGCTTGAAGCGGTCGGGTGGCCGGGTGACGGCCTGACGGATTGCGGGTTCGAATGTCGCTGCGACATCTTCCCGCGATAGCATCAATGAGCTAATATGGCGACATGAACCGCCGTGTAGCACTCTGGATGGTGGGGGGAGTCGTCGCCTTGGTGGCAGCCGTCATGCTCGGGCAGGTGATTGGCGGCTTGTTGTTCCCGGCAAGAGATCTCGTTACTGAACCTGTCGCCGTGTCGCGCCGTGGCCAAACGAGCCCGCTGGAGGCAAGTACGTCAGCGACGCCGGACCCGAACAGCCTGATCCAAGCGCAGAACCAACCAGTGCAAGCCGCCACCAATAATGCCGACCAGCAGGCAATCGACGACTTGAAGGCGCAAAACGACGCGCTAGTCCGCAAGGCGGAGGCACAGGCCCAACAGATTCAAGACACGCAAGCGAGGTACGACGCAGAGAAGGCCAAAGCTGAACAACTGGCATATGACGAGGCGCAACAGCGCGCCAATGAGGCCCAGTCGGAGCAAGCGAAGCAGGCAGCGTTGTCTGCGATGAGCGGAACGGTAAGCGAATACAACGGTGCGTTGCGAAACCTGATGAGCTTGCCTCGACGATTCCAGACGTCGGCACCGATGGGCCTGGAATACTATCGGGCGCAGAACGTGATGTCCATGGAAATGAGTATCGCCAGGAAGAACTTGCAGGCGCTCCATGATCTGCTGGTTCAGCTGCAAAGCAATGGATCGTTCGAGGAGTACTACCAATTCGGGGCCGTGGCGGAGCCGGACCCGCCTGTTCTGGACGCTAGTGGGCGCGATTATTACTTCCACTACGACTTCTGGGTGACGCAGCTGCGGGGCCCCAGGTGGATTGTGCGTAGTTAGCCTCGGGAGTGAACGAAGTGAAGGTCATCCGGTACATCGTGCCGAGGAAGGAATGGCAGACCCCTTTGACGCCTGGCAGAAGACGGTGGCCGCCACCCTCAAGGCGCGCAAGCGCGGCGTGCAGATTCAGCAGCTCGACCCGACGGCTGTGATGCAGGCGTTCCAGAGCGGGATGAGCCCGGTGGCGTTCGCCCTTCAGGCCAACTTGCCGATGCGGCCGCCCGCTGCCGCGCCGTCGCCGGTCGCTGCCGGACCTGTCGACCCGCTGGGAGCCCTCGTCGACGAGCTCCAGCGGTGGTGCCGTGGCCTAGCGTTGGCCTGTGCCATCTCCTTGGCGCTCTCGGCCATCCTTTGGCTCAAGTTGCAGGATGTCCAGGCGACGCTGAAGAGGCATCAGGACGCCATCGGCGACGTCGCCCGAGCCCACGACTCGCTGGTCGGCGCGCTGCGCTCGCTGCGCTGACCTGGGACAGCCGGCGCCCTCACGGATGCGGAGTACGCCGCGGCGAAGACGAAGGCGCTGAAGTAGGGGAGGCGTGCTCCAGCGTGGCACCGATCTTCTCGACGAGCTCGCTGGCGTTCGATTCCTCATAGACCTCGATGTGCTCGTCGATCTTGAGGAGGGAACGGGTGGATTCAAGCGCCTGCTCGTGCGGGGAACGCACCGGGCACCCGAGCACCACATGGCATCTACCGAAGCCTTCCGTGCGGCCCAACATGGCTGCCTTGCCGACGATCTTCTGGGCACGCTCGACGATCTCCGTGCCGTGGAGGTAATCCAGGGAAACGGGCTCAATGGTATGCCACTTTCCGTTCTTGAAGGCGTAGTCGCAGCGAACCTCGGCCCCCATGACATCGAAGGTATGTGCTTGAATGACGTCGCGGAACTTGGTCCCCTGGAAAACGGAGGCGACCTTCTTCCAAACCTCTTCGTCCTCCCTACGCGGAGGCTTCTCCGGGTGC
>CAZIIS010000129.1:0-7934 GCA_964539295.1 uncultured Fimbriimonadaceae bacterium | reverse complement strand
CAACGTGCCCATCGTCCGCGCAAACCGGGACATGCAGACCTTGTGGTTCAGCGGGCCCATGACCGGTATCTTCAACTTCACGCGGTCCACGAGCCGACACCCGAACTTGGTCGCGGCGAACATCTTGAAGCCGATGTAGACCGCCACCAAGAGGATCACGATCAACAGGCCGTTGTTCCGGACGAACGACGACACGTCCATTAGGAACTGGGTCATCGCTGGCATGGAGTTGTCCTTCAGACCGATGTCCTTGAACATGTCCATGAACTTCGGGACCACCCACACGACCAAGAAGGTCACGATGCCGACGGCGGCGATCATGACCAACGTCGGGTAGGTCATGGCCGACTTGACCTTGCGTCGCAGCTTGACGTCGTCCTCAAGGAACTGCGACAGGCGCTGGAGGGATTCCTCCAAAACGCCGCCGACCTCGCCGGCCCGGATCAAGCCGACGAACAGGTTGCTGAAGGTGCGCGGGTGGCGCTGCATCGCGTGAGAAAGGCTTTCACCCCCCTCGACCCGCTGCCCAATGTCGGCAAGAATGCGCTTCAGCTTGGTGTCATTCTGCTGCCGTTCGAGCACGTCGAGGCACCGCACGAGCGAAACGCCGGCGTCGACCATGGTCGAGAACTGGCGGCAGAAAAGCGACAGGACGTTGAGCTTGACCTTGCCGTAGCTGCGCTGCCGGGCGACGCGCCCTTTCTTGATAACGGTTACTTCGACGATCTCCAGGCCCTGCTCTTGGAACCGTTGCCGAAGCATCTCTTCGGTGTCGGCTTCCGCGGTGCCCTTCTGAAGACTGCCTGCCGAATCCTTGAACGTGTAGCTAAAAACCGCCACTCTACTACCTCCTGCCGCCGGACGGCCCCGTTGCCGGAGTCTGCGTCAAGTTGATCATCTTCTTCAGCTCGGCCTGGTTCATGCACCGCTGCAGCGCCTCCTCCAGGGCGATATAGCCCTTGAGGTAGAGGTCGCGAAGGCACTGGTCCATGCTCACCATGCCGATGTTAGCGCTCGTCTGGATCATAGACGGGATCTGGTGCGTCTTGTTTTCGCGAATCAGGTTGCGGACCGCGGGGCTGGCCACCATGATCTCGTTGGCCGGGATACGACCGGGGCCGCTGGCCCGCGGCAGAAGCTGCTGCGAGATGATGGCCACGATGTTGTTGGCCAACTGAACGCGGATCTGCTCCTGCTGTCCTGGGGGGAAGACGTCGATGATACGGTCGATCGATTCGGCCGCGTTGTTGGTGTGCAACGTGGCGAAGACCAAGTGGCCGGTTTCCGCCGCGGTGATGGCCAACGCGATCGTCTCCATGTCGCGCATTTCACCGACCAGGATGACGTCCGGGTCTTCGCGCAATACGGCGCGAAGGGCATTGGCGAAGCTCCTCGTGTCGTTGCCCAGTTCGCGCTGGTTCACCAAGCTGAGCTTGTGGGTGTGCAGATACTCGATCGGGTCCTCGACCGTGATGATGTGCTCGGCCCGCGTGGTGTTGATGTGGTTGACCATCGCCGCCAGCGAGGTCGACTTACCGGAGCCGGTCGGTCCGGTCACGAGGATCAGGCCGCGCGGGCGCTCGGTGAGCTGGTCGAGGATCGGCGGAAGGTTCAGTTCGCGCGTCGTCGGGATCCGGTTCGCGATGAGGCGGAACGCGGCGGCGACGGCGCCCCGGTCGCGGTACAGGTTCACACGGAACCGGGCGCGCCTGGGTAGCTGGTAGGAAAAGTCCAGCTCGAGGTTCGTCTCAAACCGCTGGATCTGCTCGTCCGAGACGATCTCGTACAGCATGCGCTGCGTCTGCTGAGCCGAGAACTTCTCGAAGTTCAGCTTCTTCAGGTTGCCGTCCTCGCGGATGATCGGCTCGCTGTCGGCGCAGATGTGCAGGTCCGAGCAGTTGCGGTCGACGACGATGTGCAGAAGCTCGTCAACGTGCAGGTCTTCGAGCGTTCGGGGCGCACCGGCTGTCCGGGGGCCCTCCTTGGTCGGCGTCTCCGCAGCGGGGGCCGTCGATTCGGGCGTCCCGGCAATATACGGTTTCGGCTGGATGTCCATACTGCTTTCTTAATCCACTGTTTGAACTGCGCGGCTTGCGCCGCGCAGATGTATCAGAACCCGGCGGTGAACACGACGCGCATCACTTCTTGCGGGTCGGTGATGCCGGCAAGAACCTTCTCCAGGCCGTCTTCGCGCAACTCCTTCATGCCGTTGGCTTTTGCCGCCGACTTAATATCGGCAAGCGGAGCGCGGCGCACGACCAACTCGGCGATCTCCTGGTTCATCACCATGAGTTCGTGGATGCCGGTTCGGCCGCGGTAGCCGGTCATGCGGTTCCCCTCGTGAGGCACGCCTCGGTAGAGGGTGACCATCTCGTCCGGGTCCTGGACCCTGAAGCCGAAACGCCGCAGGTCGATGGCGGGTACCTCGTACGGCTCGCGATGCTCCGGGTCGATACGGCGACCAAGGCGCTGAGCCATGACGCCGATGACCGTCGCGGAGATCAGGTACGGCTCCACGCCCATGTCGATCATACGAACGGTGGCCGACGGGGCGTCGTTCGTGTGAAGCGTCGAGAGAACCAAGTGGCCGGTCAAGGACGCCTCAATGGCGATCTCGGCCGTCTCCAGGTCGCGCATCTCGCCGACCATGATGATGTCGGGGTCCTGGCGAAGGAACGCGCGGAGGCTGGAGGCGAAGGTGAGGCCGGCCTTGCGGTTCACCTGAACCTGCGCGATGCCGGCGAGCTGGTACTCGATCGGGTCCTCGATCGTGATGATGTTCTTCTCGATCGTGTTGAGCTTGTGAAGGACCGAGTACTGCGTCGTCGTTTTGCCCGAACCGGTCGGTCCGGTGCAGAGGAACATGCCGTTGGGCTGAGAGATCAACTCCTCGATCAGCGCCTGGTTCTCGGCGGTGAAGCCGAGTTTCTGCAGGCCGACCATCGCGTTCCCCTTGTCGAGGATACGCATGACGATCTTCTCGCCGTACGGGCACGGGATGGAGCTGACGCGGAGGTCGTACTCCTGGTTGGCGTGGCGGACTTCGATGCGGCCGTCCTGAGGAATACGCCGTTCGGCGATGTTCATCTCGGACATGATCTTCAGGCGGCTGATGAGCGGCGCCTGAAGGTTCTTCGGCACGGTCATCGCCTCCATGAGGACGCCGTCAAGTCGGTACCGAATGCGGACCTGCCGCTCCTGGGGCTCGACGTGGATGTCGCTGGCCCGGTCCAAAATCGCTTGCTGGATGAGGGCGTTGGCCAGGCGGATAATCGGCGCCTGCTCCGCCATCTTCTCGGCGTCGGCCTCTTCGTCCGCCGGCGCCGCCCGCGAGTCGACGTCGCGCCCGATCTGCGCCTCAGCCATCATGCGCCGGATATCGGCGCCCATGCGGCCGGGCTCGGCTTTCGCCGCAGCCTGAGCCGGCTTGACGCCGTTGCCCGCGGCGGGAACCGGGGCGGAGCCGCCCGAATAGGCTCGCTTGATCGCGTCCTCGATCGCGCCCGGGACGGCCATGGCCGGCCTGACGCGGCAACCCGATGCCAACTGCACGTCGTCGATGGCTTGAAGGTTGTCGGGGTTGGCCATCGCCACCCACAGCACCATGCCCTCCTTGCGGACAGGCAGCACGTTGTGCATCTTGGCGATGCGTTCCGGAACGACGTTTAGGGCGCTGTTGTCAAGCTGTACGTTGTCCAGGTCTACGAACGGAAGGTTGGCCTCTTGGGCCCGAGCGTGAAACACCTCGCGCTCGCCGACGTAGCCTAGTTCAACCAAGACTCGCCCGAGGTCCGGGCTTTTCGACTGCTGCTGGACCTTGACGGCCTCGTCCAGTTGCTCCTGCTTGAGGAACCCCCGCTGAACGAGGAACTGAGCCATGGGTAGACGTGGCAATGCCATATGAATGTCAAACCTCGCCGTGCTTGCTTACGGCCGTGCGCACTCCACCGAGTGCGCGCCGGTGGCGCTCGCTCGGCATAATTGACCTGCGTGACTGATTATGGCCCCAACGAGCCCCCCCGGGAAAGCCGCAGGTCGTGTTTTTGACGGATTGAGCGTGGGGATTTGTTCGCGCCAACCCCTGCCGGCCGCCCGTTTCAGGTTATTCTTGTTCGTGAGCGCGTTTCGCGCGTAGGCTTTACCCGCGTCTTGGCGGTCGCGGTTCCGATGCCGGATTTCATCTGCCCGTTGACGGCGCCGACCCTTTCGGGGCCGACCGGGCTGAACCGCGGCGAGGACGCGGCCTCAGGCGACGACACGTCTACCTTACGCAACCGCAGGTCTCCCATGCGCCGAAAACTTGCCAAAAAAGTGTCAGCGATCGTTTCCCAGTTGGTCGATGAGGGGCTCCTCCCGGCAAGCGGCCTGCCCGTCGTCGAGATCAGCGACACCAAATCGCCCGAGCACGGCGACTTCGCCTGCAACTTCGCCCTGGCCGCGGCCAAGGCTTCCGGCCGCAAGCCGCGGGAGCTGGGCACGCTGCTCGCCGAGCACCTTCAGGCGGACCCGATCTTCGAGAAGGTCGAGGTGGCCGGCCCCGGTTTCGTCAACATGACGCTGCGTTCCTCTGCCGTGGGCGAGGAGGTGCAGGGCGCGCTCGACATGGGGATCGAGGGGCTGGCGCGGTCCGAGGCCGAACGCCCGCTCAAACTGAACGTCGAGTTCGTCTCCGTGAACCCGAACGGGCCGATCACGGTCGGCTCTGGCCGCGGCGCGGCGTTCGGCGACACCCTGTGTCGCGTGCTCGAGGCCGCCGGCAACCAGGTTTGGCGCGAGTACTACATCAACGACGGCGTCAACAGCGAGCAGATGCGCATGTTCGCCGAGTCGGTGCGGTGCCTGGCGACCGGCAGGCCGCTCCCCGAGAAGGCGTACCGAGGCGATTACGTTCAGGACGTGGCCGACCGGCTGGTGGCCCGATTCCCCGAGGCGAAGACCGCCGTCTCCGCCGAAGGCGTCTCCTGCGTCGCGCCCAAGCGCCAGAAGGAGGTCAGCCAGGCGGCCAAGACGGCCGGTCTTCCCTTCATCGACCTCACCACGATCGAGCCGGACATCGAAGCCCGCAAGGCCGTCCCGGCCAACCTGGTGCGCAGGTACCGCGTCTTCCCGATGAAGGTGGAGAAGGGCGCGGTGTGGATCGCCGTTCCGGGCGCCGCCGACCCGAAAGCGGTGGCCGCCATCAACGAGGCGGTGAACGAGGACGTGCGGTGCGCCGTCGCCGCGCCGGAGGAGGTCGAGGCGTTCATCGACTGCTTCTACAGCGCCGACCACGTCGGCACCCTCGCCTGGTTCCAGAAGATGTCGCAGGAGTTGATGCTGGAGCGGCAGCGCGAGGGGCTGTCTTGCTTTGGCGTTGAGTTCGACCGGTGGTTTTCCGAGCAGTCGCTTCACGACGCCGGCGAGGTCGACCGATGTCTGCGCGAACTGGCGGACAAGGGCGTGGCCGACCGCGAACCGGTGCAGTACGCCTGGCTTCCCGAGGGCGCCAAGGGCCGCCCGAAGGATGAGGACGAGGAGGAGGAGAACGGCCAGGCCGAACCCGAACTCGCGCCCGAATCGGTCGTGGCCCAATCCCGCCCGCCCGTTTCAGCCAAAGGGGTCAAGTACTGCCTGTACGCGATCCCACAGGCAACCAAGAACACGCTTTGGCTTCGCAGCACGCGCTTCGGCGACGACATGGACCGGGTGCTGCGCCGCTCCGACGGCCGGCTCACCTACATCGCCTCGGACGTCGCCTACCACGACTCCAAGTTCGACCGCCCGACGGACTGCGACAAGCTGCTGACCGTGCTCGGCCCGGACCACCACGGCTACGTGCCGCGCCTTAAGGCGGTGGTGCAGGCGCTCGGCCACAGCGAGGACCAACTCGAAGCGCCGATCTTCCAGATCGTGCGCTTCGTGAAGAACGGCAAGCCCGCGCCGATGCGCAAGCGCGACGGCAACATCTACGCGCTCATCGACCTGATCGACGAACTCGGCAAGGCGATGGCGCCCAGCGCCGAGCAGGACGAGCAGCGCCGAATCGGACGCGACGTGGCGCGCTTCTTCTACCTGATGCGCAGCCACGACACGCACATGGACTTCGACATCGACCTTGCCACCAAGCAGAGCGATGAGAACCCGGTGTTCTACGTCCAGTACGCCCATGCGCGCATCTGCAGCGTCATCGAAAAGGCGCGCGAGGCCGGCTTCGTGGTTGGCGCGGGCAAGCCCGACCTGAGCCTGCTTACGCACGACAAGGAGAAGGCGCTGGTGTTGAAGCTGCTCGACCTCTCCCACGAGGTCAGGCGCTGCGCCGTCGACTACGGCGTCCACCGGCTCACCACGTATGCCGTGGAGCTGGCCCGCACGTACCACCACTTCTACGACGCATGCCGCGTCATCCAGACCGAGGAGCCGGAACTGAGCAAGGCGCGCCTGGCGCTCTGCGAGGCGGCGCGGGTCGCGCTCTGCGCGACCTTCAACCTGCTCGGCATCTCGGCCCCCGAGCGGATGGAACGCGACAACGGCGAATAGGACGCGCCTGCGGCGGGGTACCGTCGGAGGCGTGTTCCGCCGCATGCCGTTTCGTGGAACGTTGCTCAACACCCTGACCGTGGTGGTGGGGTCGCTCATCGGCTGGCGCGTGGGCGAGGGGATCCCGGGCAACCTGCAGCAGGTGGCGCTCACGGGCATCGGCCTGGTGACGCTCGGTCTCGGCCTTCAGATGTTCCTCAAGACCCGGAACGTCCTCATCGTCGCCGCCACGGTGGCGCTCGGCGGCGTGCTGGGCGCGTGGATCGGCATCGACGTGGGGCTCGCCAACTTCGCGGAGTGGGCGCGCCGAACCCTCGGCGGGCACGGCACGTTCAACGAGGGGTTGATCACCGCGTCCGTGCTCTTCTGCGTCGGGCCGATGACGCTGCTCGGCTGCATTCAGGACGGGGTGGAACACAAGATCGACCTGCTGGCGATCAAGTCGTTGCTCGACGGCATGTCTTCCCTCTTCCTCTCGGCGGCCCTGGGCGTCGGGGTGTTGGCCTCGGCGGCGGTGGTGCTGGTCGTGCAGGGGCTTCTGACGGCGTTCGCCCGGCCGATGCGCGGCGTGGCGGACAAGCCCCACATCATGTCGGAGGCCTACGCCGCCGGCGGCGCGATCATCCTCGCCATCGGGCTCGGTCTCGTGGGCGCGAAGAAGATCGCCACCGAGGTCTACCTGCCCGCGCTCGCCCTCGCACCCCTGGTTGCCGCCGCGATCCCCCACAAGGGCGAAGCGAGCCAGGGGCAACCGACCGCTCGGGTACCTTAGGCCATGCCCTGGGTCGCCGACCTTTTGGCCGCAACCTCGCCTTCGCCCGTGCCCGGCGACGAGTTGGGCGCCCTGCTTCGCAACACCGTTCCTCCCGCATGCGGGTTCATCGTGCTCGGGTTGGAGACGTGGCAGTGGCTCGGCCTGGCGGCGTTGCTGGTCGTCGCGGCGGCCTGCGCCTTGCTGGCGCGGTTGCTTTCGCGCCCGTTGGCGCGTTTGTTGCGCCTGCACGAGGGGACGGCGCCCAACGGCGGCCTTCGCGCCGGAGGACGCGCGCTGAGCATGGTCGTCGCGGTGGAGGTGGCCTGGCTGCTGCTGCCCTCGGTGGAGCTTCCCGAGGCCGGCAACCACGTGGCCCGATTCCTCCTCAAGGTGTTGGCCGCCCTGGCGTGGCTGTGCTTCCTTAACTTCGTCTGGGACCTGGCCTGCGGGGCGTTCAGCCGGCACATCGAGCGGATGTCCGAGCGCGGCGAGAAGCTGCTGGCGCCGTTCGCGCGCAAGCTGGGGCGGTTCTTCATCGCCGTCGGGGTGCTGGTCTACCTGCTGGCCGGACTCGGCTTCAACGTGGGCGGCATCGTCGCGGGGCTCGGCGTCGATGCCGGACTCGGCTTCAACGTGGGCGGCATCGTCGCGGGGCTCGGCGTCG
>CAZIIS010000128.1:0-7972 GCA_964539295.1 uncultured Fimbriimonadaceae bacterium | reverse complement strand
CCTCGCGGCGCGTTGTCCTTCGGACCGGGGTGCAAAAGACATCACCCCGGCCACCCTGCCACCCGTGCGGCGCGCAACGCCAAACCAACCAGCCACCCTTCACAACCCCTTCCCCCCGGCGAAGACGTCCGGCTCGGGGTCGGGGAAAGCAAAGCGCGGGATGGGGCCCGGCCCGAAGTTCAGCTCAACCAACGGGCGGATGACCTGTTCGGTCATCACGGAGTCGGCCAGCTCTCGCCGCAAGGCGTGCACCTGCAGCATCAACACCTGCAGGTGCACCTTCCCCAGCGCCAGCGAGCCGACGCGGCGGCCCTCGTCGGTGGTGAGCGTCTGGCCGAGCACGGCGCGCGCGATCTCGCGGTTGTGGAACTCGATCGCCTCCTGAAAACCGGTGGAGGGCGCCTTGTCGCCGCCGAGGGTTCCGATCTCGATCTCGCTGGGATAGACGATCGCCGTGTTGTTCGGCAGGTCCTGCAGGGCGCGCAGGATGGCGGTCTGCTCGTCCGGGGGCAAGCCGCGAACGTACTTGCCGAGCACGGTGGGCATGGCGAACCGCTCCAGGTGGACTCGCCACGCGGCCAGAAGCGCCTGCTTGGCCTGCCAGTGGCCGTAAGCGGCGTCCAGGTCGCTGCGACCCTTGGGCTGGGCGTAGTCGCGGCGGTTGGCGTAGATGACGAACTTGCCGCGCGGCAGTTCGCGCTCCGGCTCGCCCGGCACGCGAAGCGCCAAGCCGCGGACGCGCCCGAACGGGTCCACGTCCAGGCCGAAGAGCGACGGGTCCTTGGCGCGCACGGCGCGCAGCCACACCCCTTCCCCGTCCCCCTCGAACACCAGTTCCTGCACCGACCAGCCCTTGGCGAAGGCGTCCATCGCCTGCGTGAGCACGGTGAGCGGTGAGCCCTCCATGCGGTCAAAGGCGCGGAGCACGAAGTCGGCGCGCCGGCGAGCCTCGGGCCCGTCGTCGGCGGGCGTCACAGAGAACGGCGCGGCCATCACGGCCAGGCGTTTGATGGTAAGCACCGTCTGGACCATGGCGTCGCGCTGCATCTGCTCGTAGACGGTGTAGGAGAGGAGGCCGGGGGCGACGCCGGGTTCGCGTAGCGCGCGGCGCTGGAACAGGGTGAGTTGCGGCACGCTCTCGGCGAGCGGGGGCAGCTTCTTGCGGTGAAAGGCGAACGGGTTGCGCATGGGGTTATCGGTCTTCGGCGGAGAAACGTCGGGGCGCGCCCACGGCGATGACGGGCCGATAGGCGTGCGGCAGCTTCCAGGCCGCCAGGGCGAGGGCGGTCACGAGGTCGTCGTGCGCCCCTCCGGCGGCAGCGAGTCGGGTGGCGCCGGAGGCGCTCGGAGTGGCTTCGAAGTACTCCAGCTCGCGGAGCAGGTTCGGGTCGGGGGTCATGCGAAGGCTCGCGCGCTCGAAGAGCCAGGCCAACCCTTCGATCAGGTCGGCCTTCACGCGCTGGGAGAAGACGAGCCCCTCCACGGCGGCGGTTGGCGCCTCCCTCTGGAGCATCTCGACCACCGGGTCGCCCACGCCCGTGGCGTCGCAGGTGATCGCCGCGTGCGGGAAGCGCCGGATCACGTCCGCCACGCGCGCGACCGCGCGGACCCACTCCAAGCCGTGGAACCGCTCCAGGTGGACCAACGAGCAGCGCCCTCGGTTTCCCGAGAGCACCGCGACGGCCGTGTAGTCGCCGTAGCGCGCCCAGTCCACGCCGATGGCGAACGGGCCCTCGCCGCACGGTTCAAGTTCGGCCACCAGGCAGGCGTCGACGGCGTCGCTTCGGAAGACGCGCCCCGCGCCGTCCAGGAACTCGGCCTCGTACTCCACGCGGAAGACGCGGTCGCTGACCAACTCGCGCTGAATGGCCAAGTAGCGTTCGGAGACGTGCGGGGACTCGGCCGAGGGCGAGCGGCGCGCCCACACGCCGTGCTCGCGCCGTTCGCCCATCCGGAAGAAGCGCCAGAAGTGGTTCTTGCCGCGCGGCGTGCTGATGAGGGTGAGTTGGCCGTCGGTGGTGGCGAGCATCGGCATGGCGACCTCGGTCACCAACTCCTCCGGCACGAACGCGGCCTCGTCCACCACGATGTGCGTGGCCTCGTTGCCGCGAAGCGAGCGTCCCACGTGCCCCGAACGGGCCATCAGGACGCTCTCACCCACCCTAAGGTGCGGATAGGGGGAGCGGCGGACGCGGCAGGACGGGCGCTCGCCCTCGTGCCGCGCCAACCCGTCGAGCAGTTCGACGGTGCGCTCAAAGAGCAGCCGGGCCTGGTCGAGCGTGGGCGCCAGGATGAGCTGGCGCGTCGGGCCCGGGCGGCAGAGCGAGGCCAGCAGCTCGGCGGCGGAGGCGTCGGTCTTGCCCCACCGGCGGCCGCACGCCAGCACCTTGATGCGAGCGGGGTTCAGGAGGAACTCGCGTTGGCCGGCGTGCGGCGCCCAGACGGGCTGGAGCCGTTGAAGGAAGTTGCGCACTGCTATTAGGGGCGTCGGGACGGGCTAAAGTCAACCGCGCTTGCGCTGGGCGCGGCTCCGGCGTCGGATCTCGCTCATGTAGACCTCGTGCAGGCCCCGGAACGGGTACTCGTGCCAGGCGCGCGCAAGCTTCTTGGCTGCGAGGTAGAAGATGCGCGAAGCGGCCTGCTTGCTGGCGCGGCGCTCCGCGCCGATCTCGGCGAAGGTCAGCCCCTCGAAGCGAAGCTGCAGCACCAGCGCCTGCACCGGCGTCAGACACGCCGACTCGATCACCTCGGCCCACTCGCTCAGCGAGAGGTAGGTTTCGCGCGGGTCATCGGGGCTCAGCGCCCGCTCGCGCCGCCGCGCCCATTCGAGCTTGCGGCGGAAGCTCTCCTCCAGATAGTGCGGCGCCCACGGGTCGCGCGCCGCGGCCGCCAGCAAAGCGTCGGCGGCCACAGACAGACGGTCTCGTCCCTTATCCATAACAGGGAGAGATTTGGTAGACACATTTCTAGTATATGGGCATCCGGGCGCGAGAGCGTCAACCCACCGCGGAGAAAAAACTGCGAAAAGCGGGGCTAGACCATGCGCATCGGCAGTCCGGCCTCGGCCATCGAGGCCTTCAGGTCGCGGATGCGGTAGACGCCGTCGTGAAGGATGCCGGCAAGCAGAACGGCATCGGCCTTCCCTTCCTTCACGGCATCGACCAAGTGCTTGGGCTCGCCGGCGCCGCCGGAGGCGATGACGGGCACGGGCACCGCCTGGCTGACCGCCCGCGTAAGCTCCAGGTCGTAGCCGGACCGCGTGCCGTCGCCATCCATGCTGGTGAGAAGGATCTCGCCCGAACCAAGGGAGACGACGCGTTGCGCCCACTCGACCACGTCGAGGCCGGTGGCCTTACGCCCGCCGTGCGTGTAGACCTCCCACCGGCCGGGCGCGGAGCGCCGGGCGTCGATGGCGGTAACGATGCACTGCGCGCCAAACCGCTCGGCGCCATCGGAGATCACCTGTGGGTTCTGTACGGCGGCGGTGTTCAGGCTCACCTTGTCCGCGCCGGCCAGCAGCGCGAGGCGCATCTGGTCGACGGTGCGAATGCCTCCGCCGACGGTGAACGGGATGAACACCTGCTCGGCGACGCGTTCGGCCAGGTCGACGACCGGGGCGCGCTCCTCATGGGTGGCGGTGATGTCGAGAAAAACGAGCTCGTCGGCGCCCTCGGCGTCGTAGAAGGCCGCGAGTTCGACCGGGTCGCCGGCGTCGCGAAGGCCGACGAAGTTGACGCCCTTGACGACGCGGCCGTCCTTGACGTCAAGGCAGGGGATGAGGCGGATTGAGGTCATGCGTGCACCATGCGCGTGATCGAGACGAAGGCCCGGGCCTTCTCCTCTACGCGAAAACGAAGCAGGAACCGGTCCTCGTACATCGTGAGTTCCATGGTTCCGGGGAGGGTGGCCGAGTCGAACAGGCTGCGCGAAGCGCGCTCGAAAAGGTCGGTCACCAGGAGTTTCATATCGGCCGCGACCGGGTCGGAGCGGAGTTCCGGCAGGCCGACTTTGCGCAGGCCGCGGGTTTCGGCGCGGGCCTCGCCCGACGGGTTCTTCCAGAGTACGCGCATGTGCGCCTCGGGTTCGGCCGGGTCGGTCTGGGCCGCAAGCATCTCGTGAAACTCCTCAGCCCGGTACAGGCGCTCCTGCACCACGTCGAAGACCACCCCTCCCCCGCACAACTCGGCCAGCGCATCGGCCAGACGGGGCACGAAGCCAAGGTAGCGACGGTCGCGGTTCGGAGCGGCGCCGTAGTAGCCGACCTTGACGATGCCGTGCGACCCAGCGATCCGGGAGAGCAGTTCGGCGGTCGGCTCCACGTCCTCGTCGAACAGGTCCGGCCGAAAGACGCTGGGGTTGTGCTCGCGGCGGGCGATGGTGAGGCGCAGGCGAACGTCGGCCAAAAGCGAAGTGGCCTGTCCGGCCAAACGCTGCGCCAGAAGCGCGCGGTCCGGTTCCTGGGGGTCCGGCGCGTAAACCCAGTACTCACAGGCGGCCACGGGCTTCGAAAACCGGCGGACGATGCCGAGTTGACGGATGAACAGCACGACGAACAACGCCAGGAGAACGCCGAAGACGATTGCGCCGGGGTTGATCACGTTAGGGCTCCACTCCGGCTATCCAGCGCTCGGCCAGCTTGGCCTCAGCTTCGGGGAGTTGGGTGTAACAGGCGTCGCACAGGCCCGCCTCGTTGACGTTGGGTTCGCAGCACAGCAGACAACGGTTGACGCGCCTCGCCTTGTGGACGAACCGCGCATGCAGGAGGACGTATTTGAGGTCCTCCAGCGGAATGCCCTGGCTGTTGACGCGCTCCACATCCGGATTGTACCGGCGGGCCAGGTTCAGGTTCGCCGAGCAGAGGAAAAGGACGGGACTTGGCACTTCGGCGCATCGGATACGTAGAAGGGCGGTACGGACGGGCCGAGGCCCGCTCCGCCGATGAGAGGAAGCGAATGGCAAACGAACCGATCCGCTTGGCGAAGGTTGGCCAACCGGCCCCCGACTTCAGAATGGCGAGCACCAAGAACCTCGAAACGCTTGCGGAGGACGTGTCGCTCAGCGACTACGCGGGCAAGTGGCTGGTGCTGTTCTTCTACCCGCTGGACTTCACCTTTGTGTGCCCGACGGAGATCCTGGCGCTTTCGGAACGCCTGGACGACTTCACCTCCATCGGCGCCGAGGTGCTGGGCGTCTCGACCGACTCGGTCTACTCGCACAAGGCGTGGATCACGACTCCGCGGACCCGGAACGGGATCGACGGGGTTCGGTACCCGCTGGCCAGCGACATCACGAAGCAGGTGGCCAGCGACTACGGCGTGCTGATCGAGGATAAGGGCGTGGCGCTACGCGGGCTGTTCATCATCGACCCGAACGGCGTGCTGCAGTACGCGGTGGTGCACGGCCTCAACATCGGGCGCAGCGTGGACGAGACGCTGCGCGTGCTGGAGGCGCTTCAGTCTGGCGGCCTTTGCGCCGCCAACTGGAAGCCCGGACAGGCGCTGCTGAAAGGCTGAGCCATGGCTTTGCGATCTGGAGCCGAGTTGCCCGCGCTGACGGGCGCGACGGAGTGGCTCAACGGCGAGCCGGACGTCGCCCAACTGAAGGCCGGCCCGACGTTGGTCCACTTCTGGTCCACGTCCTGCCACATCTGCCACGACAACATGCCGAAGGTGCGCGAGTGGAAGCGGACCTACGAGCCGAAGGGACTGCGGTTCGTGGCGGTCCACATGCCGCGGCAGGAGGAGGACACGGACGTGGAGCAGGTCCGGCGGCGCGTGGCGGAGTACGGAATCGACGAACCGTGCGCCGTGGATAACCTGCACGGGGTTGCGCAGGCGTTCGAGAACGAGTGGGTGCCCGCGTACTTCCTCTTCGATGGCGAAGGCCGGATGAAGGCCCGTGCCGCCGGCGAACACGGCGTTCGCATGCTGGCGACGGCGATCGAACGGCTGTTCGGGGTATAAGCCCGGGGGCCTCAGAAATATCCGGGGACGGGTGGAACTCGTCCCCGGCTTTTGGTGGGCGGCGGCCGTCCCGGTCTCCCTCTGCCCGTCCCCAAACGGGCCGACAATAATAACAGGACCCAGCGGGCAGGCCGTCGAATGGCACAAGGGCCGACCGGAAAACGTCTATCTGATTAGGATTGGCGCCCATGGCCCCGGCACGATCCCGGGCGGTTGGGTACACCGAGGATGGCAGGAATGCCTGACCGAGCATGCAGGAGGTGATGAGCAGAAATGTGGCAGCGCTTTACTGAGCGCGCGAGGAAGGTGGTCTTCTACGCACAGGAAGAGGCGCAGAAGTTCGGCGAGGGCTACGTCTCGACCGAGCATCTGTTGCTTGGCCTGGTGCGGGAGTCCGACAGTGTGGCTGCGCGCGTATTGGAGCGGCTGGGCGTCAGCCTGAGCCGCATCCGGAACGAGGTTGAGAAATCGCTGCCGCGAGGCGACCAGCGGCAGAGCACCGACATGACGCTCACGCCGCGGGCGAAGCGCGTGATCGACCTGGCGTACGACGAGGCTCGTAACCTTAACAACAACTACATCGGCACGGAACACCTCCTGCTCGGGCTGATCCGCGAGGGCGACGGGCTTGCGGGGCGCGTGTTGGCGAAGTTGGGCGTCGAGCTTGAACGCGCTCGGCGCGAGGTGATGGCGCTTCAGGACAACGAAGTGCAGCCCCGCGGAGGCCAACGCACGGCTCCCGGCGCGATCCCCTCGGGCACGATCAAAACGCAGACCCTGGACGAATTCGGCCGCGACCTGACCGACCAGGCCCGCGAGGGCAAACTGGACCCGGTCGTCGGACGACAGCAGGAGATCGAGCGCGTGATGCAGATCCTCACGCGCCGCACCAAGAACAACCCGTGCCTGATCGGCGAACCGGGCGTCGGCAAAACCGCCATCGCCGAGGGGCTGGCGCAGCGCATCGTGAGCGGCGACATCCCCGACCTGCTGAAGGGCAAACGGCTGATCGCCCTGGACCTGGCCGGCCTGGTGGCGGGCACCAAGTACCGCGGCGAGTTCGAAGAGCGGATGAAGAAGGTGATGGAGGAGGTCCGCAAGGCCGAAGGCCAGGTGATCCTCTTCGTCGACGAGCTTCATACGCTGGTTGGCGCGGGCGCGGCGGAGGGTGCGATCGACGCCTCCAACAT
This sequence comes from uncultured Fimbriimonadaceae bacterium, assembly GCA_964539295.1. GTDB lineage: Bacteria > Armatimonadota > Fimbriimonadia > Fimbriimonadales > Fimbriimonadaceae > CAZIIS01. Next base: position 819 of record CAZIIS010000128.1, on the reverse strand, counting down.
CATGAAGCCGGCGCTGGCCCGGGGCGAGTTGCAATGCATCGGCGCCACGACCCACGACGAGTTCCGCAAGTACATCGAGCGGGACGCGGCGCTCGAACGCCGGTTCCAGGCCGTCAAGGTCCGCGAGCCGAACGACACCGAGGCCGTCGACATTTTGAAGGGGCTACGCGAGCGGTACGAGGCGCACCACAACGTGGACATCACCGATGAGGCGATCCAGGCGGCCGTGCAGCTTTCGCAGCGCTACATCACCGACCGCACGTTGCCGGACAAGGCGATCGACCTGATCGACGAGGCGGCGTCGCGCGTGCGGCTCCACCAGAGCCTTCCGCCGATCGACGTCCGGCAGGACAAGGTGAAGCTGAGCAAGATGCGCTCCGAGCTGGACCACGTGCGACGCAAATCGCCCGACTCCGAAGAGTTGAAGAAGCTCGAGGACGAGGTCGAGGATCTGGAGCACTCGATCAGCGAGCGCGAGGAGCAGTGGCACAACCTCGAACAGCCGGAGCCGGTGGTCGGCGAGAACGAGATCGCCGTGATCGTGCAGAGCTGGACCGGTATCCCGGTCACGCGCATCGTGGAGACCGAGTCGCAGAAGCTGTTGAAGATGGAGGACGACCTCCACCGCCGCATCATCGGTCAGAACGACCCGGTGACCGCGGTTTCGCGCGCCATCCGGCGCGCGCGCAGCGGCCTGAAGGACCCGAAGCGCCCGATCGCGAGCTTCCTCTTCCTCGGCCCGACCGGCGTCGGCAAGACCGAACTGGCCAAGGCGCTCGCGGAGTACCTGTACGAGAAGGAGTCGAACATCGTCCGCAT
>CAZIIS010000127.1:0-7994 GCA_964539295.1 uncultured Fimbriimonadaceae bacterium | reverse complement strand
TGTGCCTGATCCCCACCACGATCGGCGGGCTGCTCAGCGCCATCGGCATCGCCGGGATGGACCGGATGCTGCGAAACAACGTGATCGCCAAGTCCGGCCGCGCGGTGGAGGCCGCGGGCGACGTCGACGTGCTGATGCTGGACAAAACCGGCACGATCACGCTCGGCAACCGCCAGGCCGTGGCGTTCCTACCCGCCCCGGGCGTGACCGAGGCCGAGTTGGCCGACCTGGCCCAGCTCTCCTCGATGGCGGACGAAACGCCCGAGGGGCGCAGCATCGTCGTCTTGGCCAAGGACCGTTTCAACATCCGCGAACGCAACATCCACGCGCTGGGCGCCCAGTTCGTGCCGTTCACGGCCCAGACCCGCATGAGCGGCGTCGACCACGAGGGGGTCTGCCTGCGCAAGGGCGCCGCCGAGGCGATCCGCCTCTGGGTAGAAGACCAGGGCGGGAACATGCCCGAAGAGGTGGTCGCCGAGGTCGACCGGGTTTCGAGCAACGGCGGCACGCCACTCGTCGTGGCCGAGGGGGCCAAGGTGCTTGGCGTGATCCACCTCAAGGACATCGTCAAGGGCGGCATCCGGGAGCGGTTCGCCGACCTGCGCAAGATGGGGATCCGCACGATCATGGTGACGGGCGACAACCCGCTCACCGCCGCGGCGATCGCGGCCGAAGCGGGCGTCGACGACTTCCTGGCCGAGGCGACCCCGGAGGCCAAGCTCACCACCATCCGCCAGTACCAAGCCGGCGGGCGGCTGGTCGCCATGACCGGCGACGGCGCCAACGACGCCCCCGCGCTCGCTCAGGCCGACGTCGCCGTGGCGATGAACAGCGGAACGCAAGCCGCAAAGGAGGCCGCCAACATGGTCGACCTCGATAGCAGCCCAACCAAGCTGATCGAGGTCGTCGAAACGGGCAAACAGCTGCTGATGACCCGCGGCGCACTGACCACCTTCAGCATCGCCAACGACGTGTCCAAATACTTCGCCATCATCCCGGCGGCGTTCGCGGCCACCTACCCGGAGCTTCGCGCGCTGAACGTGATGGGGCTCGCGACGCCCCAGTCCGCCATCCTGAGCGCGGTGATCTTCAACGCCCTGATCATCGTGGCGCTCATACCGCTTGCCCTGCGGGGCGTGCGTTACCAGCCGGCCGGAGCGGAGACCGTGCTCCGGACAAACCTGCTGCTATACGGCCTGACCGGCCTGGTGACGCCGTTCGTCGGGATCAAGCTGATCGACCTTGCGCTGGTGGCGCTCGGTCTTGCCGGAGGTCGATAGATGCAACAACTCAAGCGAGCGTTCTTGCTGTACCTGGTCCTTACCGTCTTGACCGGCATCCTCTACCCGCTGGTCGTGACGCTCATCGCCCAAAGCGCGTTTCCGGCTCAGGCGAACGGCAGCCTGATCGTCCGCGACGGACGAGTGGTGGGCTCGAAGCTGATCGGCCAAACGTTCGTCGACCCCGGCTACTTCTGGGCACGCCCTTCGGCGACCCAACCCGGCCCCTACAATGCGATGGCCTCCGGCGCGTCGAACCTCGGGCCCACCAACCCGGCCCTCTTTGAGGCCGTTCGAAACCGCGTCCAGGCGCTTAGGGCCGCCGACCCCGGCATCGTCCAACCCGTACCGAACGACCTGGCGACCGCAAGCGCTAGCGGGCTCGATCCGCACATCTCACCCGAGGCGGCCGAGTACCAGGTGGCCCGGGTCGCACGCGCCCGAGGAGTTCCGCCCGACGAAGTGCGCGTCCTGGTGGCCCGGCACACCAAGGGGAGTGCTTCGGGCCTGGTCGGGCAGCGCGTGGTGAACGTGCTCGAACTCAACCTAGACCTCGACGAGCATCTGCGGAACCAAAAGGCCGTCGGATCGGGTCCACAATCAAAGTAATGAGCGAAGGTCGGCCCGATCCGGACGCCCTCCTGCGCGAACTCGAGAAGGACCAGCGGCGGGAGCAACGCGGGCGACTCAAGGTCTTCCTTGGGGCCGTCGCCGGCGTCGGCAAGACGTACGCCATGCTCTCGGAGGCGCACCAGCAACTCGAGCGCGGCGAAGACGTCGTCATCGGCGTCATCGAAACCCATGGACGGAGGGAGACGGACGCCTTAACCATAGGGTTGGAGGCATTGCCCCAACGGGAGGTGGAGTACCGCGGGATCCGCCTGTGCGAGTTCGACCTCGACCTTGCCCTAGACCGAAAACCGTCGCTGGTTCTGGTCGACGAACTTGCCCACACCAACGCCCCCGGCTCGCGACACCTCAAGCGGTGGCAAGACGTCGAGGAGTTGCTGCGCTCGGGAATCAGCGTCTACACCGCCGTCAACATCCAGCACGTGGAAACCCTGAACGACATCGTCGCCCAGATCTCCGGCATCACCGTTCGGGAGACCGTGCCCGATTCGTTCCTCGAAAGCGCGAACGAGATCGAGGTGGTGGACGTGCCGCCCGAGGAGTTGCGCCAACGGCTCAACGAAGGGAAGGTGTACATCCCCGAGCAGGCCGAGAAGGCGCTCGACGGCTTCTTCAAGGAGGGCAATCTGATCGCGCTCCGCGAGCTCGCCCTGCGCCACGCCGCCGAACGCGTGGACGCCGAGTTGCAGAGCTACCGCGCCCGCAACGTGGTTCAGGAGTTGGTGCCGGCGGGCGAGCGAATCCTGGTCTGCGTGGCGCCGAATCCGGTGGCAGCGCGCGTGGTCCGGGCGGCGCGGCGGCTCGCCGCCACCTTGCACGCCGATGTCGTTGCAGCCTACGTGGAGTCGCCCAGGCAGGGGGGGCTCAGCCCCGCCCGTCGCGACCTGGCGCTCGAGGCTTTGCGGCTGGCCGAAAGCCTGGGGATCGAAACGGTCACCCTGGGCGGCGACAGCGTGGTCGATGAGATCCTACGGTTCGCGAAGGCGCGCAACGTCACCACCATCGTCGTCGGCAAGCCGGTCGTCCCCCGATGGCGAGAGGCGTTCACTCCCTCCTTCGTGGGCGACCTGGTGCGCCGCAGCGGGGACATCGGCGTGACGGTGGTCAGCGGCGATCCTGGGAAGCCCGCCCCCGGACGCTGGCGAACCGCGGTCGAACGCACCACCCTCAAGCGGTTGCTCTGGACGCTCGGTATCGTGCTCGCCGAGACCGCCATCTGCGCGCTCCTGTTCGAGCGCGTCAACAGCGCGAACCTGGCAATGGTCTACCTGCTCGGGGTGGCGTACCTCTCCAGTCGCTTCGGCGTCCAGGAGGCCGCCCTTGCCGCGTTCCTTAGCGTGGGCGCGTTCGACTTCTTCTTCGTCAAGCCGCACCTCAGCTTCGCCGTCTCGGACACGCAGTTCCTAATCACCTTCGCCGTCATGCTCGGCGTCGGGTTGCTGATCAGTCGCCTGACATCCCGGTTGAAATCGCAGGCCCGAGCGGCCGGGGACCGCGAACGCCGCACCGCGGCCCTTTACGCCCTAAGCCGGGAGATGGCGCGGAGCCGAAGCAAGGCCGAGATCGGCGCCGCCGCCGCCGCCAAGATGAGCGAGGTGTTCGACTGCGACGTCGGCGTGCTGATCGTCAGCGACGCCCGGGGGCTCCGCTCCATCGCCCCGTCCCGTACCGGCTTCGAGGGCGCCGCCCAGGAGAAGGCCGTCGCGCAGTGGGTGTTCGACCATGACGAGATCGCCGGATGCGGCACCAACACCCTGCCCGGCGCGGCGGGGCTCTACCTCCCCCTTCACGGCGCGCGAGGGGGCGTCGGCGTGCTCGCCCTGCACGTCGAGGACCCCCTCGATCCGCAGCAGATGCACCTGCTGGAGACGTTCGCGAACCAGCTGGCCCTAGCGATGGAGCGCACCATCCTTGCCAAAGAGACGCAGGAGGCGCACCTTCAGGTGGAGTCGGAGCGGCTTCGCAACTCGCTCCTGGACTCCGTGTCCCATGACCTCCGAACCCCGCTCACCGTCATCTCCGGCGCCGCCGAGGGGCTGCTGGCGCACGTCGGCGCCAACGCTCCGAACGACAAGGAACTGCTCGAAACGATCCTCGAGGAGTCGCAACGGCTGGAACGCTTCGTGGGCAACCTGCTTCAGATCACGAGGGTCGAGTCCGGCGCCCTGGAGCTCCGGCGCGACTGGCACCCGATCGAGGAGCTGATCGGCTCCGCGCTGAAGCGCACGGAGCGGCTTCTTTGTGGCCGCAAGGTGGTTGCCAACGTCGAGGAGGAGCTACCGCTGGTCCGGGTCGACGGCGCGCTCATCGAGCAGGTGCTGGTCAACCTTTTGGATAACGCCGCCCGCCACACCGCCGAGAAGGTCCCGATCTGGGTGAACGCTAACCTCAGCGGGGGTTTCCTCCGCGTTGAGGTGGCGGACGAGGGCCCGGGCATTGCGCCTGGCGACGAGGACCGCATTTTCGGCAAGTTTGAGCGCGGCTCAGGCGCCACGCCGGCCACCGGCTTCGGCCTGGGGCTCAGCATCTGCCGGGGGGTGCTTCGCGCCCACGACGGCCGCATATGGGCCAGAAACCGGGTGGGGGGCGGCGCGGCCTTCATCTTTGAGCTCCCCGTCGAACCGCAGCCGGCGGTACCGAAAGGGTAGGTGTCCATCGACATGAGCGACCAGGCCGCCAAGGTGTCCGTTCTGGTGATCGACGACGAACCGCCGATCCACCGTTTTCTGCGCGCCAGCTTGCCGGAGGAGGACTTCACGGTGCTCACCGCCGCGGACGGCAAGGAGGGCATTCGCCTGGTGGCCACCAAGAACCCCGACGTGGTGCTGCTCGACCTCGGTCTGCCGGACATGGACGGGCTGGAGGTCGCGCAGGCGCTTCGCGAGTGGACCGGGGTGCCCATCATCGTGCTCTCTGCGCGCGGCCGCGAGCAGGACAAGGTCGCCGCGCTCGACGCAGGGGCCGACGACTACCTAACCAAGCCGTTCTCGGTCGCCGAGCTGCAGGCGCGCATCCGCGTGGCGCTTCGCCACGCCCGGGCGGTCGCCGGCGTCACGGCCTCCGACCCGGTCTTCGAATCGGGCGACCTTCGCGTGGACCTGGCCGCGCGGCGCGTGACCGTGGGCTCGGAGGAGGTGCGCCTAACACCCACGGAGTACAAGCTGCTTCAGGTCCTGGTCCGCCACGCCGGGTTGGTCGTCACGCACGGCCAACTGCTTCGCGAGGTCTGGGGTCCGGCCTACGCCGAGGAGACGCACTATGTGCGCGTCTACATGGGGCAGCTGCGCCACAAGATCGAGCGCGACCCCACGCGGCCCGAACACCTGCTCACCGAACCCGGCGTCGGTTACCGGCTTGCGGGCGGATAGCCGCCTCCCAAAAGCGAAAAGGCCCGCCCCGGCAAGACGCCGAGGCGGGCCCATCTTTGCGCCAAAGGGCGGCGCTACTCGGAGGCGCCGCCGACGTGCTTCAGCGCGTCCTCGCCCATGATCGTCTTCACGATCGTGTTCTGGTTGATGCGGTACTTGCGCGCCCGCGGGGCGATGTAGCAGCACTCGATCTTCTCGCTCAGGTCGAACTCCGGACCGTCCGGCTTCCAGGTCGCCTTGGTGCTACAAAGCCATTTCTCGTCGTCGCGGTTCGGCGTGTCCATCTTGAAGTGCGCGCCGCGCGACTCGTCGCGGATGATGGCGCCGCCGACGATCGCCTTCGACATCTCGATCATGTGCCGCAGGCTGCGCGTGAACGGCGCGGCCTGGTTGCTCCAGCCGCCCTCGTCCAGGCTCTTCGTCTTCATGGCGCGCTCGCCGAGCTCCTTCACGGTCTGCTTGGCGTCGATCAGCTCCTTCTGGGTGCGCCAGATGCCGCAGAAGTTCCACATGGTGCTCGCCAGGTCGGCGGCGACCCGGTACGGGTTCTCGTCGCCGTTCGACTTGAGCGTGCTCTGGTACTCCGCCTCGCGCAGCGCCTTGGCGTCCGAGATCGCCGAGGCCGGGACGTCGTCCGACGAGACGTCCATGCTCTTCAGGTAGGCCTGCACGCCCTGCGCGGTGAGCTCGCCGCCGGTCAGGCAGCTAAGCAGCGCGTTGGCGCCAAGGCGGTTCGCGCCGTGATACTGGTACTCGCACTCGCCCGCGGCGTACAGCCCGGGGATGCTGGTCATCTGGTTGCGCGGGGAGTCGATGTCGAGCGTCGAGTCGTGGCCCCGCTCGTAGTCCACCCAAAGGCCGCCCATCGTGTAGTGCACGCCCGGGTAGATGCGCATCGGGTTGTCGATCGGGTCCTCCCGCATGAACTTCTCGTAGATCTCGAGCACGCCGCCCAGCTTGTCGTTGATCTGGTCGCGGCTCATGCCCTTCTGGGTGTGAAGCTGGGTGATGTCCAGGTAGACCTGCTGCTTGCCCTGGATGCCCCGGCCCATGCGGCACACGCAGTAGATGGCGAAGCTCACGATGTCGCGGCTCAGCAGGTTGCCGTAGACCGGATCGAGCTCTTCGCAGAAGTACCAGCGGTCGCTCTCCGGAATCGTGGCGGCCGGCCGTTCGTCGTTCGGGTTGCGCGGAGTCCAAAGCCGTCCGCCCTCGCCGCGAACCGACTCGCTGATCAGGCGGCACTTGTCCTCGCCCGGGATCGCGGTCGGGTGGATCTGCACCATCTCCGGGTTGCCGTAGATCGCGCCCTGCTCGTAGCAGATGCTCACCGGGTTGCCGGTGTTGATGATGGAGTTCGTGCTGCGGCCGAAGATCACGCCGTTGCCGCCGCTGGCGATGACCACGGCGTCGGCGGGGAAGGAGCGGATCTCCATCGACTTCAGGTCCTGCCCGATGATGCCGCGGCAGCGCCCCTGCTCGTCCTTGATCAGTCCGACGAACTCCCAACCCTCGTACTTCTCGACCGTGCCGGAGGCCTCAAAGCGGCGCACCTGCTCGTCCAAAGCGTACAAAAGCTGCTGGCCGGTGGTCGCGCCGGCGTAGGCCGTGCGGTGGAGCAGCGTGCCGCCGAACCGGCGGAAGCTGAGCAGCCCCTCCGGCGTGCGGTTAAACGGCACGCCCATGCGGTCCAAAAGGTAGATGATGGCGGGCGCGCGTTCGGCCATCCGCATAACCGGCGGCTGGTGGTTGAGGAAGTCGCCACCGGTGATGGTGTCCTCGAAGTGGAGGTAGGGCGAGTCGCCCTCGCCGCGGAGGTTCACGGCGCCGTTGATGCCGCCCTGGGCGCACACGCTGTGGCTGCGCTTGACGGGCACGATGCTGAGGAGCTGGACCTTGTGACCAGCCTCGGCGAGCTTCATCGCGGTCATGAGACCCGCCAGCCCGCCGCCCACGACGACGATCTTCTTCTGGGAAGCCATGATTCGTCCCCTATTCTACGCTCTCGGGGACCCTTGGCGACCGGACCGGGCATAAGGGATGCCCGTCGCCCTCAGTGGAGTTCTGGGTGATCGCCCTCGGAACCGACCGGTTTCCACTCCTCCGGTACCCCGGTTAGGCGGCGCGCCGTCACCCCGAAGATGGTGGTGTCGTGCCGGGCCAGTTCGCGCAACCTCTCGACGTCCGGCGGGTTTCCCACGTTCAGCACGCAAAGGAACGCCTGCCGCACCAACTCCGCCGGGTCGCGCGTCAGGATCTCGCGCGATTCCAGCCGTCGCCGGAGACAGAAGATCATCCGCTCGGTGATCCGCTCGTCGGCGAAGCTCGGCAACATCGCCAGCGCCTGCCAAGCGTGCATCTCGCTGCCGGCCTCGATGTCGTGGAAGAGCGGGATCACGGCCTGCACGTCCCGTTTCTCCACCTGCTCGCGCCGCTGCACCTCGGGCGACGTGCGGTAGAAGAGCGACACCGCCAGCGCCCACCCCGCCCCCAGGACGGCTCCGGCGAAGGCGCCCGCCCAGGCCATGGTCGCCACCTCCGGCGTCCACTGCACCGGTTGGCCCGTCAGCCGGAGCTTCAGCAGGATCGCGACGGACCCTGCCGCAAAGCCGGCGCCCGCCCCGACGGCCCCGAACGCCACGTATGGCCGAACCCGCTGCCCATCCATCGCCGGTCCCGCACTTCCGTTGATGAATGGGACGCGCGACACGCATCA
>CAZIIS010000126.1:0-8051 GCA_964539295.1 uncultured Fimbriimonadaceae bacterium | reverse complement strand
CACTACAAACCCAACGAACCTAGCCCGGGTCATCCGACCCGGGCTTTGTAGTTTGTGGGCCCAACGCTACGAGCGGTAGACCGCGCGCTGGGCCTCGACCTCGTCGATGGCGGTTTCGAGCTCCGTCAGCATGGCGCGACAAGCCGCCAACGCGCTCCCCGTAAAGGGCCAGACCAACCGATCCTGGGCCAGGCGCGCGTCCTTTCTCCGTCGGAACACGATGCTGAAGACGCGCGGGGAGATGGCCGCCGAAGGGCGGAACAAAACGGTCAACCTGCCGTTGGAACCATCGACCTTCTCGATCCCCAGTTCGTTGGCCTTGAGCCGGAACTCCATGATCGTTAGGGCGGCATCCACCTGTTTGGGTAGACGGCCGTACCGATCCGCGATCTCCCGCGACGCGTCCCCCAACTCCGACACGGTCCGCGCGCTCATGATGCGTTTGTAGTAATAAAGGCGCTGGCCCTGCTCTTCGATATAGGCCTCGGGGATGAGGGCGACCACGGGCAGGTCCACGGTGGGGAGCACAGCCAAGCCTTCGAGCGGATCGGCCAGTTCCAGGTCGGTGGAGCCGTCGGCAAACTCCTTCAGGAAGCCCAACTCGGACTCGATAAGCTGAGTGTATAGGTCGTAACCGACAGCGGCCATCTGGCCGCTCTGCTTGGCGCCGAGCAGGTCGCCGGCCCCGCGGATCTGCAGGTCGCGGAACGCCAGGGAGTAGCCGCTACCCAGCATGGAGAACTCGGAGAGAGCCTGGAGGCGCGCCATCGCCATTTCGGTCATCGCGCGCGACCCTTGGTAGAGCAGATAGGCGTACGCTTGCCGGTCGCTGCGTCCGACGCGGCCTCGAAGTTGGTAGAGCTGAGATAAGCCGAAGCGGTCCGCGTTCTCGACGATCAACGTGTTGGCGTTGGGGATGTCGAGTCCGTTCTCGATGATCGTCGTGCTCAAGAGGATGTCGATCTCGCCGCGGATGAAGCCGAGCATCACGGGCTCCAACTCCTTCTCGCTCATCTGCCCATGCCCCACGGCGATCCGGGCGGTGGGAGCCAGCTTCCGCAGCTTCTCCGCGACGTGGCGGATGCCCTCGACCCGGTTGTAGACGTAGTAGATCTGCCCGCCCCGCGAGAGCTCCCGCAGCACCGCTTCGCGGATGACGCTGTCGGCGTAGGGTCGCACGAAGGTGCGGATCGGCAGGCGGCCCGGAGGAGGGTCGTTGATGACCGACATCTGCCGGATGTTCATCAGCGCCATGCTCAGGGTGCGGGGGATCGGGGTCGCCGACATGCTGAGCACGTCCACGTTCACGCGGAGCGCCTTGAGCGCCTCCTTGTGCTTGACGCCGAACTTCTGCTCCTCGTCGATGACGAGCAACCCCAGGTCCTTGAACTTCATGTCCTTCGACAGCAGCGCATGGGTGCCCACAATGATGTCGACGTCGCCGCTCTTGACGTCCTCCAGAACCCCTCGGCGCTCGGCGGTCGTGCGGAAGCGGTTGAGGTAGTCGATGCGGATCGGGAAGGCGCCCAGGCGTTCCGAGAAGCTCCGGAAGTGCTGCTCGGAGAGGATCGTCGTCGGGCAGAGAACGGCCACCTGCTTGCCCGCAACGGCCACCTTGAAGGCGGCGCGTATGGCGACCTCGGTTTTGCCGAAGCCCACGTCGCCGCACACCAGCCGGTCCATCGGGTAGTCGGTCTGCAGGTCGCGCTTGGCGTCGCGGACCGCCTCCATCTGGCTCGGCGTCTCGACCCAGGGGAAGGTGACCTCCATCTCGGCCTGCCAGGGCGTGTCGGGCCCGAACGAGGGGCGTTCCACGGCTTTGCGCCGGGCGTAAAGCTTGATCAACTCCCGGGCGAACTCACGAGCCTCTTCCCGGGCTTTTCCCACGGCCTTTTGCCAGTCACCTCCAGAGAGTCGGTTGACCTTGGGAACCCCGTCGCCCGGGGAAAGGTATTTCTGCACGCGGTCGAGCTGGTCGGCCGGAACGAACAGCTTGTCCGGCGCCTGGTACTCGATGAACAGGAACTCCTTCTCGATGCCGTTCGAAACCTGCTTGACCAACCCCCGGTAGATGCCGACGCCGAAGTTGATGTGAACCACGTAGTCGCCGGGTTTGAGGTCCAGCACGGTGGCGATCGGCACGCCTTCGTTGAACTTGCGCTGCGGGAGCTTCAGCCGGCCGACGCCGAACAGCTCCTGGTCGGTCAGGACGACCAACTGCGCATCGGTTGCGGCGAAGCCGCCGGCCAGGTTGCCTTCGGCCAAGTGAAGGCCGGGTGCGAACGGGCCCGTCTGGCCGTTCCGCGCAGCGTCCTCGACCGGGAACAGCTCGACCTGGGCGAGCACGGCTTTGGCGCGCGTGGGCTGGTCGGTACCGAGGATCACGCAGAGTCCTGCGTTCAGCCAGTTCTTCAGCGCCTGCGTAAGGGCCTGCGGCTGGCCACGGTACACCTCCAGCGAGTTCGCGTTCAGCTCGTGAACGGGGCCTTTCGGGAACCAGTAGGGCGCCGCGTCCATCCCCATCATCCCGAGGCACCGGGGGGAGTAGGCGAAGTGCTCGGGGCCCAGCATGAAGTCGTTGGCCGTGCTGGCCAGGACCTCGCCCCGCTCGGCCCGGTGTTCGAGCGCGGCCGCCAACTCCTCGAGGTTGCGGTTAACCAGGGCCTCCACCTCGAGCGGCTCGTCCAGCACCACCAGTCCGTCCTCTCCCAGCAGGTCGACGGCGCAGCCGCTATCGGGCTGCAACACCGGCCGGTAGAGGTCAAGGCGGTCGAAGAAGACGTGGCGTTCGAGCGCATCGATGTCCGCCTCCGTCAGTTCGGTTAGGCGGTTGGCGTTCTCCTCCGAGAGGTTGGCCGCCTCCAACCGAAGCGTGGGTTCCAGCAGGTCGCGGATGCCGTCGGTCTCCAGCGGCAGCAGCGTCTCGCGCGATGGCGCGATGGAGAGGTGCGTGATGGGCCGGATCGACTTCTGGCTCATCGGGTCGAACTCGCGCAGGCTTTCGACCTCGTCGCCGAAGAACTCCGCGCGGAACGGGCGGTCGCAACCCATCGGGAAGACGTCGAGGATGCCTCCCCGCCGCGAGTATTGGCCGGGCACGCGCACCGGTTCAGCCGCCTCATAGCCAAGGCGCTGCAGCGCGCGCAGCGCGTCGTCCATGTCGATGGTTTCGCCCTGGCGAATATCGACGAAGTCGCCCTGAAGTACGTCCGCGGGCAGGGTCCGCTCCAGCGCGGCCTGCGGCGTGGCGATCACGAAGCCGGGTCGGTCCTCGGTGAGGAACTTCAGCGCCCCGATGCGGTCCGAAAGCGCCACCGTCTCGGGAGCGGCGTCCTCGAACAGCACGCTGAGGCCGCTGGGAAGCAGCCGGATGTCGGAGGGGGGGATACCGCAAAGCCCCAAGCGGGCCTGCCATTGGAGGGCGCGCTCGTAGTTGGCCGTGACGACCAAGGTCTTGCGGGGATGCTGGTGGTAGGCTGCGGCACACAAAGGGGCCCTCCCCTCGATGGCCAGGGACTGCCAGATGCAGCCGCCTTCGAGGTCCTGGAAGGCTTCGCCTATGCTCGGGATCTCCCCAAGCCGCCGCGCCCAATCGGAGAAGCGCATGCTCGCGCGAAGTCTACCAGTGGCGCGGCCCCAGCCAAGGGGACGCGGCTCCCGGGTTTTTGGGCCGCCCGGGAGCACGGCCTTGCCTTTATTGGCCGATGCGCTGGAGGAACGCCTCGATCGGCTCGCCCTCGCGAGCCTGGCCGATGCCGTAACGCCGCACCTTCGTGGCCACGCGCTTGGCCAAGGCGGCGTACTCCGGCGCTTTCGGGTCCATCTGCATCAACTCCACGTATTCCAGCGCCAACCGTGCGCGTTGCACCTGGTCCAGGGCGACCGGATCGCGGTCGACGGCGACTTCGGCTGCGTCGAAGATGGTCCGGCCCTCAGCGATGAGGGAGGACGGAAAGTACGGCGCGTTCGGCGGATCGTAGATCCGAGCGTGGACCTTGCCCTCGCGCCCCGCGGCATGGATCAGGTCCAGCCACTGCTGCATCTGCGGGGCGGCCTTGCCGTAGACGCCGCGAAGGAACTCCGCGATGATCGGCTTTGCCGGCCGGGACGGATCCCACATCAGCTTCGCCAACAGGTACGACTTCAACTCGGCCATCTCGCCCCCGCCTCCCGGTTGGTAGGCGCCCTCGTCGAACAGGCCGACGACGTGGTTCTTGGCGAAGAGCGGCACGTCGCCGGCGATCTCGTCCAGGTTGGGCAGCGGCTGCATGTAGTTGGCGAAGTTCGTCGTGTAGTGCCACACGTAGAGCTGGTCGCTGATCTTGGCCCATGCCTTGAGGTTGGCCAGAGCGGTCTTGTTCTCGTCGCAGCCATCGAGCGGGTGGCTGAAGCATGCGTAGATCGGGGCCAATCGGATGCGCACGTTCTTGCGGGGCCGCACCTTGGTGGGGGGCTTCTCGGTCCACTGGTAGGCCAACGTGTCGATCCGCACGTTCGGGTGGTCCTTGACGATCGCGTCGGCCACCGCGTTCACAAATCGGAGCACGACGCCCGAAGCGGCGCCCTCCTCCTCCTCGACCGCCTTGCAGGCCGGGCACTGGCAGTTGTGGTAGACGTCGTTCTGAGAAACCGAGAAGATCGTGGCCTTGGGGTTCTCCTTGATCCACTGCTTCACCGTTTCGATGCTGATGCGCAGCACGTCAGGGTTGGTCAGGCAGAGTTGGTAGTAACCCTTCATCCGCTTGCCGTCCACCAACGAGAAGTACTCAGGGTGTTCGTCGAAGTACTTGTCGGGCGGAACCAGGTCGTTGAAGGTGTGCACAAACTTGCCGTAGGTCACCTTGCCGCCCACGGAGTCGTCCAGGTAGTGCGTGTTCCCGTTCACGCGGTTGCGAGCCGACCAGTCCTTGTCCCACGCTTCGGTGAAGAACGGTTCGCGGTACTCGAAGCCCGGCTTCTGGTGGATGTTGAGGTCCCCCAGCGTGAGGACGCGGATCTTCGGGACCTTGGTGATCCGGGGGGTGTACCAACGCACGCCGAGCACGTCCTCGAGCAGCGCGTAGCACCCGTACATCACGCCGCGCTGGGCGCCGCCGGAGATGAGGATTCCGGCCGGGCGGCTCTTGATCCGAAACTCCTCGGGCCCCATCGCTTTGCGCTTTTCGCGTTGGGCGAGGATCGCGTCGTCGGCCAGGACGATGATGTGCTTGGTCGGTTCGCTCCAACCGGCTTCGGGATGAAGGATCGCCAGCTTGGCGCCGGAGATCTTTAGGATGAAGCGCTGGAGCTCGAGGGCGCCGTGTTCCATGGAGGGCGACCCTCCCGGAGCGACGACGATCTTCCAGTCGGACTTCCCGTTCTTGACCACAGTGAACGGCGCGGCGCTCGACGATCCCGCGAGGCAGAGAAGCAAAGGCGCAACTACGGCGATACGCATCTTGGTCTCCTGCGCAAGTCTAGCACCCCGTTTGTTCGAGCGTGATGTAGTTTTTCGGTTCAGGATTCGTAACGCCATAGCTGGGCCTTGTTTCGGCCCGGCGGGAACACGTGGTTCACAATCGGCATGTGGGGCCGAGCGTCGACGCCGCCTGCATCCTGCCCCCGGAAGTTGGACCATGACCCGTCGCGCCTTCACCCTGATCGAACTGCTCGTAGTCACCGCGATCATCGCGATTCTCTCCGCGATCCTGTTCCCGGTCTTCGCCCAGTCCAAAAACGCGGCCAAGCGGACGAAGAGCCTGAACAACATGAAGCAGATCGGGGTGGCCTCCGTGCTCTACCTCGGCGACTATGACGACGTGACGCCGCCCATCTATTACGTGGACTGCAACGACACCCGGTTTCCGACGGCGGCGGGCTTCTTCTACTGGGGTCTGTTGCTGCTGCCGTACACCAGGAGCGAGCAGGTGCTTCTTTGCCCGGCGGACACTGCGGACGACCCGACCCTCTCCGTGGACGGCTATGGCCGGTTCGATATGCGCAACCCATACCACCTGCTGATCGTGGGCGCCAACTCGAGCTACGGCTACAACGCGTTCTACCTTTCCGCGAGGATCATGTCGCCCGACCCGAACGGCACGAACCCGATGCCGTACCACTTCGTGGGGCGCAACGCCAGCGAGATCGCGCGGCCGGCGGGCACCGTGGCGTTCGCCGAGGCGACGATGATGGGCCTGACCAGCTCGACGACGCACGAACTGGTGCAGAACCCGGTGGGCTACGCCCGCTTCTACCCGCCGTGCGGGCCGACCAACGGCGTTTGCGACCGGCGCTACGCCTGGTCGGGGCCGGCGGACAAACCTCACTCGACGGGGCAGATCTGGTCGCGTTTTGACAAGGACAAGACGATCGTCGCCTGGCTGGACGGCCACGTGAAGGTGACCTCGCGCCTCGGTTTGAAGGGGGAGGGCGCCGACCCGGCGTCGATGGACCGGAACTTCAACGGCGTCGGCGAGTAAGGGCGAAACCGTCCCCGGGACAGGCTGTAGCCGCGGTAACATGAGTCCAACATGAAGCTCCACGAATACCAATCCAAAGAACTTCTAGCCAAGTTCGGTGTGCCGGTACCCGGCGGCCGCCCGACGACGGACCCTGAGGAGGCGCGCGCGATCGCTCAGGAGTTCGGCGGGAAGGTCGTCGTCAAGGCCCAGGTGCTGATGGGCGGCCGCGGCAAGGCCGGCGGCGTCAAGCTGTTCGACAACGCGGACGACGCGGCGGCGTTCACCAAAGAGCTGATCGGCAAGAAGCTGGTCAGCATCCAAAACCCGCAGGGGATGATCGTCGAGAAGGTGCTGGTCGCCGAGCAGATCGACATCGCCGAGGAGTACTACCTGAGCGTTCTGCTCGACCGCGCCGAGCAGCGGCTGGTTGTGATGATCTCCAAGGAAGGCGGCATGGAGATCGAAGAGGTCGCGAAGACCAAGCCCGAGGCGATCGTGCGGCTGCACGTCGACCCGGCGTGGGGCGTCGACGACTACGAAGTGCGGGATGCGGTGGTCAAGGCCAAGATCCCGGCCAAGGCGCAGCGCCAGATGGTCGCCATGATCAAGAAGCTGATCAAGGCGTACATCGAGAGCGACGCCGACCTGGTGGAGATCAACCCGGTGGCATGGACCCCGGACGGCAGGCTTCTTGCGGCCGACGCGAAGGTCGGCATCGATGAGAACGCACTGTACCGGCACAAGCAGTACGCAGCGACGTCGGCGGCGAGCGCCGAGAACCCGATCGAGGCCGAGGCCTCCAAGCGGGGCATCGCCTACGTGCACCTGGGTGGCGACATCGGCATCATGGGCAACGGCGCGGGCCTCGTGATGTGCTCGCTGGACGAGGTGAACGCCGCGGGCGGACGCCCGTCGAACTTCCTCGACGTGGGTGGCGGCGCGCAGGCCGAGCGGGTCAAGGAATGCATGGAGCTCGTTCTGATGGACGAGAACGTCAAGGGCATTCTGATCAACATCTTCGGCGGCATCACCCGGTGCGACGAAGTGGCCAAGGGCATCCTGAAGGCGCTGAACGAGATGGATGTGAACGTTCCGGTCGTGGCGCGCATCGAGGGTACCGGCGCGGAGGAGGGTCTGAAGATCCTCGAAGGCACCAAGATCATTGGCGCCACCACCATGCAGCAGGCCGCGCAGAAGGTCGTGGCCGCCGCCTACGCCAAGTAAGCGAGCCCGTTTCGCGGAGCAACATCGGCGGTCCGTCGCGTTACGCGACGGGCCGCCTTGGCGTTTTCTGGGCGCGGCTTTCGCCCTCTGAGCCGCGGGTGAACCGGGGCGGGTCGTTGGAGCCCAGGACGTCGAGCACGCCGCACCTCTGTTCTGGCTGTGAATGGGGGCAGGGTATTGCCTGCGCCCTGACCTCTGGTGGGGGGTGGCAGCGATCAGCCAGGCCGGGGTCGCACCTCCCGAGGGGTTCAACAGGGTGGCCGGGGTGATGTCTTGTGCACCCCGGTCCGAAGGACAAAGCGCACGCGAGGCCGCCTTTGGCCGCGGCGTCCTCCCCCTCCGTAGCCGAAGGCGTACGGAGGGGGTGCAGGGGGAGGCCGGTATTCG
>CAZIIS010000125.1:0-8068 GCA_964539295.1 uncultured Fimbriimonadaceae bacterium | reverse complement strand
ACCTCATCGACCTCGCGAGCGACGACTGCTTGGCACAGAAGGTGAGGGCGGCGGCACGGCGCGAGACCGACACGCCGCGAATGCGGGCGCCCGAGACGGCGGCGGTGAAGGCCGAGGTCGCGGCGGAGCCGCAACGGACCGACGCGGGCGTGATGCTCGTTTCGCTCGACGAAAGCAACCCGTCGGCGCCCACCACGGTGTCCGTCAGCCTGGGCGAGCACATCGGCACCGGCGTGGACGTGCGCGGCAAGAAGACGGCGCTCCAATCGGTGGTGCGGGCGGCCGCCAACGCCATCGAGCGTCTGCGGCCCGGGGTGGCGCTCTTCATCGACGACGTGGTTGCCACGGAGAGCGGCGACAGCACGGAGATGATCACGGTCGTGGCGCGGCTCGTCCTCGAGGGCAAGGAGTTCCATGCCGCGGCCACCGTGGCCGCCATCCACGACCCGGCCCGTGCCGCCGCCGAGGCGTTGCTCGAGGCGTACCGCGGCCTTTGCGAGCGCAGCGGCACGCCGCTTTGGGTCGGCAAACCGGGCGCGGGCTTCACCGACGGGCGCTAGGGCGCCGGGCGTCGGCCGGCCCTGGCGGACGTAGAATCCGGTATGGGCCTCGGTTCCAGCGGACGCGTCGCTCAACTCCTGGCCAAGGCGATGGAACAGGCGCCTCAGTCGGAGGCCAAGCTGCGGAACTACCTCTCGGCGCTCTCCTCCGAACTCGAACGGGAGGAGAAAGAGCGGGCCGAGCAGGCGCGCATGCTCGCCGAGTATGAGGAGGCCTACGCCAAGCTCACCTCTCCGGCCAACCGTATCGGCGTGTGCCTGCGGGTGGTCGAGCCGGACCGGGTGCTGGTCGCCCTCGGCGACGGCGAGTACCTGGCCCTGGTCGACCCGATGATGGACGCCGCCGGTCTGGTTCCGGGGGCGCGCGTGACGCTTAACGAGGCGTTCGCGGTGGTCGGTCTTGCGCCCGGCGGGCATGGCGGGCTGCTGACCAAGGTTCAGCAGGTCCTGGAGGACGGGCGGTTGCGCGTGGGCAGCGATCCGGCCAACCAACAGGGGAAGCTGGTGGCGCGGTCCGATGCGCTTCGGACGACGGAGGTCCGGGCGGGCGATGAGGTGATGCTGGACGCCGCCGGGCGGGTAGCGGTGGAGCACTTCCAGAAACAGGAAACCTTGGACTACTTCGTCGAGGAGGTGGAGGAGACCCGCTGGGAGGCGATCGGCGGGCAGGACGAGGCGATCCGGCTGATTCGCGACACCATCGAGCAGCCGTTGCTCTACCCCGAGCTGTACCGCCGGTTCGACAAGAAGCCGATCAAAGGGATTCTGCTGTTTGGGCCACCGGGGTGCGGGAAGACGCTGATCGGCAAGGCGACCGCCTACAACCTGGCCAAGGAGTATTCGGGGCGCGTGGGGCGGCAGGTGAAGGAGTGCTTCCTGCACATCAGCGGCCCGAAGATCCTGAACATGTGGCTCGGGGAGACGGAGCGGATGGTGCGCGAGATCTTCGCGACCGCTCGCGAGCGGGCCAAGGAGGGGCAGCTCGTGGTGGTGTTCCTGGACGAGGCCGAGTCGATCCTGCGGACGCGCTCCAGCGGGCGATGGCTGAACATCAGCAACACGGTGGTACCGCAGTTCTGCGCCGAGATGGACGGGTTGGTTTCGCTGGAGAACGTGGTGCTGATCATCACCAGCAACCGGCCGGACTATATCGATCCCGCCGTGCTGCGCCCGGAACGGATCGACCGCAAGGTGAAGATCTGCCGGCCGGACCACGACGCAGCGCGCGCGGTGTTCTGTATCTACCTTCACGAGCGGTTGCCTTTGGACCCGGCGTGGTTGGCCGAGCACGAGGGGGACGCGGCGGGCGCTCGGCAGGCGCTGATCGAAGCGGCGGTCGCCTTTCTGTGGCGGAAGGTCCGCGAAACCGAGTTCGTGAAGGTGGCGCTTCACAACGGCACGAACGACGTGCTGCATTGGAAGGACCTGGTGAGCGGGGCGCTCATCAAGTCGGTGGTAGACCGCGCCAAGGACGCGGCGATCCGCCGTGCGATCGCCGACCCGGTCGGCGAGCACGGGGTGTCGCCGGAGGACGTGCGCCAGGCGATCGCCGCGGAGTACCGGGAGAACGAGATCTTCCCGAAGTCGGACTCGGTCGAGGACTGGCTGAAGCTGCTCGACCTGGAGCCGGAGTCCGTCGCCGCGGTGAAGCCGATACGCCCGTCGAAGGACGGCGCCCGGGCGCAGCGGGCGGTCATCTAGACGGCAAGTCCCCAGCGGGCTTGAGAACGTCGGTAGCTTGGCAGATCCTGCAATCACAGGCGCATGGAACGCTACTGTCACTGGCCGTATGCATGTATGATCGTAACAGCGCGCCGCCGCTCGGCTTGCGGCGAGAGCCGATGGCGTTCCGCGCCTGGCTTCTCCGCCAACCGGCCTTGCGGAGGCCCGCGAACGGCGCCCAAGGCGCCGACGGGTGACACATGACGGATTTCAAATGCTATGCGTGTCGGCTTATCGGTGTGGGTTGCTTCGTGGTGCTCGCCGGTGCGGCGGCGTATGCCGCGCCACCCAAGGAACCCGAGCCCGTGTACTTCCAGGTGCCTCCTACCAAGAGCACCCTCGCCTTGCATTCGGTGCAGATCGGCGGCGATGACCGCCCGTATGCGGAGGCGTGGACGACCCTGGGGAAGCGGTTACGCTCGCGGAATTCGCCGGTGAAGGTTCTGGAAGAGGTGAAAAAGGAGGCGCTCGCGCACCCAAACGCGGCAATCTGCCAGTTCAGATGGGGCTACGTTGCGCTTTTGGCTGTGAGCAGATGCCTCGTTCCGACGGATAGCCTCGTGGAACCCGCGAAGGCGATGGCCAGGTTCACGTCGCCATATCCATACAGCTACGCGAAGGTATTGTTTTTGATTGAGAATGTGCATTACCCGACTGGTGAGCCCATGAAGCGCCTCCGTGGGAAACCAAACTCCGGATC
Source organism: uncultured Fimbriimonadaceae bacterium (assembly GCA_964539295.1). Lineage (GTDB taxonomy): Bacteria > Armatimonadota > Fimbriimonadia > Fimbriimonadales > Fimbriimonadaceae > CAZIIS01. The sequence goes on along the minus strand of CAZIIS010000125.1, from coordinate 5,086 downwards.
CCAGGGAAGTGCCTCGCTACTTGCTGACGTGGGCAAGAAACTCCTCCGCGTGAGGCCCGACGATGTGGTCGTCACGAACAAGGTGGCGCTGTTGTTGAGTTGGAGCCGCAAGGCGGCGGAAGTCCGAGAGGCTGTCACGTATGCCCAGAAGGCGAGCGCGATGTCGAAGGAGGACCCGGGCCACCTGTTCAACATAGGCCTGATTCAGTACAACCTTTTCACGTTGACGAAGGCAAAGGCCGACGGGGACGCGTGTATCGCGTCGTTCGAGCTGTTTCTGAGCAAAGCGCCTTCGGGGACCAGATACGAAGGCTTGGTGAGGGCCGGGAGGTCGTACCTGCAGGAGATGGTTGCGTGGCGCGGTTCGCTGCGCCGCTCGAAGTAACGCGGGCTGAGCGCAGCGCGCAAGGGGTTCCAGGCGCACGAAAACCCCCCGGCCGATGGGCGGGGGGTTTTCTGTTGGGTTGCTACCGCGCTTAGCGTCGGCGGCGAGCGATGAGCGCCGTCAGGCCGAGGCCGAGGGCGGCGAGCGTCGCCGGTTCCGGCACGCAGTCCGCCTGGCGGAAGTTGTCCATGTAGATGGTGTAGGGGCCATCGCCGCCGGCAGCCTGGATCGCGATGTGCTCCAGCGCGCCCTTGCCGGTGGTGGAGGTCAGCACGCCGTCTGCAGTCGCACCAGCAAAGCCCTTGATGTAGGGGCCGCCGGCCTTGCCGACCGCGCCGATGTTGATCGCGTAGGTGTGCCAAGCGCCCGCGGTGATCAAATCGCCGCCGTCCGGACCGCTGTTGGAGCCGAGCGGGTTGTTGGCGATCATCTCGATGCCGCCGGCCGCCCCGCCGTTCCCACCGATCGCGGCGGTGGTGTTGGTCTCGCGAAGGCCGATGGCGATGTGCACGTCAACATCCGTGTAGATGTCGAACAACAGGTACTTCGAGAAGTCGACCGCCGGGTTGGGCAGGTCCGGTGTGTTGTAGGTTGACAGGCGCAGCCACTTGGACGCCGCGGAGGACACGAACTTGAACTTCGTGAGCAGCACGTTCGTCGTGTTGCCCGCGATGCCGCCCGCCGGCTTGTCGACGTGGCAGATGTTCGGGTCGGTGAGGATGTTCGCGTTGGTGCTACCCGAGAAGGTTGGCTGGCGGAACATGACCGCGCCGTCCCACGTAGGCGGCGTGTATGACTCGAAGTCGGTGATCGTCTGCGCGTAGGCGGAACCGACGGTGGTGACACAAGCTAATGCGATGAGGATCGTCCGATTCATCTATTCATCTCCTAGGGAACGCCAAAACATCGTCCCAGGAATCCAAGGCGCCCGTATTGGTAACGGTTGCCGACCAGGAATACAAATGAATGATATAGCAAGAATAGTTTGTTTGCATGCCTGAACCCACATAGGCAGACGACCTGAGCCACAAACCCAGTATAATTACCAGGGTGGCGTGGGATCGGGAGGACGGCCCGTCAGTAGCGGATCTCGAGCGGCCAGTTCGCTTTGAGCGTAAGGCGAGTCTGGAACGTCTCGGCGTTGGGGTCGCCGAGGATCACATAGAACTCGGACCCCCGGCCGCCGCTGCGGCGGAACGAGACGTAGCCGTTCCACTTGTCATCGTAGCGAACGATGCGCCCGCCTATTGACTGATATTTGTCCAAATCCAGGTTGAAGCTGCCAACAATCTGCTCCCGGTTGTCAAAGTGTCGAACGGACTCTGCTCGTACATTCACCTGCATCCGGCGCCATGGCCGATACAAAAGGCCGACGCTTAGGTCGCGGTAATCCTGCTCCTGCCGGACGCCCCACGAGCAGTCCACCTGCCAGTGGCGGGTCGGGTGGTTTCGCGGCCGTTCGAGGCTTACGGAGAGCAGGCGGTCGTCGAAGTCAAGGAACTTCTCCCACATGGCGGTCAGGTCGAGGTCGGTTCCGTCGCGCCAGGTCGTGGAGGTCGAGACGCCGACCTTGTCGCGGTACTTGCCGCCCCCGCAGCGTCCGTAGCTGGTTCCGAAGAGGCCCACGGCGGACTCCATCACGCCGCCCCGCGGGTGTTGCTGGAACCACTGGAACGAACTCGTGACGCCGCGCAGGTCGCGTTCGGGCGAGTAGCCGGCGCGGGGGTAGAAGGAGGAGGTGATCTCGGCCAACTCCATGTTGAAGGAGATCGCCCCGGAGTCGTGGCCGAAGCCGACGTTGTTGCGGAAGCCCTGGCCCTCCACCTGGTCGGAGGTCATCTGCGTGCCGGCCCATACGGTGTAGGCCCCGTACCGGCCATCGACGCGCAGTTGCCCCGAGTTGTTCACGGCGCCGGGCCGCTGGAAGCTGACGAACGCGCCCGAGACGTCCAGGTTTCGGTCGGCTTTGTGGGTGAGCGAAGCGACGGCGCAGCGGTCGTCCCCGGCGTCGACGGTGGCCAACGCGCCGAACCGGGTCCGATCGCCGATGCTGCCGTAGGCGTTGAGGCCCCAGTCGAAGCTCCCGAGGCGCTGGCTGGCGAACAACCGATGGTCGTAACCGGTGTTTCGGTAGTCGGCCCCCTCCTGGAAGAACGGGCGCGACTCCCCGGCGAGCTTCTCGAAGTAGCTGAAGTCGACCGAGAGGATCTGGTTCTCGATGTTGCGGAAGTCCGGTGACACCGTGCCGACCAGCATGGCTTGGGGGCCGAGGGCGGTCTTGAGGTCGAGTCCCGAGCTCAGCACCGGGGCGCCGTCTCGGTCGGCCGCGCCGTAGACGTAAGGCAGGAGCCTCATCGAACGGGCCCGCCCGACCCTGGGAACCTCGACGTTGCGCCAGGCGCCCATCGCCTCCTTGTCGACCTGGGTGTAGCGCCAGGAGTACTGGCGCTGATCGACGCTGGTGTACCAGTCGACGTTGAACCGGAGGTCTCGCGCGCCGGGGGCGGGCAGCGGCATGATGCCCCACGGAATGCGGGCCTCGACCTCCCATCCGGTGGGGGTGATGCGCCCCGCCGAGGCGATCTCGCCCAACCACTCCGCCTTCGCGGCCCGCCCGCCGGCGATGGCGATGCTGCTGGCGCCCCGGGGGTTGATGGTGAAGCGGTTGGCGTCCTGCAGCGTGCCGAAGGTGTCCAGCTTGAGCGAAACGGAATCGTTGCCCGAAAGGCTGGCGTTGTTGCGGAACTCGTCCGCCGACAACTGGCCGGGGTCGCAGGCGAGCCGGGCGGCGAAGTAGACGAAATGCTCGTCGTAACCGAGCCAGAACTTGGCGTCGCGGGGCGCCGGACGCCCATCCTGATGGTCGACAAACCCCTCCCCGCCCGGCATGGAGGCCCATTCGGCGTCGTCGAGCCGCCCGTCGATGGTCGGCGGCGAGGTCGGCGAGGCCCCGGCGACGGCGCCGCTGCGGGCCCAAGCCGCAGTGGACCCAGCGGAGCAGACCCAAGCGATCGCGCTCAGGCAAACGGCGAATCGCCCGAGGCGACTATAATGGGGAGAGCGTCGAAACATGCTGAACTGGCTTCCGGCCGTGGTGTTGTTGCTGGTGCAGGGCGGGATCAGCCCTGAGGCCATGCCGCATCGCGTCAGGGCCTTGGTTCAGTGGGCAGAGCACGCGAACCACGCCCAGCGGCTCGGTATGAGCCCCTCGCGCCCGACGGCCGCGGCCAAGGGCGAATGTACCCCAGCGTGCCGCATCACGGCAGTTCGCACCGGCAGGTTGGTCGTGTGGTCGTTGCTGCTCTCCACGGTCGACGCGCTGCTTCTGGCCGGCCCGACGGAGGAGCCTTCCGGCGTAGGTCCGGCGATCTCGCCGGAGCGACCCCACCATGCCCCACCCGGGCGAACCGCACGGGGTTACGCCGCTTGCGTTCGGTCCCGAGACGGTCCGTGCGTCTCGCCGGCTGCCTGATCGGGCTTGCCGGCGTCATCGACCGCGTGTTGCCGAGCATGGCGGGCAGAGACGCGTCCCTACGGGGCCGCCTGCGCGCGATGCCTCCGATCCCGATTTCGAACCCGACTTAACAGTCACGCAAGCCCATGTTGGAAGTACTACGAAAGCTATTTGACACGAGCGACCGGGATGTCAAAGCCATCCAGCCGATCGTGAACACGATTAACGAACTTGAGCCCGATTGCGAGGCGATGTCCGCCGAGCAGCTCAAGGCCAAGTCGATGGAACTGCGAGCCCGCGTGCAGAACGGCGAAACGCTGGAGCACGTGATGCCCGAGGCGTTCGCGGTCTGCCGCGAGGTTGGCCGGCGCACCTTGGGGATGCGCCTGTTCGACGTGCAGTTGACCGGCGCGGTGGTTCTGCACCAGGGACGCATCTCCGAGATGAAGACCGGCGAGGGCAAGACGCTCGTCGCCGTGCCGGCGATGTTCCTGAACGCCTTGAGCGGCAAGGGCGCCCACCTGGTGACGGTGAACGACTACCTGGCCCGCCGCGATGCGGTCTGGATGGGCCCGATCTACCACTCCCTGGGCCTGACGATCGGCGTCATCCAGGGCCAGAGCCCGGATTCGGACGAGCTGGGCGGCAGCTACATCTACGACCCGAGCTTCGCCCACGAGGACCCGCGGTACATGAAGCTGCGGCCGTGCACGCGCCGTGAGGCGTACCTGTGCGACATCACGTACGGCACGAACCACGAGTTCGGATTCGACTACCTCCGGGACAACATGGCGTACGACGTCTCCGGCCTTTCGATGCGCGAACTGAACTACGCGATCATCGACGAGGTCGACTCGATCTTGATCGACGAGGCGCGCACGCCGCACATCATCAGCGGCCCCTCGATGCAGGACGTGTCGGTCTACAAGGTGGTCGACAAGATCGTGCGGAAGATGGAGCCGGAGGTCCACTACACCTCCGACAAGAAGAACCATAGCGCCAGCCTGACCGAGGAGGGCATGGACTTCGTCGAGGAGGAGATGGGGATCGACAACATCGCCAACGAGCCGATGCTGTTCCACCACGTGGGCGCCTCGGTCAAAGCGTACGCGCTGTTCGACAAGAACGTGGACTACGTGGTGCGCGGCGAGGAGGTCGTGATCTTCGACGAAAACACCTGCCGCCTGATGTTCGGTCGACGCTTCTCGGATGGTCTTCACCATTCCCTGGATGCGAAGGATGGCTTT
>CAZIIS010000124.1:0-8075 GCA_964539295.1 uncultured Fimbriimonadaceae bacterium | reverse complement strand
GTGCACCGGCCCGACCGGGATCTCAAAGACGCCTTCGCCTTCGACATGAGTAAAACGGATCGGTTCCTGCGCCCGCGGCAGCCGGCAGCTTCGATCGAAATCACGGCGCAGCGGATGCTGTCCCTCCGGCCAGTTGCCGTGGAACACCAAACGCTTGGGATCCGGATGCCCTTCCGGCCGTAAGCCGAAAAGATCATGAATCTCCCGTTCGTACAGAGCGGCGGCGTGAACGGCGCCGCTGATCGTGTGCTCCATCACCGCGCCGGCTGTGCCCGCCATCGCGTGGTACCCGACCAGCACCGCGCAATCGAAGGTGGCGTCCACGCCGATCATCATGCCGTCGGTCAGCGCCCCATAGCCCGAGATCAGCTCCACCCCCGCCGGCAGGCTGTCGATCTGAAGGTTCTTGCTGTTGCCGTGGGAGTCCTTGATAACGATCTGCTCCGCGCCGGCGGCGCGCGCTCCCCGGACCGCGGCGCTCACGTCGTGCGCCATCATCCGCCGGGCGAAATCGTAGTCGTAGCAGTCGCCGCCGGGGCCCCCGCACTGCGACCAGGCCACGAGGCCGGTAACGCCCTCGATGTCGGCCGAGATGAACACCTTCATGCGGCGGAGCGTACCCGCGCCGTCGTCGCCGATCGCTAGAACAATGCCGGCCTAGAACGCCATTCCTTCGTAATCGCGAATCAACCCGACGATCCGGCCGACTATGCGCACGTCCTCCAAATCGACCACGATCGGGTCATACGCAGGGTTGCTCGCGACAAGCTTGGCCTGCTTGGCCTCGAAGTGGATGGTCTTCACCGTCGCCTCGTCGCCCACCATGACGGCCACCAACTCGCCGTGGTTGGCGGTCGGCTGCGGGCGCACCACCACCAGGTCGCGAGGCAGAATGCCGCTGCCGGTCATCGAGTCGCCCCGGACCCGAAGAAGGAACGCGCCCTCGATGTTCCGAACCATGTCGCTCGGAACCGGGATCAGGTCCTCCACGTGCTCCTGCGCCAGGATCGGCGCACCCGCGGCGATCTGCCCCACGAGCGGCAGCATCGTCACCTTGCGCCCCGGCTGGTACGCCGGGTGGACGATCTTGATTGAGCGGGGCGTGTTGCTACGCTCGATGTACCCCTTGCGTTCGAGCGCGTCCAGGTGCACGGTCACGCCGCGCAGAGAGCCAATCGAAAAGTGGTTGCCGATCTCCCGAATCGAAGGCGGATAGCCCTCGGCCTGAACGTAATCCAGCACGAACTGCAGGATCGACTCCTGACGCTTGGTCAAACCTTTAGCCAAGTTTGCGCTCCTTGGGCAAAACGGGTTTACCCTTTGCGAACCATTATGACGCATTGATGTCTACTAGTCAAGGGTGCGGGACCAAACATTGGCCGCTACGCCGTGTCATACTCAGGGCCTAATCCGCGAAGGTGCCTCTTTGTTGTCGATATCCAGAATCCGCGAGCTAATGTCCAACCGGGGCTGCCAGGTGATCGCCTGGGGCGTCATGTTCCTCTGCGCGATCGGCCTGCTGTACACGGGTTCGTGCACGTCCCTTTTCCACGGCGGCGCCCAGGGCGACCAGGCGCCCGCACAGATCGTCGCCGTCGTCGCCGGGAACCAGATCACGGAAAAGCAGATTAACGACGTGATGACGAACCTGTCGCGGGGCCTTCCCGAGGGCGGCGACACCGACGAGCCGCGCCTGCAGTTCGGAATCGTGTCGATGGCGCTCCACCAAGTGGTGGACGAGGCCGTCAACGCGGCGTTGGCCAAGCAGAGCGGCGTTGCGGTCACCGACGACGACGTCCTCAAGAACGTGGGCGCCGCGTTCGACCAGTCGGTTCTGGTGGAGAAGCAGAAGATGATCGCCGCCAAGCAACTGAAGCCGGACGCCAGCGATGCCGACTTCCAAGCGGCCATCCTCAAAATGACGGGAGGCAAGGACCTTGCGACGATCCGGGAGCAGAAGATGGCCGAGGTCCGCAAAGCTCTGCAGGACCCCAAGATGCGCCCGAACGTGATCGGCTCTTTCGTTGAGAAGGCGCTCCTCGCCAAATACGAGTCGTCGGTCGCGGTCGACGACGAAACGCTCAAGCGCGCCTTCGACCAGTTCGTTGTGCGGCGCCTGAGCTTCCAGAAGGCGGGTTTGACCACCGAGGAGCAGGAGACGCAGGCCGAGAAGGCGCTCGCCGAAATCCAGGGCGGCGCCACGTTCGAGGCCGCGATGGCGAAGTACGCCCCCGGCGCCCCGAAAGAACCCACCCGCCTGTCGCGCCAGGCCATCGTTACCAGCCCGGACCTGAAGCCGCTGCTCGACCTCAAACCCGGTCAGACCAGCGCGGTCGTCAAGGAGTTCGGCGTTCCGACCATCTTCCAACTCGTGAAGGTCGAGCCGGGCGTGCCCAAGGAGTTCGCCCAGCAGAAGTCGCTTTTCGCGCAGGCTTATCGCCAGCAGATGGCGTCGCAGCGCATCGTGGACGAACGCCGGAAGCTGCTCGATTCGAAGGCGATGGAGTGGAAGAGCCCGGCGTACAAGCTCGCCTACGAGCTTTCCGACTTCATGCGGACCTCGGCGTTCGGCCCGCAAGCCAAGGAGAAGCTGAAGGCGTTCGCCGAAGAGGCCGCCACGCTTGACGACCCGATCGGCGACCAGGTCACGGCGTTGGCGCGGTTCACGGCTTTCGAAACCTACTGCGGAATGCTCAGCCCGGCCGAGAAGGAGCAGGAGTACGAGACCCGCGTCGAGGTCATGAGCGCCGTGCTGGAGTACAAGGAAAGCTACACCGTCCGGCTCGCCCTGGCCGACCTGCTGATGGCCCACAAGGACGGCGAGCAGGCGATCCAGCACCTGCAGATGGCTGCCGAAACCAACCGCGACTTCGGCCCCGCAGCCGTCAAGCTCTGCGGCGACATCCAGGCCCGCCTCGACAAGGGCGTGAAGGCCGGCGTCTTCACCGCCGAGATGGCCGCTCCGGTCCGCAAGGAGCTCGACCGCTGGCACAAGGATAAGGCCGAGGACGAGAAGACTCAGGCCGAGATCAAGGCCGAAGAGGCCAAGGCGCAGAAGGAGGCCGAGGAGGAGATCCGCAAGGAGAACGAGGCCAACCTGAAGCAGCAGGCCGAGGAAAAGGCTTCGGCGCACAAGGCCGCCAAGGCCCCGGCGCCCAAAGCCGCCGGAGGCCAGTAGCCCGTGGGCGAAGGCGGCCGCCTCACGGTGGTTGCCGGCCCGATCGGCAACCTCGGGGACCTGTCGGACCGAGTCCGACAGGCCCTTGCTGAGGCCGAGTTCTGGATCGTCGAGGACACCCGCGTGAGCGGCAAGCTCGCTTCGGCGCTCGGCCTGAAGAAGCCGATGCGCGTGCTGAACGAGCACACTCCCCCCTTCAAGGTCGAGCAGTACGTGGCCCAACTGGCCGAAGGCTTTTCGGCCGCCATTCTCTCGGACGCAGGAACCCCCGGCGTCAGCGACCCCGGCGCCGACCTCGTGGACCAATGCTACGCGCGGGGAATCCCCGTCGACGGCGCGCCCGGCCCCAGCGCGGTCACCACCGCCCTCATGCTGAGCGGCTTTTTCGCGCAGCGCTTCGCCTTTCTCGGCTTTCTCGGCCGCAAGCCGGGCGCCATGCGCCAAGCGATGGAGCCGTTCGCCGAGTCCACCCTCTCGCTGGTTCTTTTCGAGGCGCCCACGCGAATCGACAAGCTGCTGGCTACATGCGCAGAGGTATTGGGTTCAAGAAGGTACGCTATCTGCCGAGAATTAACGAAGAGCCATCAGCAGATATGGCGCGGCGAGTTGCCGGCACTGCCCACCGAGGACGAGGTGCCGAGGCGTGGCGAGTTCACTCTAGTGATAGAAGGCATGCGAAGAACAGGTAAACACCATTCGGATGGATTGGTATAATAGGCAGAAGATCTCGACCCAGGGTCGCACGGACGCGAGGATTACCTCAGTGAAAGCACTTATCGTTCTTATTTGCACACTGGCGATGGTCGCCTTCGCGGTTCCCGCAACCGCGCAGGAGGGCACGTACCGCCTGCAGCCGGAAGACGTCATCCGCATCCAGATCTACAACGATCAGCAGATCGCCGCTCTGGTCCCGGTCGGACGCGATGGCAACATTAGCGCGCCGTTCATCGGCATTGTCCGAGCCCAAGGGAAGACCACTGCCGAGCTCGAAGCCGACCTGCGCGAGGAGTACATCAAGAAGCTCCGGCTTCGCGACCCCATCGTGTCGGTCACGATGGAGAAGTACCGCCCCGTTCGGGCCTCCGTCGGCGGCTTTGTGAACCGCGCCGGTACCTTTGAGGTCCGCCCCGGCGACACCCTACTTTCGTTGCTCAACATGGGCGGCGGCACCGTCGTCGATCGCGCCGACCTGCGCCGCGCCACCTTGCGTCACGCCGGTTCGCCCGAGCTGATCCCGATCGACCTCTACGCCATGTTGATCCGCGGCGACACGTCGCAGAACTACACGGTCCAGGACGGCGACGAGTTGATCGTCCCCGAGGAGACCAAGCTCCGCGTCATCGTGGCCGGCAACGTCACCGCCCCCGGCACCTACCCCTACAAAGAGCCGATGACGGCGTACGACGCGATTTCGCTTGCGCGCGGGCCCGTGGCCTACCGCTCCAAGCTGAGCAAGACGCTCATCATCCGCGAGCAGCCCGGCCAGCCCGGCAACTACCTCCGGATGGAGGTCGACCTGGTGAAGTTCGTCCGGCGCGGCGACTCCACGCAGAACGTGGCGCTGATGCCCGGTGACATCGTCTGGGTGCCCGACAGCGGCAACCTCGACTTCACGCAGGTTAACGCGGTCGCGAATATCCTCTACATCCTCGACCGCGCCGGCATCCGCATCCTCAACGCGAACTAACTTGGCCAACAACCAAAGCGCCCGGGTTCGAACGAACCCGGGCGCTTTTCCGTGTGGCCCGCAAGCCCTAGAGCGCGCTCATGTCGAGCCAGTTCTGGCCGAACTTCGCGTCGGCCTCCACCGGCACCTCGAGCGGCAAGGCCGACACCATCGCCTCGTGCAACGGCCCTACCAACGCCTCGTAACCCGGCGCCATCTCGAACAGAAGTTCGTCGTGAACCTGCAGGATCATCTGCGTGGGCCCGTCGCCAAGCACCTTGCGCGCACGCACCATCGCCAGCTTGATCATGTCGGCCGAGGTCCCCTGGATCGGCGCGTTCATCGCCTGGCGCTCCGCGTACTGACGCATCGGGCGGTTGGCGGTGTGGATCTCGGGGAAGTACCGCCGGCGACCGCAAAGCGTCGTTGTGAACCCCCTGCGCCGCGCGTCCTCCACGACCCCGTTCATGAACTCGAGAACCGCCGGGAAGCGCTCCCGGTACTGACGGATCAGCTCCTTGGCCTCGGAGATCGAGAAGCCGCTGCCCAACTGCGCGGCCAAGCCGTAGTCGGTCACGCCGTAAAGGACCGCGTAGTTCAGCATCTTGGCCTGGCCCCGTTGGTCCTTCGTCACTTGGCCCGGCTCCAGCCCGAACATCAGCGCGGCGGTCGCCGCATGCACGTCCGCGCCCGTCCGGAACGCCTCCACGAGCGCCTTGTCGCCGGACATGCTCGCCAACACGCGAAGCTCGATCTGGGAGTAGTCGAACGAGCCCAGCACGTAGCCGGGCCGCGCCACGAACGCCTTGCGAATCTGCCGGCCCAACTCCGTGCGGATCGGGATGTTCTGCAGGTTGGGGTCGTTGCTGCTGAGCCGGCCCGTCGCCGCCACGGCCTGGTTGAACGTCGTGTGGATTCGCCCGTCCACGATCATCTTGGGAAGCGCGTCCGCGTACGTCCCCTTGAGCTTGGTCAACTCGCGCCAGGTGAGGATCTCCGTGACGATCGGGTAGCTCGGGGCGAGGTCGTTGAGCACCTCGGCGCCGGTCGCGTAGCCGGTCTTCGTCTTCTTGGGGCCCGGGATCTGAAGCTTCTCGAACAGCACCTCGCCGATCTGCTTCGGCGAACCGATGTTGAACTCCGTGCCGGCCATCTCCCAGGCGCGCTGCTGGGCCCCGGCGATGTCCGATTCGAGCGAGCGGGAGAACTGCTCCAACACCTCGCCGCTGACCTCGATCCCGAGCCGCTCCATCTCGGCGAGGATCGGCATGACCGGAAGCTCGATCTCGTCGAGAACCCTGGCTTGGCCCTCCTGCGATAGCCGCGCGCGCATCGCCGGTTCAAGCATGCCGAGCGCCACCGCGCGCTGCTCCGGCCGCTCGGGGACGGCCGCGTCCAGATAGCCCTGCGCCAGGCTAGAAAGCGCGTAGCCGGAACGGCCCGACTGCAACACGTATCCGGCCAGCATCGAGTCGAACCGCGGCGGAGTCAGTGTGGGCGGAACCTTGTGGTAGAGCGGCTTGGCGTCATGCACCACGGCCAGCGACGGGTCCTCACCGAAAAGGCGCGTGGCCGCCTCTGCGGGCGCACGGCGCACCTCGTTCCCCACCGCCACGTAGGCTTGGCTCGGCGCCGCCTCCTCGAACATCGAGAGCTGCGCCGCGCCCTCCTCGAACACGACCGCGTAGGGCCGGCCCGCAACCCACGCTTTGAGGGCGTCGAACGCCAAAGGCGCGGGCGCAAGCCGTGCCTCCACCGGCTGGCTCACGACCGCCACGGGTTCCGCCTTCGCGGCTTCGCCGGTCATGTAGCGCCCCAGCACTGTACGCACCCGCCGCGCGTGCTGCCGGAACTCCAACTCCTGCATCATCGCCTCGGCCCGTTGGATGTGCTCCTCCGGCATCTGGTAGGGAGCGAAATCGTACTCGATCGGGGCGTCCCGCACAATGGTCGCCAGCCACTTGGACCGCCGCATCGTCTCCACGTTCGGCTCGATCTTCTTGCGGTACTTCTCGGGCAATTCGGCCAGGCGCTCGATCATGTTCTCGACCGCGCCGAACGCCGTGATGAGCTCGGTCGCGCCCTTGGGCCCGATCCCGGGCACGCCGGGGATGTTGTCGCTGGCGTCGCCCACGAGCGCCTTGTAGTCGGGCACCAGCCCGGCGTCGAACTGGTACCGCTCGCGGACCTCTTTGGGGCCATAGACCACCACGTCGCTCACACCCTTGCGGGTGGTCATCACCTGCACGCAATCGTCGACCAACTGGAGCGCGTCCAGGTCGCCGGTCACGATCGTGGTGTCGTAGCCGTTGGCCTCGGCCAACCGGCTGACGGCGCCAACCACGTCATCGGCCTCGTAGCCGGTGGCCTCCAGCGTGGGGATGTTGAACGCCTCGATAAGCGCGCGCGATTCCTGGAGTTGCGAACGGAGTTCGGCCGGAGTCTCCCGCCGAGTGCCCTTGTACTCCGCGTACTCCGCGTGGCGGAAGGTCTTGCCCGGCGCGTCCAGCGCCACGACCACCGCGTCCGGCTTCTGCTCCTGCAGCAGCGAGAAGAGCATGCTGGTGAAACCGAACAACGCGTTGGTCGGTCGGCCGGCCGTCGTGCTCAGGAACCGCGTCCCATAGAAGGCGCGGAAAAGCAGGCTATACCCATCGATCAGAACCAGGCGCTTGCGCGGCATCTCCCAACATTACCTGCGGGCCGAAACCGGGAAATAAGCCCCCTATTACACCCGACCCAATACCCTGCCGCAGGGGTGCTTGAGCCCTCTCGGGGCTTTCGTCCTGCTTCAAATCAGGTAACCTAAGGGAGGCTTTATGGGCGATGACGCCGGCCGTGGGTTGCGAGTTGTCGCGACCTCGGCGATAGGTGAGGAACGACATATGGTGTACCGACCGATCCGTTACGAGCAGATGATGAAGGCGGCGGAGGGCCTTGACGTACGGGCCCGACGCATGTTCAATGGTATGGCAATCTATTGTGGGGAGAAGATGTTCGCATTCCTGGTAGGGGAGGAGATCGGGTTGAAGCTCTCGCCGGAGGACCGTCAGGCGGCGCTGAGCATGCCGGGCGCAGAACTGCTGCGCGCCGACCCGAAGGCAGAACCGATGAAGGACTACGTGCGGATGCCCCACGAGGTCCTCGACAACTACGACCAGTTCATGGCGTGGGTGCAGCGCAGCGCCACCTACGCTCACAGCCAGGCCCTCAACTAAGCAGGGGCTCCGC
>CAZIIS010000123.1:0-8157 GCA_964539295.1 uncultured Fimbriimonadaceae bacterium | reverse complement strand
TTTGCACCCCGGTCCGAAGGACCAGACGGACCTGCGGTGCCCAACGCGTGAAGGGGGGACCGCAAGGCCAGCTACGGCGTTGCACCCTTCGCCACGGCCGGCGTTTCCCCCTCCGTAGCCGGAGGCGTGCGGAGGGGGTGCAGGGGGAGGCCAGCAGCCACAGGCTTACGAACACGCGGGCTTCTTCGGCCAGCAACCGCCGCGCGCGACCAAGTCTTGACCGAGATCCCTCGCTCCGCTCGGGATGACACCCGTAGGATGGAGGTTTCTCCGGCGAACGGAGGCCACGCGCGGGCGGGTCACAGACCCGCCCCTACCAGCGTTGGACCAGGGGAGTTCCACCGAAACCAGACGAAAGGCGACAGCCTAGCGCCCCGAGGAGACTCGGATAACCTCGTCGACCGCCTCGGCCAGACGCTGGGCGGCCTCGCGGGCCTGGTCGGGCGTGTTGTCCTTGCCGAAGCTGAACCGCAACCCCTCGTACGCCTCGTCGCGGGCGTAACCGCAGGCGAGCATCACGTGGCTGGGTTGCAGGCTGCCACTGCTGCAGGCCGCTCCGCCGCTGATCGCGACGCCCGCGCGGTCGAGCCGGATGATGAGCGCCTCCGCCGCCACGCCCGGCACACGGCAGTGGAAATGGCCGTCCAGGGCGGGCACGTTGGGCGGCACGCTGGCCACCAACCGGTCGCCGAGCAAGCGCTTGGCCTCCTCGGCGAAGGCATCTCGCGCGGCAAGGCGGCGTTCGGCAAACCCGGGGTGCGCGCGCCAAGCGCGAACGGCCGCGGCGAAGCCGACGATTCCGGCCACGTTCTCCGTGCCCGCCCGAAGCCCGCGCTCCTGCCCGCCGCCGACCAAAACCGAACCGATCGGCACGCCGGAGCGGACGCAGAGTGCCCCGACCCCCTTCGGCCCGTACAGCTTGTGCGAAGAGACGCTCATCAGCTTGGCGCCAAGCTGCTCGCGAGCGACCGATGGAAACGACTGCACCGCGTCGGCATGGTATAGCGCGCCGCAGGAGGCCGCTAGCTGGGCGATGGCCGCGCAGTCGTTCAGCGTCCCAAGCTCGTTGTTGGCGTGCATGGCGCTGACCAGAAGCACGTCGTCGCCGAGCATCGACTCAAGCGCGTCCAACCGCACGCGGCCGCACCGGTCCACCGGGATCAGCTCGACCGCGAAGCCGAGGCGTTCGAGCGGCTTGCGCGTGTTGAGGATGCAGTGGTGCTCGGCCGCGCCGATCAGCACGCGCCGGCGTTGGGGTTGCTCGCAGCCCAGCGCCACGCCGAGCACCGCCAGGTTGCCCGCCTCGGTGCCGCCGGAGGTGAACACCACCTCGCCGAACCGGCAGCCGAGAGCTTCGGCCAGCGTCTCGCGGGCGGCGTCGAGCGCCGCTCGGGCGCGTCGCCCCTCCTGGTGCAGGCTGCTCGGGTTTCCCCATTCGGCGCCCAGCCAGGGCGCCATCGCTTCGGCCGCCTCCGGCAGCAGAGGCGTCGTCGCCGCGTGGTCCAGGTAGATGCGTTCGGTCATCTCAGGAGCAGAAGGCTAATGGTATTGGTTGCGCCGAAAAAGGCCGCATAGGCGACCATCGCCGGGATCAGGGAACCGGTCAGGCGTGTGACGATGCACCCCGTGCACCCGAACACCATGAACGCTGCCCACGACTGCGGTCCTGATGGGTGTACCACGGCGAAGAGGAGGCCGGCGAGCAACACGCCCAGGGTGGGGCTCTTTAGCACCCGTGAAAGCGCGGGGAACAGCATGCCGCGGTATGTGAGTTCCTGGAAAAGCGGCACCACGATCGCGGCAGATGCGTAAACGAGCGCGACGCCCAACGGCGAATGCGCGTTCTGGACCACCTCGCGCAGGTCGCCTGGAGGGCTTAACCAGTGCGGGAAAAGCATCGCGGCTGCGGCCGTCGCGATCATCACCAACGGCACGTTGGCGCAACAGGCGAGCAGACCGACGCCGACGAGACGAAGCCAATGCTTCGTGTCGCCGATCATCTGCTTGTACGAATCCGCAACCCCGAGGACCGGGATGTGCAGCATCGCCACGACCGCCGCGAAGGTCAACACCCAGCCCAATACGGTTGCGCCCGAAACGCCGATGGCCGGTTTGGCAAGCGCCGCCACGCCCATCTGGACGCCCGTATAGATGGCGAGGTAGATGCCCATGCGCATCGCCATTCGGTCGGCGACGGCGCCGGTCACCTCGCCTATTGGGAAGCCGCGGGGCTTGATCGCCTTGGTTCCGCCGAAGACGATGTAGGCCAACACAACGCCGATGCCGACGATGCCGGCGAACGCACCGATCCACCATGAGGCCAAGCCCGCCTTCCATGCCAACGCCAGCTTGTTTCGAACCGACGGGTCGCCCGCCTTCTCAAACGCATGGATCGCCATCAGTTTGTCGCTGAAGGTGGTGGCGGGGATGGCTTGGATGCGTTTGGCGTCCTCCAGTGTGACTTTCGCGGCGCCGTAGACCTGCACGCATGCTTTGGACAACTCGGAATCGTCTTTGGCGACGGTTGCCATGGCGGTACGGTCAACTCGTTTCCCCGCCTCCTTGCCGATCACCAAAGCCATGCGGGCGACGCGCGCGTCTGAGTCCTTGTCGATGTATAATGGTGACAATAACCTATTGTACGCCTTGAGCGTTGCCCGTCCAGGGGCGTTGCGCAAGACTTCCATTCTCAAGAGGAAATCCTGCTTGAACAGCGTGGCGTCAACGCTGGTTACCGGCTTCGCCGGCTTAGGGGCGTTGGCGCTGACGATGCACACGATGAACATCGCGATCATCAGGATCCAACCGAGCGCGGAGCGCCGTTCGGAATCGGGATGCGGGAGCTTGGCGGCGGGAGCGCCAGAGGTGAGCTTTCCAGACGACATGGTAACGCCCTCGCACGGAGTTGGTATTCCATCTTGGCATATTCCTGACTAAGCCCAAGCGGAACCGACCGATACGCTTCTGCGGCCCGCTGGGACGCGCTCGCCTATTTGAGGAACAGGAAGCCGATGGTGACGACGGTGGCGTTGTGCAGGGCGTGCATGACCATCGAGGGCACGAGCGAGCCGGTCAGGCGCGTGGTGACGCACGCCGTGCAGCCGATCACCATCAGCGCGCCCCAGAGCTGCGGGCCCTGCGGGTGCATGAGCGCGAAGACCAGGCCGCTGAGCAGCACGCCCAGCGTGGGGCTCTTCAGGACGCGCGAAAGCGCGGGGAAGAGCATGCCGCGGAAGGTGAGCTCCTCGATCATCGGGGCCAGGACCGCGGCGGTGAGGTAAACGAGCCCAACGTTCAGCAGCGAGTGCGCGTCGAGCATCTCCTGCTGGATCGGGTGGGTCGGACTCGGCAGGTTGGGGAACAGCGCGTTGACGGCCAGCACCGCGACGATCGCCAGCGGGATGTTGGCGCAGAAGGCGAGCAGCCCGATGCCGATGTGGCTCAGCCAGCGGCTGGTGTCACCGACCATCCGCTTCAGGGAGTCCGCGACCCCGAAGAACGGGGCGCTCAGCGTCGCCACCACCACGCCCAGGGTCAGAGCCAAGGTGAGCGCGGACGCGGCCGCCCCACCCAACGCGTGCTTGGCGAACGCCGCCACGCCGACCTGCACCCCGACGAAGACGAACAGGTAGAGGCCCATGCGCATCGCCATGCGGTCGGCCACCGGGCCGGTCACCTCGCCGATCGGGAAGCCGCGCGGTTTGACGGTCTTGGTCCCGACGAGGATGCCGTAGGCGATGACGACCACGAAGCCGACGAAGCCGACTCCGATGGCGCCCAAGCCCAGCACCATGTACGTCTGCACCTCGCGGAAATCGACCAACGCACTCCGGGCGGAGGGGTCGCCGGCCTTTTCGAAGGCGTGGACCGCGGCGAGCTTGTCTGTGAAGCTGCCCTTCGCAAGGGTCTGGATGCGCTTGGCGTCCGCCGCCGTCACCTCCGCGTCGCCGTAGACCTGAACGTATGCCTTGGAGAGTTCGGACTTGTCTTCGGCGACCGTGGCGAACGCGACGGGGTCCAACGCCTTGCCGGCCTCCTTGTCGATGGCCAGAACCATGCGGGCGGCCTGCACGCTGGTCGCCTTGTGGGGCTGGAGCGACTTCAGGATCGAGTCGAACTCTCCCCCCTGGCTTCGCCCGCCAAACCGCCCCAGCGTGGTGACCAGTTTGAGCTGCATGTCCTGTGTGGCCACCGACACCTGCTCCGGCTTGTCGGGTTTGGCAGGGGCAGATGCGTTTGCCCCGGCGATGTAGATGAGCAACATGCCGAACATGAGGAACCAACCCAGAAGCGAGCGTTGCTCGGGTCGGGGCTCCTTCGACTCAATGACCGGGGGGATGGACGTGGGCTCTTCAGGCGACATGGGGGCGAACTCGCTGCGATTCGACACGTCATATTGGCACGTCCGGCCGCGCGGCGTAAGCCCAGCGCGGGGTTGGGCGGCGGGGTACCGTCTGCGATCGTGGAGACGCACGGCACGCTCTGGATCAAACCCGGCAAGGACAAGAAGATTCGCTGCAACTACCCCTGGGTGCAGCGGGGCGAGATCACCAAGGTCGAAGGCAAGCCGGAGGACGGCGGCCTCGCCACGTTGGTCAGTTCCACCGGCGAGTTCCTGGCGGTCGGAACCTACAACTCGATCAGCCGCTTCCCGTTCCGGGTGTTCTCGACCGCCGAGGAGCGGATCGACCAGGCCTTCTTTGAGCGGCGGATGCGCGCGGCGCTCGCCCAGCGCGAAGCCGTGGTGACCGACACCGACTCCCGGCGCGTGCTCTTTTCGGAGGCCGACCAGTTGCCCGGGCTCATCGTCGACCAGTACGGCCCGTGGCTGGCGGTGCAGGTTCGCACGCTGGCGATGGACAAGCTGCGCGAGTTATGGCTTCCCGCGCTGGTTGAGGTGTTCAAACCCGAGGGCGTCTACGAGCGGAGCGAGATGGAGGGGCGGCGCGAGGAGGGACTCGGCCCCGTTTCCGGGCTGCTTTGGGGCAAGGACCCCGACGTGCCCACCATCTTGGAGAGCGGCCTCAAGTTCCTTGTGCCGATCAAGGACGGCCTCAAGACCGGTTTCTACCTGGACCAGCGCGATACGCGGCGTCGACTCGCCGAGCAGGTCAAGCCGGGCCAGCGCGTCCTGGACTGCTTCTGCTATTCGGGCGCGTTTGCCCTGTACGCGGCGCGCGCCGGCGCGGACGCGCTGGGCGTCGACATGAACGAGCAAGCGATCGGCATCGCCCAGAAGAACGCGGAGATGAACGGGCTCAAAGCGCGGTTCGCCCTGGCCAACGCTTTCGACTACCTGGAGTCGATCGCGCCGTCGCAGGAGCCGTACGACTGGGTGATCCTGGACCCGCCGGCCATCGCCAAGACCAGCTCGGGGCGCGATTCGCTGAAGTGGGCCATCTGGAAGCTGGTCTACAACGCGCTTCCCGTGCTCAAACCGGGCGGACGGATCGTGGTCTGCAACTGCTCGTACCAACTCACCCAGGCCAACACGGTGGACACGTGCCGGTTGGCCGCGAGCGACCGTGGGAGGCGGCTTTTCCTGGACGGCGTCACGTTCCAGGCGCCGGACCACCCCGCACCGGTGCAGTTCCCCGAGGCGCTGTACCTGAAGTGCCTGTGGCTGCGGTCGGAGTAGACGGGGATTAGCGCCCCGCGAGCCGTCGTTTGTTCGTTGGGCCACGCGGTGTTCCCATACGAAATGGTAGGGGCGGGTCTGTGACCCCGCCTGTCGCAGGCAACTTGCCATCAGCCATCCCAGAGCCCCTTGTGGGCCATACCTCGCTGCGCTCGCGATAGCACACCAACAGAAGAAGAACGCGATGAACGTGTAGCGGCGACGCCGCCGTCGCTCTGGTAGGATAGTGGTGAAGACAGGAGCGTATCTGTGCTTTGCCTGCTGCTTTGGTCTGCGTTGCTGTCCGGCGCGCCATCGGATGCGCACGTGACCTTCACTATGCGCGCCGTGCCGCTGGAGAAGGCGGTGGCGGAGATCGCGCGCCAGTCTGGCGCGAACCTCACGGTCGACCCGCCGATCGCCAAGGAGTTGGTGATCCTGCGCCTGAAGGACGCCCCGCTCGCAGACGTGAAGAAGCGCCTGGCCCAGACCGTCGACGCCGAGTGGACCACCCAGGGCCCGAAAGAGGTGCTGACCCGCACGCCCGAGATCGTCAAGCGCCGCAAGCAGGAGGCCTTCGCCGAACGCGTGGCTCGCTGGCAGAAGACGATAGACGCCCTCGGCTTCGACGAGGAGTGGGAGCGGCGTTACTCCGACACCATCAAGGGGTTTGCCGTATCGACCCAGCAGGCGGAGACCCAGGCGGAACGCAACGCGTCATCCAGAAGGCAGGTCGCTTTCCGATCGCAGACGCCACAGGGTCGGTTGCTGGCGCGGGCGTTGCGCCTGATCGGCGCCGAGCGGCTGGCGGAGGTCGGAGTGGACCAACGCGTCGTCTTCAGCACTCTGCCGACGCGGATGCAGGTCCCGATCGTTGACCCGAACAACCGCCTGTACGACGCCTACCTGGTCGAAGGCCGGTCGTGGCAACAGGCCATGCGGCAGTGGGTCGACGACGATCAACATCGCATCGGTTACTACTCGCCATTCCTTGGCGAGGAGCCGCCGCCGGGCGGCTTCGTTCACGTCGTCATAAGCGCGACTTACGGGGACTCGTTCGCGGAACCGCGGCTATACGCGCCGGATGGGATCAACGCGCCGCCCATGTTGTTTGCCCGCTCCATGCTGTCGGGAGAGGAGCCCAAGCCGATCGCCGGGTTCGACACGCCGATCGTAGACTCCGAGGAGACCGTCGCCACGAAGCGGTTGTTGCGCCCGAAGTTGGGCGATCCGCCCGGGAGCGTGCCTCGTCTCGGGCTTGAGATACTCCTCCATCCCGAAAGCCACGAACTGATGGCGGGCGGGCCATCGGACGTGGCGATTGAGGCAGCCGAATACAAAGACCTGAACATGGTGGCCACGCTGCCGGACGCGGCCCACGTTTACACGCTGAAGGACCTGGTCGGTCGCCCGGTTACTCTCGGGACGGCGCTTACCCGGTTTCAGGAGCTGGCCGAGGTGAACGTGGACGAAAAGGCCGGTTGGCTCACGATTCGGCGGCGCCCTGGCGAACTCGCGGATTCGTACGTCATCCCCCGCAAGGCTATTGCCACCCTCGTGAAGACCGCTCGCCGCTCGGGCGCGGTTACCCTGGACGCGCTGGCGGCCTACGCCTCCAGCGGCGTGTGCCTTGACGCGATGAGTTACGGGCTGACGCTAGCCAACCGCGCCGTGGGGGGGACAAGGGATTACATTCATCCCGCCAGTTGGAAAGCGCTTCGGCTCTACGCCAGTTTGTCTACGCAACAGCGCGCGGCCGCCGCCAACGGAGGAGCGACGATCCCGATCGCCGCGATGACCAACGCTCAGCGTGTGACGGTAGCGGAGATCGTGTACGGCGAAGACCAGTCGTTCTCCCGCAACGGGCCGACTGAGCCGATTCTTGGCCAAGGCTTTCCGATCGCCTCATCCATCCAGTCGGAGCCAACCTCGGTGCTCCCAAACGGTCTCCCGCCGGATGGCGCGGTCACGTTCAAGGTCGGCAGCGTGCCCAGGCTCTACGGCATTGGCGACGGCCCATACGCGTCGCCTCAGGAGATAGATCCGCGAAGCGTCGCTCTGAACGCGTTTTTCCGCGAGCGCGGCAAGGGAACGTCCGATACCGAACGGTACGCCCCGAAGCGTTTTGCCATGGGCTCGGTGGACAACCTGACGGTTATCCTGGACCTTCCGCCCGCCGGGTTCCTAGCGGTAGGCGCTTCGCTGAACCGAATCAGCCTGGACGCGAAGTGGACGGGGATGGAGGGGCTTCCCAAGGCCATCAGGGACTCGATCGCCGAGGAACTCGACGAGCTGCGGAAGAACAACCCGGACTTCACACCACCCACGGGGGACCGCACTCCGGCCAGGCCCTGAGCTTCGTGGCAACTCGCATTGCCGTTAAGGAGCGGATAGTGAACGCGGACGGTCGGTCAGACCGGGATCTGGGTCTGCTCGATCGCCAACGACTGGGCGAGAGGGAGGAGGAGCTGGAGCCCCGGATGGGAGTTGGACCCACGACCTCGTCTTTACCAAAGACGCGCTCTACCACTGGGCTACCA
>CAZIIS010000122.1:0-8173 GCA_964539295.1 uncultured Fimbriimonadaceae bacterium | reverse complement strand
CACGCCCTACCTCTCGGCCGGCGTCCACCTGCCCGACGTGACCGTGTTCGGCGCGGACGTGATGGAGAAGGGCGCGGGGGGCGTGCGGGGCGTCGGCTTCTTCGGGCCCGACTGGCGCGTCAATATGGACGACTTCGCCTGGTGGGACTTCCAGGCTTGGGGGTAGCGGAAATCCCTGCGCGACGGCACGCGCCGTCGCGCAGGCCGTTCCCCTCGAGCCGGTTGACGATCGCCGCGTTCAACCCCTTGTGGCAGATGGATGTATGCTGCCGCGCATGGAACCCGTGCGCTATTCCAGCGCAACCTCGGAGGACGTGGAGGCCGTTCGACGCTTCGTGCTGGAATGCCGCGGCGGGGGGCGCGCGGAGGACGCCGAGCGGTTTCGCCTGATGGTGGAGCGCGCCGACCGTACCGTGATTGCTCGTGAGGGGGACCGCGTGGTCGGTTTTGCCCGAGCCCTGTGTGACGGCGTGTCGAACGGGTACGTAAGTATGGTGACGGTCGCTCGCGACCGGCGACGCCAGGGCATCGGCCGCGAGATGCTGAGAAGGCTCATGGGCGACGATCCGCGCATCACCTGGGTGTTGCGCGCGAGCGCGGAAAGCGTCCCGTTTTGGCGCCGACTGGGCTTCGTGGCATCGACGTGCGCGATGGAAAGGCCCCGCGAGCGGTGATGCGGCGGGCCCCAAGTCCAGCCGCCGACGGTTACGGGGGGCCACCTAGTCTACGGCGCGCGTCAATGATGGACTAAACTGGAGCCCGTGACTGAGTGCGAAGGAACAGAGTCGTGCTAGAACTCATTACACAAATCTCCCGCCCAAGGAGGCGCGCATGAGCGCTCCTGTTACTGAGACTCCCGACCGAATCACCCTCCGAGCCGCTTGGTGCAAGGGTTGTGGGCTGTGCGTGGCCGTTTGCCCGCGCGAATGCCTGCAGATGGTCGATGGCAAACCCGTAATGGTCAATCCCGATAAGTGCACGGGCTGCGGGCTGTGCGAGCAGCATTGCCCGGACTTCGCGCTACGTGTGAACCCGGTGCGCCGCAAGACGGAGCGTGGCAATGTCTGAGCGCCGCGCGCCGTCCGTTCCGGACGAAACCGCCGCCGAGCTTACGCTCCTGAAGAAGAAAACCGTCCAGGAGCATGGACAGGCCAAGTTGCTGACCGGCAACGAGGCTTGCGTGCTTGGCGCGATCGCCGCCGGACTACGGTTTTACGCGGGCTACCCGATCACCCCGTCCTCGGAGGTCGCCGAGATCCTCGCGGCCGAGCTTCCGAAGGTCGGCGGCGTCTTCCTCCAGATGGAGGATGAGATCGGTTCGATGGGCGCCGTGATCGGCGCCTCCCTGACCGGAGCGAAGGCCATGACCGCCACCAGCGGCCCCGGCTTCTCTCTGATGCAGGAGAACATCGGCTATGCGGCGATGGCCGAGGTACCGTGCGTCATCGTGGACGTGATGCGCGGTGGACCGAGCACCGGTCAGCCGACGATGACCTCGCAGTCGGACATCATGCAGACCCGCTGGGGCGCCCACGGAGATCATCCGATCATCGTGCTCACCCCCTACACGGTGCGCGAGGTGTACGACCTGACGATCCGCGCGTTCAACCTGGCCGAGAAGTACCGCGTCCCGGTCATCCTGCTCTACGACGAGACGCTGGGCCACGTGAACGAGAAGGTGATCCTGCCCGACCCCTCCGAGATCGAGGTGATCGATCGGCAGGCGCCGAAGGTTGGCCCCGAGGACTACCTCCCGTATGAGCACACCAAGTCGGGCGTGCCGCCGATGGCCAACTTCGGAACCGGGTATCGCTACCACGTGACCGGATTGGTTCACGACGAGACCGGTTTCCCCACCAACAGCACCAAGGAGGCCGACAAGCTCATCCGGCGGCTCAACCGCAAGGTCGAGCAGGCGCGCGACGAGATCGTCCAGGTCGACACCTTCATGCTCGACGACGCGGAGATCGGCGTGATCGCCATGGGCGCTTCCGCCCGTTCCAGCCAGGACGCGATCCGCACGGCTCGGAGCGAGGGGCTCAAGGTCGGCATGCTTCGACCCAAGACGCTTTGGCCGTTCCCCGACAAGGAGATCCGAGCCTACGCCGAACGGATCCAGAAGTGGGTGGTGGTCGAGATGAGCCTCGGCCAGCTCGCCCACGAAGTCGAGTGGGCGATTGCGGGCAAGGCGAGCGTGGACCTGGTGAGCCGGGTCGACGGCGTGCTGGTGCACCCGTTGGACATCATGAACAAGCTTAGGAGCGTGGCGCTGTGAGCGACCGAGACGAATACCTTCGCCTGAACCACTTCCCGGTGATCTGGTGCGCCGGGTGCGGCAACGGCATCGTGCTGAACGCCCTCCTTCGGGCGATCGATAAGCTCGGCCTGAACAAGGACGAAGTCTGCGTGGTCTCCGGCATCGGTTGTTCCAGCCGCATGTCGGGCTACGTCGATTTCAACACGCTGCATACCACGCACGGGCGGGCGATCACCTTCGCCACCGGCGTCAAGATGGCCAAGCCCAACCTCACGGTCTTCGTGATCACCGGCGACGGCGACGCGACCGCCATCGGTGGGAACCACCTGATCCACGCCGCTCGCCGCAACGTCGACCTGAACGTCATCCTGGTCAACAACAACATCTACGGCATGACCGGCGGCCAGGCCTCTCCCACGACCCCCTTGGGCAAGCGCGGCACCACCGCGCCGTACGGTCAGACGGAGCATCCGTTCAACGTGAGCGGTTTGGCGGAGGCGGCGGGCGCCACCTTCGTGGCTCGGACCACCACGTACCACACCGCCGACTGCGAGAAGTTCATCCGCAAGGCGGTGCAGAACAAGGGCTTCTCGGTCGTCGAGGTCGTGGCGGCCTGTCCCACCTCGTTCGGCCGCCAGAACAAGATGGCGAACCCGGTGGCCATGATGATGTGGCAGAAGGAGGCGAGCATTCCGGTCGCCCAGGCGCGCACGATGGCGCCCGAGGAGCTGGAAGGCAAGATCGTCACCGGTATCATGACCGACGTGCGCCGGCCCGAGTGCCGCGAGCAGTACCAGAGGTTGATCGACCAGTTCAAGCCCAAGGAGGATAGGTAGGCATGGCTTCCCGATTCGAAGTGCGGTTGAGCGGCTCCGGAGGACAGGGCCTGGCGCTGGCGGGGAAGATCCTCGCCGAGGCCGCCGCCATCTACAGCGACCAATACGCCACCCAGAGTCAGTCGTACGGCCCCGAGGCCCGCGGCGGACTGAGCAAGTCCGAGGTGGTCATCAGCCCGGAGCCGATCGACTTCCCGGAGGCGTTCGGCGCCGACATCCTGCTGGCGATGACCCAGCAGAGCTACGAGCGCTACCAGACGGACCTCAAGCCCGGCGGCGTAGCGGTCGTGGACGGCCCCATCAAGCTGAGCGGCAAGGAGACGTTCCGCGTCTGCCAGGTTCCGGTGACGGAGCTGGCCCGGGAGAAGGTCGGCAAGGTCGTCGTGGCCAACATCATCGCCCTCGGCGTCATCGTCGGCATCTCCAAGGTCGTCAGCGAGGACGCGCTCCGGTCGGCGGTGGTCGCCCGAGCGCCCAAGGGCACCGAGCAGCTCAACATGCGCGCCCTTGAGATCGGCCTGGAGGCCGCGCGCAGCTTCCTCGACTCCGAGAAGGTCAAGGCCTAGAGCCAAACGGCGAGCGGCTCGCCCCCACAGGGGACGAGCCGCTTTTGTCGTGGTCCGGACTAGTCGATCAGCCGCGTTGGGTGCTCCAGGTAGTCCCTCACCACGTTCATGAACCGGGCGCCGGTCGCCCCGTCCACCACGCGATGGTCGAAGGAGCCCGTGATGTTCATGCGCGTGCGCACCACGATCTGCCCGTCCTCGGCCACGACCGCCCTCTTGCGCGCCGAACTGACCGCGACGATCGCCGCGTTGGGGACGTTGATGATCGCCACGAAGTTGTCCACGTTCAGCATCCCCATGTTGCTGATGCTGAACGTGCTGCCCTGCATGTCGTCCGGCGCCAGCTTGCCGGCGCGGGCCAGGTTCACCAGTTCGCGTGAGCGCGCGGCGAGCTGTCGCAACGTCATCCGGTGCGCGTTCCGGATCACCGGCACGAGCAACCCCTCCTCCACCGAAGCGGCGATCCCCACGTGTACCGCCCCGTAGCGCAGCACGTGGTCCCCTCGGAAGGTCGCGTTCACCTCCGGCATCTCCTGCAGCGCCTTGGCCGACGCCTTCACCACGAAGTCGTTGATGCTGACCTTGCCGCTCTCCTCCTCGGCGAATTGCCGCCGCAACGTGGCGATCCGCTCCAGGTCCACCTCGACCGTGACGTAGAAGTGCGGTGCCTGTTGCTTGGCCTGTTGCGTGCGCTCGGCGGTGATGGCGCGCAGGCGGTTGAGCGGCGCCTTCACGTCCACGGCGGTCTCGGCGATCCGCTCGACCGGCGCCGCCGCCACGCGCGTTCCCGAGTTGGCGACCGCCTCCCTCACGTCCCGCTCGACGATGCGTCCGCCGGGGCCCGAGCCGGCCACCGTGGCGATGTCGATCCCCGCGTCCTGGGCGATTCGCCGCGCCAGGGGGCTCGCCTTAACCCGTACCCCCTCCGCGGCCACTGGGGGCGTCGGCGCCTCGGCCCTGGGCGTCGCATCGGCGGCCGTCGCGGCGGGGACGGAGGCGCGCGCTTCGCGCGGTTGGCCCCAATCCGCCGGCAAGGCGTCGCCCTCCGAAAGCAGTGCGGCGATCGGCGTGCCGACGGGTACCGACTGACCCTCCCGGATCAGCACTCCGGCCAAGACGCCGCTGCCCGGGGCCTCCAGGTCGAGCGTGGCCTTATCCGTCTGGATGGAGCCGATCACGTCCCCCTCGTCGACCCGATCGCCCTCCTTCTTCAGCCACTCGACGAGCTGCCCCTCGTCCATGCCGTCGCCCATTTTGGGCATGATCACTTCCACCATGCGATGCGCTCCGATCTGAGTCCTTGTAGCCTAGCTAGAAGGATATCAGCGCATTCGGCATTCGCACGCTCCCGGCAAAAATGGGCCGGGTGCGACATGGCGCCGGATGCGCCTTCCTGTCTTGGTCTACGGAGCCTTGGTGGCAGGGCGTCAGCAACCGACGATGGCGGCGGCGCGTTTGGCCATCGCCAGGGCGGTTGCCGGGGGCGGCGCAGACGACGACTCTCGTCGCGCCGTCTTTCGCCCCGGAAAGGCGCGGCAAACCGCTCCCCGATGGTTGGCGGTTAGGGGCGGGGAAGTGCCCCCGCCCGGTCAGGCCAACGCGATCTCGTTGCAGTCGTGGCCGCCCTTGCGGTACCAATCCGACGCGAGTCGCTGTGCCTCGGACGTGCTGTAACACACCTCGTAGATAAGGGTGTCGGGCTCTTTTCGCCTCAAGCACGAGTTCCTTTCGTTCTGCACGTGCTCGGTCACCTGCGCTTGGAGGTTCTCAGCGCAACCAACGAAAAACCCGATCTCGCCTCGACCCAGCCGGTAGGCGGCGGGCTTCTCGGGCAGACTGCTAATAACGTCCGGAGTCAGTTCTACGGTGGTCATCGTTGCTTCGTCCCATAGAAACGGTTTCCCCATCGATCGGTGGAGAAACCATCAACGCAAGGCTACCTGCCAATGCGTCCGTTGTGACCAGCCTGAAATGCGAAAAACTATCGATAACGCAAGTTTGCGCATATCACGCAGTCGCAATCATTTGTGGGACGCAGGCCACGCTCGCGTTGGTTCGAGACGATCGCAAGAAGCGCGGCCCTTTTTTCAATATTTGTAGGTATCGGAGCGGTCGAGTTCGCGGCGCTGGTCGCGCTCGGTCACGGCCTCGCGTTTGTCGTACTTGCGTTTGCCCCGTGCCAGAGCCACCTCGACCTTGACCTTGCCGTGGTT
Organism: uncultured Fimbriimonadaceae bacterium; assembly: GCA_964539295.1. Classification (GTDB taxonomy): domain Bacteria; phylum Armatimonadota; class Fimbriimonadia; order Fimbriimonadales; family Fimbriimonadaceae; genus CAZIIS01. The sequence goes on along the minus strand of CAZIIS010000122.1, from coordinate 2,301 downwards.
GAAGTAGACCTTCACCGGGATCAGCGCCAGCCCCTTCTCCTGGGTGCGCCGCGCGAGCAGCGCGATCTCCTTGGCGTGCATCAGCAGCTTCCGGTCGCGGCGCCGGTCGGGCGTGAAGCGAACCGCCTGCGCGTATGGCTCGATGTCCAGGTTGTGGATCCAGAGCTCCCCGTCTTTCACGTCGCAGTAGGCGTCGGTCAGGTTCGCGCGCCCGTTGAAGACGCTCTTCACCTCGCAACCCACGAGCATGATGCCCGCCTCGTAGGTGGCCACAAACTCGTAGTCGAACGACGCGCGACGGTTGCGGATCGTCGCGGGGCCCTTCTGCGTCTCCTGCTTGCTGGTTTTGCCACCCATGGCAACCTGAGTCTACCGGAAGCCTGCTGCGGGTAAATTAGGCTCCATGCTGCGACCATCCGTACCGTTAGTGCTCGCGCTTGGCCTCGTTCTCGCTGGGTGCCAGGGCGCGGCCCCCAAGAAGGAGGCCACCAATGAACCGGCGAAGAAACCGCCGATCAGTCAGCTTGGCATCAAGGACGTCAAGGAGGGAACCGGCCCCGCCGCGGCCAAGGGCGATCTCGTCGTGGTGCAGTACGTCGGCACGCTTGCCTCCGGAAAGGAGTTCGATCGGAACCAGGGTTCGGACAGCGCGCCGTTCGCTTTGACCGTCGGCGCGGGCTCGGTCATCGCGGGCTGGGACCAGGGGCTGGTTGGCATGAAGAAGGGTGGTACCCGTGAACTCGCCATCCCCTACACCATGGGCTATGGCGAAGAGGGGCGAGAGCCCAAGATCCCGCCGAAATCCGACCTCTACTTCACGGTCACGCTGCTCGACCTGGTGAAGGCTTCCGACGTCGACACCGTCGACGCCGAGGACGTGAAGAAGGGAACCGGCCCCGCCGCCAAGAACGGCGACACCGTGGTCTTCAACTACGTGGGCTCCTACGCCAGCGGCCTGGTCTTCGAGGACACCAGCAAGGAAGGCAAGCCCTACTCGGTGGTGCTTGGCAAGGAGCAGATCATCCCCGGAATCGACGCGGGGCTCGTCGGCGTCAAGAAGGGCGGGCGCCGCAAGCTGCACGTGCCGCCGGCCGTCGGCTATCTGCGTTCGACCAACCCGAACATCAAACGGGAACAGCGCGAACAGCCGGTGACTTTCCTCATCGACGTGATCGACGTCAAGAAGGGCAAGTAACGCCCGATTGCCGGACGCGAACGAACCCGTTCGCGTCCGGGTAGCCTTGGCCAATCCGGAACCCGGCAGGGATACGAACATGGAGATCGTTCGACTTGGCGTGATTGGCATCGGCAACATGGGCAGCTTCCACGTGAACGCCACCCAGAAGCTGCAGCGCGCGCGGCTCACCGCGGTGTGCGACATCGTTCCTGAGAAGCTCCAGCGCTTCGTGGACTCCGACTTCGAAACCTTCACGGACGCCGGCGAGATGATCCGTTCCGGCGAAGTCGACGCGGTCGTCATCGCCACCCCGCACTACTCCCACACCACCATCGGTATCAACGCGTTGGAGCGCGGCCTGCACGTGCTCACAGAGAAGCCGATAAGCGTCCACAAGGCCGACTGCGAGCGCTTGGTCGCCGCCCACAAGAACCCGTCGCAGGTGTTCGCCGCGATGTTCAACCAGCGCACCGATCCCCACTACAAGCGGATTCGGCGCCTGGTGGAGTCGGGCGAGCTGGGCGAGATCCAGCGGATCTCGTGGACGATCACGAACTGGTTCCGGCCGGACGTCTACTACGCCTCCGGGGATTGGCGGGCCACCTGGGCCGGCGAGGGCGGCGGGGTGCTGCTTAACCAATGCCCGCACAACCTCGACCTGCTCCAGTGGATGCTTGGGATGCCCAACAAGGTGCGAGCCTTCGCCGGCTGGGGCAAGTACCACGACATCGAGGTGGAGGACGAGGTCACGGCGTTCCTCGAGTACCCCAACGGCGCGACCGGCGTCTTCGTCACAACCACCGGCGAGGCGCCCGGCGTCAACCGCCTGGAGATCGTCGGCGACCGGGGCAACCTGGTCTACGACGGCGACATCGTGTTCCACCGCACCGAGGAGTCGGTCAGGCAGTATTGCCGCAAGACGGACGAGGCGTTCGGATGCCCCGCCTCGTGGCGCTGCGACGTGCCCGTGAACGGCTTCGGCGGTCAGCACGCCGAGGTGCTCCAGAACTTCGTGGACGCCATCCTGGACGGCGTGCCTCTCGTCGCGCCCGCCGAGGAGGGGATCCGGTCGGTCGAGCTGGCCAACGCCACGCAATTCGGCTTGGTGGCAGGCATCTGGACGC
>CAZIIS010000121.1:0-8186 GCA_964539295.1 uncultured Fimbriimonadaceae bacterium | reverse complement strand
GCTGAGGAATGAGCAGGACGTCGTCGAAGCTGAGTCCTTCGGGAAAGTTGCCCATGAGTTGTTGTACCCGATAGTATGGCCCTATCCGGCGGACGGATTGCCCGTGCGTCCCATCGCCGGATGGGCTCGATATGAAGGGCATGGGCTCGGCGTCCCCTGGGGCGTTTCGCGCGGCGGGTAAGGTTCGGTTCATGGTCATCCGCCTCGGTCACTCGCCGGACTCCGACGACGCGTTCATGTTCTGGGCATTGGCGTCGGGGGAGGTCAAGACCGACCTGCAGTTCGAGCACATCCTGCGCGACATCCAGACGCTCAACGAATGGGCGCGCGAGGGGCGGCTGGAGACGACGGCCGTTTCGGTCTGCGGGTTCGCCCACGTGGCGGACAAGTACGCGCTGCTCCGGCACGGCGGCTCCTTCGGCGACGGGTACGGCCCGATGGTGGTTGCGCTGCGCGCGCTGAGCGATGACGAGCTGCGCGAGACGACCATCGCGGTTCCCGGGCTGCTGACCTCGGCCTACCTGCAACTGAACCTGTGGTTCGCCGAGCGGTTTGGCGCTTCGGTGAAGCCGAAGGTCGAGGTGGTTCCGTTCAACCAGATCATCCCGGCGATCCAGGAGGGTCGGTTCGATGCGGGGCTCATCATCCACGAAGGGCAGTTGACCTACTCGCGCGAGGGGCTGGTTGAGATCGTCAACATGGGCACGTGGTGGCGGGACAGGACCGGCCTGCCGTTGCCGTTGGGCGTGAACGTGGTGCGCAAGGACCTCGGGCCGGAGCTGATGGCCGAGGTGAGCCGCTGCATGCGCGAGAGCATCGACGCCGGGCTCCGGGAGCGGCAGAAGGCGCTGGAATACGCGCTTCAGTTCTCGCGCGGCATGGACGTAGAGACCAGCGACCAGTTCGTCGGGATGTACGTTAACGAGCGCACGCGCGACATGGGCGATGAGGGCGTGAAGGCGATTCGCCTGATGCTCGCCCAGGGCGCGGAGCTCGGGCTCGTTCCAAAGGTCGACGTCGAAGTGATCGACTGACGCCGATCACTCCGAGCCGATGTGCGTGATCTTCACCTCGCAGACGGTCCAGCCGAGGCGGTCTTCGATCAGGAACGTGCCGCCCATCGAGCGGACCAGGTTCTCGACGATCTGAAGTCCGAGCTGCGCGCGCTTGGGGTCAAACCCATCCGGCAACGGGTCGCCGTTGTTTGAGACCCAGACGCCGAGTTCGCCGTTCCGCTCCTCGATGTTGACGTGGATCTCGCCGTCCTTGGTATCCACGAAGCCGTGCTCCACGGCGTTCTGGATCAGCTCGTTCAGCACTAGGGCGACCTGAGTCGCCTGCGTGGTGTTGAGGTGGACGTCGTCGCCGCGCACCGCGAAGGCGATGTGCACGCCCGGCAGCATGAACGATTGCTGCTGATGGTGGACCAGCGATTCGGCGATGGACTTCAGGCTCACGTGGTCCAGGTCCTCGCGGCTCAGCAGGTCGTGGACGGCGGCGATGGCCAGGATTCGGGTGAGCGAGTCGTTCAGCGCGTGCTCGATCGTGGTGTAGTGGCTCTGGCGAAGCTGGAGCCGGAGGAGCGAGGCCACCTGCTGCAGGTTGTTCTTGACGCGGTGGTGCATCTCCTGCATCAAGGTGTTGCGCACGTGCAGCTTGGCGTGCTCGATGCTGATGGCGGACTGCCGGGCGAGGGTCTCCAGCGCGGCGACCTCGTCCGGAGCGAAATCACGCACCTCGGAGGTGTAGCAGGTCATCACCCCCACCGGCCGGTCCTGGATGGTGAGCGGCATGCAGATCATGGAACGCAGACCCTGCTCCTCGGCCAGGTCGTGGCCGATGTACTCCTGGTCGATCTGCACGTCCTCCACGATGATCGGGCGGTTCTCGACGATGGCGCGGCCGGCGTGGGATTCACCGAGCTTGATGGCGCGCTTGCGCTGGTAGGCCTTGTTCTCGGCCTGGGTGGCGCGCAGGATCAGCTCTTGGCTCTTCTCATCAAGGAGCCGCACCGTGACGACCCTGAAGGCGAAACGTTGGGCGGTGAGGTTGACGAGGAGCTGCAGGATCTCCTCGAGGTAGGGGTTGGCGCTGATGGTGCGGGTGAGTTCGCTGACGGCGCCCATCTTGCTGCTGCGGGTACCGGCCTCGAACGCCTTGCGGTAAGCGCGCACGCAGGTGAGCACCGCGCGCGCCATCGCCTCGATCTGTCGCCGCGCCGGCATCGTGGGGCGCCAGACCGCCAAGTTTCGAAGCATCAGAACGCCGTGAACGGCGTTGTCGTCGCTTACCGGTACCGCGAAGCCGGACTCGTAGTCGGGTTCGCTGATGCCGGGGAACCGCGCGTACCGTGGGTCGTTCGAAAGGCCCTTGGCGATCATCAGCGGCTGCTGCGTCTTGAAGACGTAGCCGGCGACGCCCATGCCTTTGCCGAGCCGGAGGCGGCCCGTGTACTCGGGGATGGCGGTGCTTGCCCGCAGCACGAGACCCTTGGAGCCGGTGGCGAGCAGGATGTCGCAGGTGTCGACCTGCGCGGCCTCCTGGATCGCGGAGGCAAGCTCCGAGAGCAGTTCGTCCTCGGAGGATGCCCGCGTAAGGCAAGCGTAGAGCGGGTCGAGGCAATAACGCCCGCAGGCGGGTGAAGTGCGCTGGGTTGCGCCGGCGGATCTCATAGTTTCAGTCTTCGCCGAAGGGGCCGATGGCGGTGACGCCGACCAGTTCGGGCGATAGGTAGCGCCTGGCGAGTTCGATCACCTGCTCGTTGGTGACCGCGTCGACCATGCGCAGGGACTCCTCGACGGGGACGTCGCGCCCGTAGATGAGTTCGTTCTTGGTCATGCGGATCATGCGGGCGCTCATGCCCTCCAGGGCGAGCACCATGGTGCCGGAGATGCTGCGCTTGGAGCGGCTCATCTCCGCGTCGCTGATACCGTCCTTCATTAGCCGGGCCAACTCGGAGTTGATCAGTTCCTCGACCTCGGGCCAGGTTTCCATGCCGGTCCCGCCGTAGATGGTGAAGGCGCCGCCGGACTGATAGAGGGTGTTGTAGCTGCCGATGGCGTAGACCAGGCCGCGCTTCTCGCGGATCTCCTGGAACAGGCGGCTGCTCATGCCGCTGCCGAGCACCGCGTCCATCACGACGGAGGTGTAGAGGTCGTCCTCGTAGAGCGAGGGGGCGTCGCCGCCGATGCAGAAGTGCACCTGTTCGACCGGTTTGCCGACCAACGTGCGGGTTGGGGCGCCGATGGGGCGGGGAAGGGGCTCGACGTCCGACGCGGGCTCCAGGCACGACAGGCGCTCTTCCGCCATCGCCACGAAGGCGTCGGGGTCGACAAGCCCGGCGGCGGAGAGTACGAGGTGGCCGCCACGGTACCGGCGGCTGAGGTAGCGCTGGACGTCCTCGCGGGTCAAACCGCCGACCGACTCGCGGGTGCCGGCGACCGATTTGCCGAGCGGGTGGTCGGGCCATCGGCGCTGAAAGTGCAGGTCGTGCACATGCTCGCTGGGTTCGTCCTCGCCGCGCTTGATTTCCTCCAAAACGACGCCCTTCTCGCGTTCGAGCTCCTCGGAATCGAGAAGGGAGTTTGTAAGCATGTCGCACAGCACGTCGACCGCGTTGGCCACGTCGTCGGCCAGCACGCGCGCGTAGTAGCAGGTCTGCTCCTTGTCGGTGAAGGCGTTGAGCACGCCGCCCCTGCCCTCGATCGCCTCGGCGATCTGCTTGGCGGTGCGGTTCTTGGTGCCCTTGAAGAGCATGTGCTCGATGAAGTGGGTGACGCCCGCCTCCCCATCGAGTTCGTGGGAACTGCCGGTGTGGCACCAAAGGCCGATGGACGCGGACCGAACGTAATCGACCGGCTCGACCAAGACGCGAACGCCGTTCGAGAGCACGGCCTTACGGATGTTGTTCATAGGAACCCGGGTGACGCTTCATTCTACGCATAGGCGGCCTAGACGATGCGGGTCACGAGGACGCCGAGGCCCTCGATGGCCACATCGATCCGGTCTCCGGCGAGGAGTCCCCTTCCGAGGCAGGTGGAGGCGAGCGGGGGGATCGGCAACGGCAAGCCGGCGATCACCTCGCCCGCGTGGACGGCGCCGTTCCGGGAGGCCATGCCAAGCAGGTCCGCGAACGACTCCTCGGGCTCGGCGACGCCGGAGGCCACCTCTTGGTCGTTCACGGTGACGGTGTAGCTCCAGCGGTAGGCGGCGCCCTTGGGCTCCACCAGGTAGTCGGTCAGGTCGTCGGGGGTGCTGAGGTAGGGCCCCATGGCGACGCCGATGTCCTTCGCCTGAGCCTGCGGCATGGCAGCCGCGCGGGCCTCGGCCAGTTCGGTCGGGGCGACGAAAAGCGTTTCGATGGCGAAGCCCAGGATGAAGCCGGGCGCCTCAGTCCGGTCGATCTGCTCGCCGGCGTCGCTGATGGCGCAGCAGACGCGGACCTCCACGTCGAGGTCGGTGGCCCAGTCGGGAAGGGCGACCTCCGCGGCGGGACCGACGATGCGCGCGGGGTTGACGAACTCGTAGGCGAGCCGGCGCGAACCGTCCGCGCCCAGGTAGGAATCGAAGATGCGCGCCGCCAAGGGGCGGCCCACCGGCGCGAGCAGCGCGATGGCCCCGAGTTCGTGGATCCCGATGGCTTTTTCGCCATCGGTCTCATAGACGCGATTCTCGTACATCAGGCCCGAGCGAACCTGTCCCGGCGCTTGTCTTAGCTCAAATCGGCAGAGCTTCACGCTGGGAATGTACCCCGGCTTTTGGCTCCGGGCCGGCCGGGACAGGCCCCCGGGGCTTCATTGACAGCCGCCCTTCGATCGGGTAGCATGACTTGACTAACGGAGTTAGGTGTCTAGATGCCGCCGCTGAAGATTCTAGTTTGCGACGATGAACGGCATATCGTCCGTCTCATCCAAGTCAACCTTGAGAGACAGGGCTATCAGGTCTTAACCGCCTACGATGGCAAAGAAGGTTTGGAGAAGGTTAGGTCCGAGAAGCCGGATCTGCTGGTTTTGGACGTGATGATGCCGTACATGGACGGCTTTGAGGTGCTGAAGGCGCTCCGGCGAGAGCCGGAAACGGAGGCTCTCCCCGTCATCATGTTGACCGCGAAGGCGCAGGACAAGGACGTGTTCGAGGGCTACCACTATGGTGCGGACATGTACTTGACCAAGCCCTTTAACCCGATGGAGCTGGTGAGCTTCGTCAAACGCATCGCCCAGGGCCAGAAGGACGACGGTCCGAAGAAGTACGAGCTGTAGGTTTCTGCAGCGCCAGGGTTTGCACGAGAGGCTTAGCCGGCTACGCCGGCCGGGCCTCTTTGCGTTTTTGAGGACAAGCCGCCGATGAGCTACAATAGCGGTCGAGTGGCATGAAGCTTGCCGGCAGGTGAACGCATGGGCTACACGGACCTGTTGTTACGCGCGACGAACGCCCTGGCCCAGGAGGGGGGCAAGAACGACGCGTTGATCGTGGCGCTGGAGATCGGGCTTCCGATCCTGATCGCCTATGCGGCGTTCTACCTGTTGTCGGAGCGGGAAGAGTCGGGCTGGCCGACCTGGCTGAAGTGGCTTGCGTTTGTGCCGATCGTCGTGGGGATCCTGCTTTGCGGACCCTATTTCTTCGGCGCGCTGGGCTGGACGGTCGACGGCAGCTTCTATGCCGACCTTCACGGCCTCGGGACGAAGCAGTTGATCATGCATTACGCCTCACTGCCGCTTGAGCTGCTCGCGGGCGTCGGTTTGGTGGCGTGGAACGTGCTGCGGACGAAGAGGCAGGAGCAGGAGTTCCGGCTCTAGGCGAACCTACGCAGGACGGCTCGGTTTTGACGATCCCCTCAGCGCCTGGCGGCGTTGGGGGGATCTGGCGTTCTTAGGGGCGTCTTGGGTTCGCTCGGGCCCCGGTTCGGGGACGCGGTACACTCAAGGCTCAAACGCCGCCCGTCGGGCGCGTGGGAGCGGGACGCGATGGCAGAAGTCGACATCAACCTCACTGGAAGGGGCAATCAGGTTAGCGAGCCGTGGCTGTGGCGGCTGTCAAGGGAGTTCGAGGTTAAGGTCAACATCGTGAAGGCCAACATCGACGCCGACTACGCATGGGCTCAGATCCGGGTGGAAGGTCCGGTCGAGGAGATCCAGCGCGCGACGGCGTGGCTGATGACCACAGGGCTTCACGTCGAAACGGTTCAACGCTCCGTTGGCGCATGATTCCCCTCGGCCCCTACGTCCCTGAGGACCTGGACGACTTCTGGTCGAACCTGGTCGCAGAGGCGTTTGCGGAGCCGCTCGACGCACACCGGTCGCTGAGGAACGAGTACGACTTGACGGGCTTCACCGTCGAGACGCTCGAGTTTCGCGGGATGGGCGGCCGGAAGCTGCATGGCTGGATGGCCTATCCCGAAGGGGCGAGGCGCCTGCCGGGTTTCCTTTGGATCCCGCCCTATGGGCGCTGGTCGATGCTCCCGGACCCCTACGGCACACGGCCCGGCTTCGTGAGCCTAAGCTTCAACTTCCACGGCGAGGGAGCGTTCCACGAGGAGGCGTACACGCCCAAGCGGGGCTACTTCGCCGAGGGCGCGGCCTCGCCCGAGACCTGGATCTTCCGGCGCATGGCGCAAGACGCGGTGATCGCGCTGCGCCTGATGCAGGCGCAGGTGGAGGTGGACGAGGACCGCATGGCGGCGATGGGCATGAGCCAGGGCGGCGGCATGGCGATCTGGCTCGGCGCCTGCTGCCGGTTGGTCCGTTGCGTGGTGGCCGAGATGCCGTTCCTGGCGGACGCGCCGGCCGCCTTGAGCGCGCCGTTCGTGCACTACCCGCTGAAAGAGCTGGCGGACTTCATGGGCCGCATTCCCGTGGGACGCGAGACGGTGCTGAACACGATCAGCTACTTCGACACCGTGAACTTGGCCGCGCGTTGCGCGGTTCCGACGCGAGTCGGGCTAGGGCTTCGGGATCCCGCCTCGCGGCCGGACGGGGTGCGGGCGGCTTACCGGGCGCTGCCGGGCGAAAAGGAGCTTGTGGAGTACGCCGGCGGGCACGATTGGGACCCTGCGATGATCTCGGGCGGCCGCAGTTGGATGCTGAACCACCTGAAGGGCTGATCGATGAAGGTTCTGCTCGTCGGTAGTTCGATGGACCGCGACTGGGGCGGCATCGAACGGCATATCGCGCACCTGGCGCCTGCGCTCGCGGCGCGGGGGCATGAGGTCGAGGCGGCGTGCGCTCCCGATTCAACCCTGGCCGCGCGGGTCGGTGTGCCGATCATCCCCATCCGACTGCGGTCGCAGTGGGACCTGAGGGCGCTTGCGGCTTACCTGCGCCTTTTCCGGTCTCGTCGCTACGACGTGGTTCACACGCACTTCTCGCCAGACTATGTGATGCCGGCCCTGGCCGCGCGGCGGGTGGGGCAGCGGGGCCTGGTGATGACGCGGCACTTGGCGCTCACTTGGAGTCGGCAGAAGGCGCGGCGGTACCTCGGCCTTTACGACCATGCCATCGGGGTGTCGGAGGCGGTGCGCCGGGCGCTGGTGGAGAGCGGAATGCCGGAGGCGTTCGTCACGACGGCGCACAGCGGTTGCCCTGGGCTCGAGGCAAATGCGCCGAGGGCTTTGGTCAGGCAGTACCTGGGCATACCGGACGGGGTGTTCGCCGTGGGCTTCTTCGGTCGGTTGGTCGAGGAGAAGGGGGTGCAATACCTGGTGGAGGCCGCCCGGCGGCTGGACGATGGTTGCCAGGTTCACGTCTTCGGGGAGGGGAAGCATCGCGCGGAACTGGAGCGTCTCGCGCTCGGCGAGCCGGTCGTGTTCCACGGACGAGTGGACGACGTCGCCGACAACATGGCGGCGATGGACGCGGTGGCGATGCCCAGCGTGTGGGCCGAGGCGTTCTCTGTGGCGGCGCTGGAGGCGATGTCGCTTGGCATGCCGGTGGTTGCCTCGAACGTCGGGGGCATCCCAGAGGCGATCGAGGACGGCGTGTGCGGGTTGCTGGTCCCCAAGGAGGACCCAAAGGCGTTGGCCGAGGCGCTGTCGCGCCTGAGAGACGACCCGGAGTTCGCGCAAAAGCTGGGCTGCGCGGCGCGGGAGCGCCAGCGCAGCCGTTTCACGGTCGAGAGGATGGCCGAGCGGGTCGAAGCGGTCTACATGAGCGCTTCGCGGATGTGCTTGGCCTGAGTCAGCAGATCCTCCA
>CAZIIS010000120.1:0-8346 GCA_964539295.1 uncultured Fimbriimonadaceae bacterium | reverse complement strand
GGCTACACAAGAAACCGGCCTCCGCTATCCCGTCGCCTACCGATGCCAGAAGATCCCGAGCTGGGAATCGCGCGGCTTGGCGTTCATCCGGGTCCAGTTGACCGTCTTCGCGCCGCTTACCGCGTGGGCGACGCTCGCCGGGAAGGAGTCCTGCCCGCCGCCGTCCATGAACAGCCCCAGGCCCAGCGAGAACTCCCGCATCCCGCCCGCGCCGGGGTCGGTGGCCCAGCCGAGCGTGACGCTCGGCGCGGCGTACCTGTCGTTCCCCGAGGCGTCCCAGAAGATGCCGATCCCGTTGGCGTTCGATGCGCCGATCGAGAGCGTGTTCGCGCGGTAGTCGTCGTCTCCGCCCAAATCCTGGAACAGCCCCACCGAGTAGTCGTGCCCGGCGCCCAGCGACATGTTGATCGTCGAGGCGTACTTGTCGTTGCCCGACAGGTCCTCCAGGATTCCCACCGCGAAGTGCGCTGCGGTCCCCTGCACGTACCACGCGCCGCTGTAGGTGTCGTTGCCGCCGAGGTCGAACAGCGCCCCCACGGCCTCCCAGTAGCCGAAGCCCTGGCCCATGACGCCGCAGGTGTAGGCATCGTCCCCCGCCACATCGCACAGCACGCCGAACCCGCCGCCGAGCGAGTGCCCGTCGATGTAGTCGCCCCGCCGACCAAACGCCGCGCCCTGCGAGTTGCTGCCGTTGTGCTGCGCCGACTGCGACGAAGGGAAGTCGATGACCGTGTCGTTCGCCACGTACCGGTCGTTCCCGGCCTGGTCCAGAAGCAGCCCGAACCCCTTGGTTCCTGCTTCGCCCTGGCTACCCGTGAAGGCCAGGTACTCGTCGTCCCCTTGCGAGTCCATCAGCACGCCGACCCCGAACTCGGCGTGCCCCTCGGAGTCCGCGTAGGAGTCGTAGCGGTCGGCGCCGCCCTTGTCCCATAGCGCCGCCGAGCCGTACCGGGCCGATCCGAGCCCAGGCCGGGTCGTGCGGTAGAGGTCGTCCCCGGCGCAGTCGATGAGCGTCGCGTACCCGAGCATCGCCCCGCCGAAGCTCGGCCTCGGGTCGCGCTTTTTGCGGCCGTCCCACTTCTCCAGCGGCGTGCGCAGCAGCGGTTCCGCGCTCACGTACCGGTCGTTCCCCTTGAGGTCGATCAACGTGGAGCCCGGCTGAGCCGTGCTCAACGTCGCGCCCCCACCGTAGTAGGTGTCGTTGCCGCCGACATCGATGATCAGCAGGTACGGCTCGTCGCCGTAGGAATCGTCTTCGTCTCCGTTCAGAGCCACGGCGCCCCAAGGCGTCTCGAATCGGTACCGGAACGCCCCGCCCGGTTTGGCCTTTTCCAGCGAGGCGCACGCGCGCTCCGCCGCGAGCGTCAGGTCAAAGCCGCCCGCCAGCATCAGCTTCTGGTCGAAGCCGTGCATGATCGGCAGCGTCTCCAGCAAAGCCGCCGTCTCGTCGCCGTACTCCTTGGTAAGGGAATCCCAACACGCGCTCAGCTTGGGACACCCGGCCAACGCCCGCTCCCGCCACTTGGCGGAGTCCACGGTCTGCAGGATCACGAGCGCCGCGGCTTGCGACACGCACTTGGGCAGCGCCTCCTCGGCCTTCCGCACTCCGCGTTCCAAGCCGCTCGGAAACCGTTTTCCCGCTGCGGCGTAGACCGCGCGGAGCGACGACGCCAGCGCGCCCGGCTTCGTCGCCGCCGCCTCGACCTTCTCCAGCGGATTGCCGATCAGCGTGCGCCGCGTCCCCTCGCTCAGGTACCGGCCGCCGGTGGCGATGAGGTCGGAAGGCGCGACCGCGGGGGCCGTCAACGCCCCACGCAGCGACCTCGTATAGGTGGGAATGCGGAACGGGTTCTGGTGGTAGACCTCGAACGCCGCCGGGACGAACTCGTCCTGCCCCATCAGCTTCATCGCCTCCGCGTCCAGCCGGGCGGTCTCGGTCGTCAGGCCGCCCAGGGCCAACGCCTCGTCGAAGGGGGGCTCCGATGCGCCCGGTCCAAAGGCGCTCAGGCAGGCCAACAATGCCAAAGGGTTCATGCGATGTTGTTCGCCGGCTGCGCGTCGGCTCCTGCCGGGCCCAGTCGAACCGCCTAGCGTGCGCTGGCCTTGCGTAGGCGGTCGTGCACCGCCTCCCACTCCGGCCCTTCGGGCGGACGCGCCACGTAGATCGCCTCGTGCTTGCCGTTGTCCAGCCTGCGCAGGGCGCTGTAGAGCCCGGCGGCGTAGCCGACCGGGTCGCGCGGCATCTGCGTTTGGTGCGGCCCGGCAGGCTTCTCGAACGTGAGCCCAGCCTGGTCGGCCGTCAGCGAGTCGATCATCACCACCGGCGTGTTGGGCGCGTAGTGGCGCCGGTAGAGCCCAGGCGACTTGCGCACGCTCGGAGGAGGCATCTGCCCGAGCGGCACGCCGATCGTCGCCTGGATGAGCGAGCGGGGCAGCCCGCCCGGGCGCAGAATCTGGGGATTGTCGCCGGAAAGGTCGAGCACCGTGCTCTCCAGGCCGATCGGGCACGGCCCGCCGTCCAGGATCATCGCGGCCTTTTCGGCGATGCGCGGGTCGACGTCGTCCGCCGTCGTCGGCGAGAGCCCCATGAACGGGTTCGCGCTCGGCGCGGCGATCGGGCATCCCGCCTCACGAATCAGGTCGAGCGCCACCGGATGGTTGGGTACCCGTACCGCCACCGTGTTCAACCCACCGGTCGTTACCGAGGGGAGGGTGGCCCGCTTCGGCAAGACCACCGTCAGCGGCCCCGGCCAAAAACGCCGAGCCAAGATCTCGCACACGCCTGGCCAAGACGAGGCCACCATGCCGAGGTTGTGCAGCCCATCGATGTGCACGATGAACGGGTTGTCCGCCGGCCGCTGCTTCATCGCGAACACCTTGCGAACCGCTTCCGCGTTGTTCGCGTCGCATGCCAGCCCATACACGGTCTCGGTCGGCATGACCACGACCTCGCCCGCGCGGATCGCCTCGGCCGCGCGACGGATCGTGTCCTTGGTCGGCTGCATGATGCTCATGAAATCGCCTCAAGCATAGCCTCTCGCGGCGCGGTTTTGCCCAACCACCAGGCAAGCGACAGCGCGCCCTGGGCCACCAACATTCGCCGGCCGTCGGCGATCGTCAGCCCAAAGCCCTGGGCCTCGCGCAGGAAGAGCGTCGGCTCCGTCGCATAAAACAGGTCCACCGCCAGCGCGCCTTTTGGCGCCCGCGACCAGGGGACGCCCAACGATTGGCCGGTCATCCCGGCCGACGTCGTGTTCACCACGGCCACGCACCCCTCGGGGTCGGGTTGCTCCATCACTCGGGCGTCGACGCCCAACTCCCGGACCAACGCCCGGAGCTTCGCCAGCGTGCGGTTGTACGCTCGGACGGCGTACCCCGCGCCGCTCAGCGCCACCAAAAGCGCGCGCGCCGATCCGCCCGCTCCAAGCAGGCACACGGGTCCGGGCGGCGTCACGCCCAGCTCCTTCAAAACCTCCAAGAAGCCCGGGGCGTCCGTGTTCGTGCCCGACCGGTCCTCCAGACGGAGCGTGTTGAGCGCCCCGATCCGGCGGTCGTCGTCGCCCATCGTGCGCGCCCACCGGAAGGCATGCTCTTTCAGCGGCACGGTCACGTTCAGCCCCTGGTAACCCAGTTCGACCAGGTGTTCCAGCGCGGGCTCGAACTCCTCCTTCGGCACGCGCACCGCCACGTAGCGATGCGGAAGGCCGAGCGCCCGCAGCGCCGCCCCCTGCATCACGGGCGATAGCGAGTGCGCGATCGGGTCGCCGATGACGGCGAACTCAGCCCGCGGCGCCTCGCGCCACTGGTAAAACGCGCCCACGGCTCAGCCCCCCTCCCCCTTCTTGAACACCCACCACCGCTGACCGGCGAAGTTGAAAAACGCCACGACCACGGTCGCCACGATCGTGGCGATGGCCCAGCTCCGCTTCGGGTTGCCCGCGATCACGTTGTTCAGCATGGTCACGATGGCCGTGTTCAGCAGCATCCCCAACACCGACCACGTGATGAACCGATGCAACTGTACCAACCGTCGGGCTTTGTCCCGGATGCGGAACGTCCACAACCGGTTCCAATAAAAGCTGTTCAGAATGGCCACGCCGGCCGTGAGCACCTTGAACACCGGCACCGCGGCGTCCGATGCCTGCTTCACGTACCCGAACGCCTGCGGGAACTGCTCAACCAACCAAGCGCCGAACACGGCGCCCAAAGGCCGTCCGCCAACCATGACGACGAACAGCAACAGCCAGTGCAGGCCCACGTCGATCACCGTCGACGACCCGCCCACGATCGCGAACTTGAAGAACTGCCGCACCACGCGGTACTTAAGCGGCCCGAGGAGCGGCAGAAACGGCACATCGCCCACCCCGTCGGCGCGTTCGATGTGCCGGTAGAGGAACAACCGCACCACCCGCTCCGCCATGCGGTTCACGTAGCGGGTACCGATGAACTCCCTCCCGCTGATGGGCCGCACCCAGATGGCGTCGATGCCGCTGCGATTGGCGCCCAGGACGTCGGTCAGCAGTTGGTCGCCCACCATGACCGCTTCGCGGGGCTCGGCCCCGAACCGCGCCAGCGCCATGCGGTACATCCGCGTGCTCGGTTTGAACCGTTCCTTGACGTAGGTGACCTTCATCTCGCCCGAGAGCCGCGCCAGGCGATCCAGTTTGCGCGTGTTGCTCACCAGGCAGAACTCAAAACCCAGGTCGCGCCCCTGTTCGAGCCACTTGAGCGTCGTCTCGGGGATGTCGTCGCTCCGCCAAGGAAGCAGCGTGTTGTCGACGTCGAGCAGAACGAGCCTTTTCCCGGCAGCCTTGAGCACCGCCAAGTCGATCCCGTCCAGGCGCTCGGCGGCGCTCGACGGGCTCAGTTGACGAAGCCCAGCGGACATATGTTGACGGTCGAACCGCCCACTCGGGAAGAATCTCATCGTTCAGGCCCCCCCAGTTTGCGCCATTCGGCCCTCGCCATGCGGATGTTGGCGAGGTGTTGGGCATAGGTGGCCGCGAAAAAATGGGTCCTGTCTGGCCGCGCCACGTAGAACAGGGCGTTCGTCTTGGCCGGGTTGAGCGCCGCCGCAACGTTCTCCGCCGAAGGCGAGCAGATCGGTCCGGGCGGCAGGCCGGCGTGCTTGTAGGTGCTGTAGGGCGACTCGATCCCCGCGATCTCCCCCGGTTTGAACGGTTTCCACTCCTGGATGGCGTAGTTCACGGTCGCGTCGATCTCCAGGCGCATCCCCTTCCGGAGTCGGTTCTCGATCACCCCTGCGATTAGCGGTCGGTCCGAATCCACACCCGCCTCCAGCTGGATCATCGAACCGATCACCAGGGCGCGCCTGAGGTCGACGCCCTTCGGCGTTTTGGCAGCCACCCGCTTGCCAAAAGCGTCGAGCTGCCGCAGAATCGTCGCCCTCGCGCCGAGCAGCGGCGGCAGGTCGTAGGTGTCGGGGTAGAGGTAGCCCTCCAACGAACCCTTTGGCAATACGAAGTCCACCGCCGACTGGAACGCCGCCCCGTTGCGAGCCAACGCCACGTACTCGGAGGCTTTGCACACGTCGTTGGCCTCCAGTCGCTCGGCCACCCGGGCGATCCACCAACCCTCCGGTATGCAGACCATCTGGCGAACCGGCTTGCGCAGCGCGCGCAGCACCTCTTCGCCGCTCATCCCAGGTCGAAAACGATAGGTTCCCGCCCCAACCATGCGCTTTTCGTGGCGGAGCCACGCCGCCCACCCCAGCACCGCCGGGTCCTTCACAAGCCCTCGCCGCCCGAGGTCCGCTAGCACCCGCTTCAGGGGAACCGGGCGTTCGTACCGAACGAAGAAGGCCGGCCCGGCGCCCATCCCGGTCATCTGGTACCGGATCCAGGCGTAACCGCCCAGCAGCGCCAAGAACGCGAACAGCACGACCGCTCGCGCCCGCCGGGCCCTACGCTTGCTCAGAGAACCACCTCTCCAGGATGCGCCGCGCGGCTTCGCCGTCGATGGTGCGTTTGCGCACGCTGCCCTTCATTCCGGCGGCCGCCAGGTCCGACTCCGCCTCGGCGCTGGTCATGCGCTCGTCAACCATGTTGACCTCCACCCCACGCTCACGAAGTCGGTCGGCAAGCTGCCGGCAGATGCGCGCCATCCGGCCCTCGGCGCCGTCCGGCTCCACGGGAAGCCCGACCACAACGGCCTCCGCCCCCTCCTCGGCAGCCTTCCGGGCGATCGCCTCGGCGTCCTTGGCCAGCGTCCCCGACGCCGCGAGGTTCGGCCGCGCGGTGGTCACCCCGTACTCCGATTCGCCTACGGCAAGCCCGATCCGCTTCCCCCCGAAATCGACGCCGAGCACCCTCATCCGTTGAAAGCCCCCAAGACTTGTTTCAACAACGAGGGCGTGCAGCTTACGCCCTCGTCCCGCAAGGGCAGACCGCCCTGGAAATCGGTAAAGGACCCCCCCGCCTCGCGGACGATCGCCGCCATCGCGCTGATGTCCCAGCGGGCGACCACCGGGTCGAGCATCGCCTCCACCCGCCCCGTGGCTACCAGCGCATGCCCATAGGCGTCGCACCAGGTGCGCGTGGCCAGACAGGCTTCACCAAGCTTCATCACGCCCTCGTCGCGCCCCCGCGCGCGCAGCGACGTCGGGCTGCCGGTGCAGATGACCGCCTTCGAAAGGTCCGTTTTGGTGGAGACGCGGCAGGGGCGTCCATTCCAGAAGGCGCCCTGCCCCTTCTCGGCATACAGCATCTCGTCGAGCGCCGGGAAGTAACAGACGCCCATCACCGGCTCGCCCTCGACTTCGTAGGCCACCAGGGTTGCGTAGAGCGGCACGCCCGAGACAAACGACTTCGTGCCGTCGATCGGGTCGACCACCCATCGGGTAAGTCCGGCGCCGGTCTCACCCTCCTCTTCGCCCAGGATCGCTTCGCCCGGGTAGCTCTCGGCGATCGCTTTTCGGACGATCCGTTCGGCGTTTCGGTCCGCCATCGTGACCGGAGAGGAGTCCTCCTTGTACTCCACCGCCGTGCCAGACCGGAAGAGCGACAGCGTGCTGATTCCCGCGCGGTATGCGGCGTCGATGGCGAATGCGAGGCGAGGCGACATCGCCCTCTAGTTTGACGCATCCGGGCCCCGCGCCTATCGGCCCCGGAACCACCAAAACAGAACCGAGTCCGGGTCGTACACGATGCCAGAATGGGCTATGTCTGAAGCTTCTCGTCAGCGTGCCGTCGCGTTCCTCGCCATTGCAGACCAGTTCAAGCTAGGCGACCTCGTCACGGAGTCGTCCCATCCCGTGACCTCCAACCTGAGCGAGGTTGCCAAGGGCGACGTGCCGCAGGCGCTGCGGTTGCTGTTCCACGTGGACGACGACGTGGTGGCCAAGTTCGGCGAGTTCGTCTCCTCCGGCCGGGCGTTCCCGATGGCGGACGCCGTGCTCTGCGCCGTGCGCGGCGGTGGGAAGCTGTTCTTCACGGGTTGCGGCTCCACAGGCCGGCTGAGCATCCAGATCGTCTCCATCTGGCGCGACTTCTGGCGGAGCCAGGCGGCGCGCCATGCCGAACTCGCGGCGCTCTACGAGAACCGAGCCTTCAGCGTGATGGCCGGCGGCGATTTCGCGCTCATCAAGGCGGTCGAGGGGTTTGAGGACTACACCCAGTTCGGCCGGAAGCAGATCGCCGACCTGGGGGTCGGCTCCGGCGACGTCGCGTTCGCCATCACCGAGGGCGGCGAAACCTCGTTCGTCATCGGTACCGCCTGGGAGGCGCTCGACAAGGGCGCCAAGGTCTTCTTCGTCTACAACAACCCGGACGACGTGCTGTGTCGCACGGTCGAGCGCAGCCGGCAGGTCATCCAGGAGCCGCGCATCGAGAAGGTGAACCTCACCACCGGCCCGATGGGCATCACCGGCTCCACCCGCATGCAGGCCACGACGATCGAGCAAACGGTGGTGCTGACTGTGCTGGAGGTGGCCGTCCGGACGCTCCTGCGCGAGGTGGACCCCGGCGCACCCGACCCGGCTCGCGCACCCGAGGAGATCCTGGCCGGCCTGACCGAGGTACACGCCAACCTGTTCTCCGATGAAGTGGTGCTCCCGTTGGCCGAACTCGTACGGATGGAGGAGGGCGCCTACCGCTCGGGCCACAAGTGCAACTACCTTGCCGACCAGTTCGGCATCGACGTGCTCACCGACACCACGGAGCGCTCCCCAACCTTCTGCACCCCGCCGTTCCGCAAGTTCGACGACAACGAGGCGTCCGAGTCGTGGGCCTACCTCTTCACCCCCTACCCGGACAGCGCCACCGCCTGGAACGCCATCCTCAAACGCGAGCCCAAGTGCGTGGAGTGGTCCGAGGCCGACGTGCGCGC
>CAZIIS010000119.1:1658-8353 GCA_964539295.1 uncultured Fimbriimonadaceae bacterium | reverse complement strand
TCTCCGCATCCGGCGACCAGAAGCGTTGCCAGTGCGACCGCGAGGGTCCACAACAATGCTTTCTTCATCGGGTTCACGTGCTTCCTTGCGGCCCGTTTCGACGAAACGCTGCAGGCCGCCGTCCGTGGATCGGGGCGACGCGGGGCGAGGCCCCGCGTCGCCTGCTTGGATCGGTTAGTCCTCCGCGCGGAGGCTATCCCACATCTTGAAGTAGTCGCTTTCGATGCAGCCGCCGGCCTGGGCCGCGCCGATGTTCACCGTCTCAGTCGGCTTCATGGTTTTGGCATGGCCGTCCGTGAAGGCGAAGTTGGACTTGCCGGCATAGCCGTTGTAGATCGTGCCGTCGTAGGTACCGTCCGGAGCGCCGAAGGTGCCGTTCTTCTGGCCCGGCAGCGCCACGCCCATGTCGACGCCGTCCGAGTTGGTCAGAACGCCGGACCAGCAGCTAAAGGCGCCGTGCAGCGTCTGCATCCACGAGCCCTCCGCCGGGACCATGCGGGTGGCGAGAAGGATCGTGCTCGCCGGGAAGGTCACCGCGCTGGCGCTGCGGGGCGCCATCTCCGCCCAGGAGTGGCTGAAGTTGATGACGCCGCGGAACTTCCAACCGTCCCAGCCCGGGGTGCACTT
Source organism: uncultured Fimbriimonadaceae bacterium (assembly GCA_964539295.1). Lineage (GTDB taxonomy): Bacteria > Armatimonadota > Fimbriimonadia > Fimbriimonadales > Fimbriimonadaceae > CAZIIS01. Next base: position 7,726 of record CAZIIS010000119.1, on the reverse strand, counting down.
GGCCGAGAGGACGCCGTTGGCCCAGTAGCTGTACATCGGGCCGGTGTCTGGCACAACTCCGTGCGCGTCGCTCGGGTCGCGAAGCATGTCGTAGTTCTTCATGTACGGTTGCGTCTCGAAGATCCACGTCATCTGCCAACCCCAGCCGTTGGTCGGGCCGGGCTCGCCCTGGGCGCAGAAGGTGTCGTCGTAGTCGTTGCCGTACATGACCGACGCCAGAGCGACCTGCTTGACGTTGCTCAAGCTGGCCGTCTTCTTGGCAGCCATTTTGGCTTGGGCGAAGACCGGGAAGAGGATCGCCGCCAAGATGGCGATGATCGCGATAACCACTAAGAGTTCAATGAGCGTAAAGGCTCTGTTCTGCTTCATTGCGATGTCCTCCGAGAAGGGGTAGCTTCGTCAGCTGGGTCTAAAGCGTTCTCGACAACCGTCGAGTGGATGTGGAGCGGCGTGGCGCCGTTCCTCCAGGGAGCGGCAAGCACCTGCTCCGCAGGGGTCAGCGGCGGGCAGTCGTCCCAATCCGATGGTGGCGCTCCACACGAACCGCGCACCACCAGTTGCACGGGCAGCACCACGTGCTCGACCGGAGCGGTGGGCGAGGAAAGGCGCGTCATCAACTGCTCGGTCGCGGTCTCGGCCACCAGATTGGTGTCCACGGAGACCTGGGTAAGGCCGACCGAGTCGATGAGCAAGGACGAGCCGTGGCCGAAGGCGACGATCGCCACGTCCTCTGGGACCCTGAGGCCGCAACTCAACACCGTGTGCGCCACCGCCGGCGCGAACATGTCTTGCAGCACGAAGATCGCGTCGGGCCGATCCGGGTCGGCAAGGCGGCGCTCCAACGGCAGGGTGTCGGCGACGTCCATGCCGCTGGTCACGCAAAACAGGAAGTCTCGGGGCGACGGGCTCAGACCGTGTTCGAAGAGCCCCATCAGGTAGCCGGAGAACCGCTCGTGGTTGATCTCCAGCATGTCCATCATGCCGCTGATGGCGATCCGCTTCCGGCCGAGAGACGCCAGGTGCCGGACGGCCAACGACGCGCCGCCCAGGTTGTCCTCGCTGATCAGGTCGGTGTTCGCCGCGCGCATCGTGTGGTCGACGGCGATGACCGGGATCTCGCGCTGCACGGCGCGCACCCGCTCCACGTCGGGGAAGCCCTTCTTGGACCAGACGAACGCGGCCGCGAAGTTCTGCTCCAGGGCGTATTCGAGCGCCCCTTCCAGCCCCTTCGCGCGCGAGTCGATGTGGACCAGGTTGTAGCCGTGCTTTTGCACCTGCCGGCCGAGGTTGAAAAAAAGCTCCTTATCCAGAGTCTCGGCGTGGTCGACGAACGCCACGTTGTTGTTCCGCTCGACGCTGGGGCCGACCTTGGCCGAGACGCCGCGGTTCGGCTTGATCTCCGCCCAGCCGCTCTCCGCCAACGCGTTCAGGGCTCGCCGCACCGTGCTCCGGCTGACGCCGAACGACTCCTGCAGCTCACGCTCCGTGGGGAGGAGCGAGCCCGCCGCGAGCGCCCCGCCGCGGATCTGATCGCGCAGCTCCGCAGCTATCGATTGATAACCCTGCGGATCCTCGGTTGAGCGCCTGCGCTTCGCTGCCATCGCGATCCAAGTATACAAGCGAATGGGCACAATGTGATCACAATGTCCGTGCAAAGATGGACAATGTGTATGGATGCGATGACTCATCTCGCAACATTGTCGGTTCCATTTCTTCGAACGGATTGCCCTTTGCCGCCCCGCAGCGGCCATGATGGAGGCGACATGATCAGCGTGTTGGCTTTCGCATTGGGCTTGCTCGGTGGGAGCGAGCCGCCGCAGTGGTTCGGTCCCGTTGCGGTTTCGTTCGACGCGGCGTCCGAGGGCAACCCGTACGACGCCGAACGGAACGACGTGCGTGTGCGCTTCGAGGGCGAAACGACCGAGGAGCGACTTGCCTACTACGACGCGGGGCGCTGGAAGGCGGTGCTCGTCACCAACAAACCGGGCAAGTACCGCGCCAAATTGGTGCGCAACGGCGAAGCCACGTCACAAGCAGCAAAGACCGTTCGGGTCGATTCGGGCCAACGGCTGCGGGACGGCTACCTGCGCGTCGACCCCAACAAGCGGCGGTTTCGCTTCGACTCCGGCAAGGCGTTCTTCCCGATCGGCCACAACCTGGGTTGGCAGGCGGAGGGCGCGCCCGACATGACCGCTCAGCTCAAGACCATGGGGGAGAACGGCATCAACTGGAGCCGCGTCTGGGCCTGCTCATGGGACGGGAAGAACCCGTACTGGCCGAGCGACGACTTCAAGGAGACGAAGCTCAAGGACGGCGAGATGTGGCCGAAGGCGTTCCAGAGATGGGATCAGCTTGTGACCTCGGCCGAGAAGGCCGGCATCCGATTCCAGTTCGTGCTGTTTCACCACGGTCTGGTGAGCAGCCTGGTCAACCCCAACTGGCCCCAGCACCCCTGGAACGCGGTGAACGGCGGCTTCCTGAAGAACGCCGCGGACTTCTTCAGCGACACCACCGCCAAGAGGCTCGTCCGGAACTGGCTTCGATACGCCGTGGCGCGCTGGGGGCACTCGCCTAGCGTGATGGCCTGGGAGTTGTTCAACGAAGTGGAGTGGGCCGACGCCCGCTATCAGAACCGGGCCTCCGACATCGCCGCTTGGCACAAGGAGATGGCCGGTTACCTGCGGAGCATCGATCCCTACCATCACATGGTCACCACCAGCTCGGACATGGCGATCAAGGGGCTGTACGATGCGGCGGACTACTACCAGCCGCACTCCTATCCGTCCAGCGTGCTGGGCGCCGTCATGGGCTGTGCCGCGCCCGGCGATAAGCCGCTCTTCTTCGGCGAGGTGGGGCCCGGCGCCTACGACCCCAAGGCGGAGCGGGCCGTGGTGCGCGACTCCATCTGGTCGGGCGTTCTCGCCAATCACGCCGGTTGCGCGCAGTATTGGTATTGGGATCGAATGCTGGCGCACGGCTTCTACGGCGAGTACAAGATCGGCGCACAGGTGTTGCGGCAGTGCGCTTTCCAGGACCATCCTGCGGCCAAGCCGGTGGCGATTGGGGTGAAGGCGCCGTTGGGTGGGAAGCTCACCTTTTCGCCCGGCGGCGGGTGGGCCGACACCAAGCGGTTCCATTTCCGTCTGCCGGAGGACGGCAAGCCGAGCGTCCTTTCCGCGCTGTCGGGCTTCTTCCAGAGTCAGAAGGGGCAGCACCGCGACATGTGCCCCGAGCCCCTGGTGTTTGAATTCGAGGCGAAGAAACCGGGCGTTTTCGCCGTCTCCGTGGCCAGCGTCGCCAAGGCCGGCGCGGCGCTTCACCTATCCGTGAACGGCAAGCCGGCGGCGGAGAAATCGTGGGGGCCCTCGGAAAGCGACCGCACCGCGCCGGAAAGGTTGAGCGCCGAGTTCCCGGCCGGCCATGTGACGGTCAAGCTTGAGAACGACGGCGCCGATTGGGTGGTGATCCGGTCGTTTTCGGTCGACGGCGTGGCCCCGATGGCCTCCGGCCTGGCGGTGGGCGAGACCGAGTTCCTGTTGATCCGCCTGACCACGCCGGTGGACGCCGCGCTTCCGCTGAGCGTGGAGCTTTCGAACCTGGGCCTGGTGGACGGCGAGTACCGCGCGCGGGTCACCGACCTGGACACCGGTGCGGAGAGCCGCGCCACCATCCAAGTGAAGGGTGGCGCGGCGCTCAGCCCGTTCTCGCTGAAGGCGAAGGACGCGGTGATCGTGCTCGCCAAGTAACCGCTACGGGACGTCGGCTGCGCAACGGAACCCAACCGTGGCGCAGCGGTCGAGCCCGGGCGACATCAGGATGAACTTGGTGTGCCGGTCGAGCGGCTGCGGGCCGCCGGCGACGTACCAGACGCTCCCCTTGGCGTCGAACGCGCTGCCGCCGCGCACGATGCAGAACCGCGTGTGGCCGTCGTCGTACAGGCTCTCCGTCCACTGCCACACGGCGCCGCACATGTCGAGGCAGCCGGATGGGCTCGCGCCCAGCGGGTTCGCCGCGTCGCCCGGCCAGAGCCGCCCGTCGGTCCCCTGCGCGGCGAGTTGCCACTCCGGCTCGCTCGGCAGGCGCTTGCCCAGCCAGGCGGCGTAGGCGCGCGCGTCGCCCAGGTCCACGTAGACCACGGGAAGGTCGCGCAATTCCTCGGGGCAACTCGGGCCGCCCCAGTGCTTCAGGAAGTTGTCCCGGTCCGCAGGGCGGTAGCCGGTCGCCTTCAGGAAGCGCTCGAAGTCGCCGTTGGTTACGAGCCGCCGGTCGATGAGGTAGGGGCGCAGCGTGACCGTGTAGTCGTGCTGCACGTCCTCGAACGCCTTCTCGCCGGAGACGAAGTAGGGCTGCCGCTCGCGGGGCGAGCCAGGGTCGGGGTAGCAGCCGCACTCGCGGCGCGGGTGGCGCAGGCGCATCCGCACCTCGCCCCCCTCGATCCGCGTCATCCCGGCCGGGTCGGCCTTCGCCGTGGCCGCCGCAGGCGGCGCTACCGAAAGGACGGCAGGGACCGCTGCTAACGAAGATAGATCTCCTATCAACGGCAGATCGCGCCGTGTATGAAGGAGGTTTTCGACCCTTCGACGCGCGGCTGCGGTCTTGGCGACCACCACGGCCCCCAGCGGGTCGGTCGGCAGTTCCAGCCTGCCGCCGGCGGCGCGCAGTTCCACGCCGCGCCAGAGGTCGAACGCTGTTCCGTTCTTGGGCGCGGGAAGCACCGAGCGAGGGGTCGGCGACGGGCTGCGGTCGACGAAGAGAGTCAGGCTCAGGCCATCGCCCTCCCAGGTGGAAGCGAACACGTTGGGGTCCAGGGTGCGGGCGCCCGGCGTCCAGCGTTCCGAAGCGAGCTCCTCGGCAAACTCCCGAAGGATCGGCGCTCCGCGCTTCCAGAGCGCCGCATCGCGGTCCGACCAGGGGTTCATCGACCCGAAGACGTTCTCCCAGACCAGCATCCCGCTGCCGTTGAACCAAGCGGTCTCGAGCTGCGGCCGGCGGCCGGCGTCCCAGCGGCATATCTGGTGGCGCATGTGGCGGGGCTCGACCCATTTCAGGCGCATCACGCCGGGTTCTGGCTGCAGCGCAAGCCACTGCGCCCAACTGGTCGCGCAGATCGAAAGGTCGGGCAGCGAGGGGCTGCCCTCTGGGGCCATCACGACGCCGGCCTTGGCGCGCCGCAGAGCCTCGGCCAACCCGGCCGGGGCGTCGACCATCGTGTCCAGGAAGACGCCGTCGGCGTCCAGCTCCTTGACCATCGCGGCGATCGCCTCGGCGTCCGAGCTCTCCTCACGCCGCGTGCCCACGTCCCAGGGGCTGTAGACGATGAAGGCGCGCACGCCGCGTTGGTGCAACCGGTCGACCAGCTTGCGCAGGCCGGGAAGCCCGCCCGGCATGTCGCGGTAGAAATCGAGTTGGTTTCGGGCGTCCACCCCGATGCGGGGGTACATGTGCCACAGGATCACCGAATCGGGCGTCGAGAACCGCCGCTCGGTCTCGTCCAGCCACTCGTCGAGCTTCCATTCTCGCTTGTCGGGGTCCCAGATGGAGCGGTCGTAGAGGAAGAGGAAGTGGCAGGCGAAGTTGCGTCGCGACCAGGCCAGGTCGGGGCGGTCGTAGATCGAGCGGTCCAGAGGTTGGTGCGCGGGAAAGGACTCAACGGAGACGCCCGGAGCGCGTGGCGCGAGAAATCGCACCGACCGCACCTCCCAGGCGCCCGGCTCCCGGCAATGCGTACCGTCCTGGCCAAGCACCGGGTTGGCGAAGAGCGCCCGCGCGTCGAACTCCGGCACGCGCGCCTGCAGCCGTACCGTTCGCCAGCCGCCGGGCTCGATCCGCTTGGAGTCCAGCACCGTCGACCAGTTCCGCCACGCGCCGTTCGTACGGTCGAGCAGGTCGAACGCCAGGCACAACTCGGCGTTCCCAGAAAGGCGTCGCGCCCGAACCTCCACTTGTACCGTGTCGCCGGGGCGCAGATCCAGCCCCTTGCCGAGGTCGGCGTTCAACCGGGCCCAGGCGCGTTCGCCATGGTAGTCGAAGCGAAGCTGGGTGGCCGCCGGACGGGAACGGGACTCGCT
>CAZIIS010000119.1:0-1558 GCA_964539295.1 uncultured Fimbriimonadaceae bacterium | reverse complement strand
CGCCATGGTAGTCGAAGCGAAGCTGGGTGGCCGCCGGACGGGAACGGGACTCGCTTCGAAGGCGGCGCATCGCCCTCAACCACGCCTCGCGCCCGGCGTCGCCGCCCGGAAGCCGGATCATGTCGTCGTTGCCGACGACCGGCGCGGGGTCGGCCGCGCGCGCCCAACGCGCGTCGCCCCCGTCCGCCACCCAGGCGAGCGGCGAGAACTCGCGCAGTTCCCAGCCGCCCGCCGCCAAAGCCAACATCGTCGCTGCAGCGAACACCATCGCCTGTTACTGTAGGACGCTCCGCGGCTGCACGATGAGGCCGTCAAGCAAGAACCCGTAGCTTTCGGCATCGGGATGCTTGCCCTGCGAGCGCACGGTCAGCACGTGCCGCCCCTTCTTGAAGCGTTTCATTCGCAGCGGGTCCTGGCGGTGCGTGATCCAATAGAAGTTGTAGAAGTCGAGCACTCCCCAGTAGGGCTTGCCGTCGACCAGGAAGTCGAACTTGCCGCCGCCCCAATACTCCGTGGTCAGCAGCAGGATCTGGTAATCGCCGTCGGCGGGGATGTCGAACGGCACGTCCATGTTGCCGCCGGGTTGTTTGGGCTCCCATTCGAGCTGCGCGCCGCCGTGCAGTCCGGGCACCTTGTTGATCTTGAGGGGGCCGAAGCTCGGTTTCACCAAGTCCTTCAGCGATTCACCCTCGACCATTCGGCGCATGTCGAACGGTAGCCGGTCGGGCCCGGCAGGGAGCGGTGGGAACGGCTTGTGCGTGCCAAGTTGGTACCAGAAGGCGACGGACGAGTAGTCGTCGCTGCGCTCCACGTTGTTGCCGAGGTCCTTGCCGTTGGCGTCGAAACCGACGCCCTTGTGCTCGATCTCGACGCGCAGCGACTTGGTGAAACGCACCGGGCCGCCGATATGCCAACGGTAGCAGGTGGCGAGGGCGCCGGGTTCGCCGCTGGTGAAGATCGAGACGCCGGCCCGGGCGCTGCTCACCTTGCGCAGCCCCCATGCCTCGCAGAAGTAGTCCTCGAGCCCCGTGCCCCGGATGCTGGGCTTGGCCTCGCCGTCGACGAAGAAGAAGTCGTCCCCCTCGCCCCACCAGCCGGGGGTGGTCGAGTGGCAACTGAGCACCGTGCCGACGTAGTGTCCCTTGCCCTGGATGTCGGCGATCAGGTAGTTGCCGGGCTTGCAGGGCTTCTCCTGGCGGTACATGGCGTGGAAGTAGGGCGCGTCCTTGGGCACGGCGCACTTCTCGTAGTCCACCTGGAAGTAGAACCCCCAGGTCGCCTCGGAGCCTTCGTTGGTGACCGTCACCTTGGCGGCCTTGCGGAACGGCATGATCCAGTCGCAGCTTCGGGCGCGGCCGTCGGCGGAGGCCCGGGCCACGATCGACTCGTACGGCACGTCCAGCCCGTGCCCGACCCCGAAGAAGTCGCCGATGGGGCACTCCACCGAGGGGCGGGTTTCCCCGTCCCAGTAGATGCGCAACGTCATCAACCGCGAGTAGCCCGGTCCGGAGGGCAGCACCGTCATCCAGATGTGGTTGATCTTGCCCGGCCCGATGAT
>CAZIIS010000118.1:0-8422 GCA_964539295.1 uncultured Fimbriimonadaceae bacterium | reverse complement strand
CGCTCGACCCCAAGGTACGCAGAAAGCCCGTCGCCTTTCGGCGACGGGCTTTCTGCTTGATGGCCGGCAGGGCGCCGACTATGCCCGCCGCGCCAGGTAGAGCGTAGTAAGGTACTGGCGGTCGATGTACCCTCCGTTCTCGGCGATCGCCTCCCGTATGGCGGAGCAGAGCGCCTGGTTCTGCTCGGGGGGAAGCGCGATGTGCGTCGAGTAGGTGTTGTACAACCGCACGTATTCGTCGGCGTCATAGCGCCGGCTCCATGGGTAGGTGAGCACCATCGGCGGGGAGAAGCAACCGCTATCGGCGATCCCGCGCTCGCGCTTTTCGCGCGCGGCCTCGGGCGTTTCATCCGGCCCAGGTTTGGAGAGGTCTGGGGCGAGCCTTTCGTGGGCCGCACGGATGGCCGCGTAGACCGTCCCTTCGGGACGCGGATCGGTGTTCCAAAAGAGGGCCAGGCTGCCGGCGGGTTTGAGCGCGGCGCGGCAGCGCGCGTACCCGAGTTCGGCAGGAATCCAGTGGAACGCCGAACCGGAGATGACCAGGTCGAAAGCGCCTTCCTCGACCTCCCACTCCTCGAACGCCACGTTCTGGATGATCGCGTTCGGGAAGTCGCGCAGGTTGGACCTCGCTTTGGCCGCGAGGTTCGCTCCAAGCTCCAGACCGAGGATGCGGTATCTGCGCTCCGCGAACAGGCGCGTCGCCTGGCCGGTACCCGGCCCGATCTCCAGGATCCGCCCGCCTTCGGGGATGCGGGAGCCGGCCACGATGTCGTCCACCATCTCCCTCGGGTAGCTGGGGCGCGCGGCGTCGTACTCGTCGGCAACCGTGTCGAACAAAGTGCGTCGGTAGAGCTTGTCGGCGTCCATCATAGCTTCTTCATCAACTGCATGAGCTCGGCCGCGCTCCGCACGAGGCCCTCGCAGACGGCGTGGTGCAGATCGCGCTCCTTCATCTCGCGCTGCCCTTCGGGAGTACCGATGTCGCAACCCAACAGCTCGCGGCAGGTGAGGCCGCCGTGGCGCTCGCGAAAGCGCTTCATGAACTCGCGGGCTTCGACGTAAACCTTGGCCTTGGCCTCGGGGTCGGTGAGAGTCGCCCCTCCGGCGCGCACGCCGAGCGCCATCAGCGCTCCGGCCACCGCGCCGCAGGTCTCACCGGTGCGGGCGATGCCGCCGCCGAAGGCCGACGCAACCACCAAGCAGGTCTCGCAGTCCAAGCCCTCGCCCGGCCCGAGCGCCCCAAACACGGATTGCGCGCAGTTGTAGTGTTGGGCGAACAGCTCTACGGCCCGGTCGCCAGGGTTTTCCGCCATTTCACGTGAAGTCTTGCACACCGCCGGCCCGGCTCGCCAGGCGACCCGGTTTGCCTGCCGGCTTCAGCGCCTCCAGTCGTCGGGGGCGATCTCAGGCAATTCAAGCGCCAAGGCGTCCGCTACGTGCTCGGCAAAACCCCTGAGACTCCAAGCCAACCGGCCCAGCAACTCCGGTAGCGTCTTCCCCGCCTTCTGAGACATAGAGCTGAGGGCAGACACAACTACTGCCGGATCGAGTTCATACAAGACCTTCAGGTGGTCCCGTGGATGCACGGCAAAAATGCCCCAAGGTTCCAGGGCCTCAGGGCGAAAGTGTTTGCCATTGAACGTGACGATCGTTTCGGTCTTGGAATGGATGGCCGCGGCGAGAACGTGTCGGTCGTCCGGGTGGTTCTCGCACAGCGGGACGAGGTGGTCGTAACCGCTGACCATCGCCTCGGGGAAGCTGCGGGTCGCCGCTTCGATCCTCCCGTCCGCGATCGCTTCATCCCATCCCAGCTTTCCGATCAGCGTCCGTCGGACCTCGGCCCAGATCTCCTCGGTCCACCTCGGAAGAAGCAGCCGGGGCTCCTCCGATAGTCGGAGGATCAGATCGGAAACGGCCACCTCTGCGAGGACGCACGCGTCAAGGACGACCGGGAAGTCCGCCCTCAAGCCCTCACCCTTCCGAGCCCCCCTCGTCCGGCGGCAGGTAACGGTCGTATACGCCGGCCTTCACGGCGTCCTCGGTCATCTTGTCCAGCGCGGCCTTGCGGGCGATGCTTCGCCGGCGTTGGTAGAGGATCAGATCCTTGAAATAGACGCGTCTGTGGGTTCCCACCCGATGGCAGGGTATAGCTCCTTCGTCCAGCAGACGCACCAGGTACTGGCGCGACATGCCCAAGAAGCTGGCCGCAGCTTGGGTTGTGAAGGCCTCGTTCTCGTTCATCAGGAAAACGGCTTCCCGGCGCTCCATCGCATGGACCACGGACAGGAGAAGGTCGTTCAGCGCCTTGGGCAGCACGATGCGCTCGCCCTCGGCTCCGATGAGCATCGCGGTCGCATGCCCCTCGACCACCTTGTACAGGGCCTTCAGTTCCTCGCCCGGGATCTCCGACGGGTCGATCCGCCTGCTTACGGTGGCGCTCATACGCTCATTATTGTCCACAAACGCTATAAACGCAACCCCAGTGTTAGCGGGCCCCGGCCTCGGCTCCCGCTTCTGCCCCGCGAGATCCGGGGGCGGACGGCGCGCTCGGCGACTCGGTCTCTCAGCCCGCAAACAACGCCGAGTCCGGAAGTTGCATGCCTAGCGCAATCGCGAACCGAACCCCGGAGCCCCCGCGCCCAGGCCCTGGAGTAAACTGCCCGCCGTCTGAACGGCGCTTCGCAAACGGCGGCGTTCCTTTTCCCTTGAGATGAGCAAACCGCTGCGCGTGCTAATGGTCGAAGACTGCGAGGACGACGCCGTTCTGCTTTTGCACGAGCTGCGGAAGGCGGGTTACGCCCCCACATACCGCCGCGTCCAGACTCGGGAGGAGATGAGCCAGGCGCTCGAGACCGACGAGTGGGATGTGGTCACCTCCGACCACACGATGCCCAACTTCAGTGCGCCCGAGGCGCTCGAACTGCTGCAAGAGCTTCGTCCCGAGGTCCCGCTCGTGATCGTCTCCGGCGAAATCGACCTCAACCTGGCGGTCTCGCTGATGAAGGCCGGCGCAAAGGACTACATCCAGAAGTCTCAACTCGCCAAGGCGCCCCCGGCCATCGAACGGGAGTTGGCAGACGCCACCGTGCGCGGGCAACGCGTTGCTGCGCTGCATGCCCTTCGACGCAGCGAAGAGACCTCCCGGGTGTTGCTGAACGCCCCCGGCGACCCCAGCTTGCTGGTCGACCCCCACGGCAATCTGATCGCGGTCAACGAAGCCGCAGGCCGCCTGTTTGGCTACGCCCCGTCAGATATGGTGGGCACGAACGCCTTCGGCTACCTGTCGGACACGGCGTCCCGGGAGTACCGGAGCGTCCTGCAGAGCATCGTCCGCACCGGGATGGGCTGCCACTTCGAGGACCGGTTCGACGGCCGGATCGTCGACGTTCGGGCGTTTCCGGTGTTCGACGCCAAGGGCGGTACGGACCGCGTCGCGGTCTCGGTGCGCGACATATCCGAACACAAGCGGCTCGAAGACGCGCTGCGCGACAGCGAAGCCCGCTACCGCCGGATCAGCGAATCGCTCAGCGACTTCATCTACACGGCCCAGGTGCGGGACGGAAGGATCGCCGAGGTATTCGTGGCGGCCGGCTCGCAGGTAACGACCGGATACTTGCTGGACGATTTCCGCACGAACCCAGGGCTTTGGCGCCGGATCGTGCCCGAGGACGACCGGCCGATGATGCAACAGGCGGTTGCGAGCCTGGCGGCGGGCGAAGAACCGGACCCGATCGTCCACCGAATCCTGCGCAAGGACGGCGTCGTACGGTGGGTGAGCCACACGCTGATCCCGCTGACGCGCGAGGCCGGTCGCGTCGTGTCCTTCGACGGCGTGTTAAGGGACGTTACCGAGCGCAGGCAGACCGAACAGGCTTGGCGCGAGGCGCAGGCCGAGTTGTCCGGACTGATGGGCAACATGCCCGGCATGGCCTTCCGGTGCCGACAGGTACCCCGCCGAAGGATGCTCTACGTGAGCGAGGGCTGCTTGCCGCTGACGGGTTACTCCGCGGCCGCGCTCGTTGCCGACGATCCCTCTTTCGAGAAGCTGATCCACCCAGACGACCGGGCGGCGGTCGAGGTGGAGATCCTGTCGGCGATCGAGGCAGGCAGGCCCTACGTGGCGATCTACCGCCTGACGGCCGCGGACGGCAAGCAGCGGTGGGTGAGGGAGCAGGGCCGCGCCGTACCCGGCCCCAGGAGCGACACCGACTTCGTTGAGGGCTTCGCGACGGACATCACATCGAACAAGGTGCTCGAGGCCTCCGTGGCCACGGTGGTCGCCGGAACGTCGTCGTTGGTCGGCCAGCAGTTCTTCCGCTCACTCGTCGCCGAGCTTGCGCGGGTGCTTAACGTTCACACGGCCTTCGTCGGCAGGCGCATCGAGGGCCAGCCGGGCAAGATGCTCGTGGTGGCCATCAACACCCGCGGCGCCCTGCGCGAGCGCGCGGTGATCGACCTGCACGGAACGCCCTGCGCCGACGTGCTGGATGGGTCGCAGCAGTGCATCGTCGACGACGCCTCGTCCTTTTACCCAGAGGACGCCTATCTGCAGGCCAACGGCATTCGCAGCTTCGTCGGCGTGCCGCTCAAAGGCATCCAGGGCGCCGAACTGGGAATCCTCGGCGTGCTGGACGACCACCCGACGATCGAGCGCGAAGTTTGCACGTCCGTTCTGGGGATCTTCGCGGTGCGCGCCGTGGCCGAACTGGAACGGCTGGGCATGGAGCACGCCCGCGCGAAGGCCGAGCAACGGTTCGAGCTTCTTTTCGCGAACATGGCCAATGCCGTTACGTTCAACCGGGTGGTGCGGGACGAGAACGGGCGCTTCATCGACTACGAGGTCACCGAAGTCAACCCGCAGTTCAGCGCGCAGACTGGACGCCCTGCGGACGAGGTGATCGGGCGGCTCGCGTCGTCGTTCGAGGACGTGCCGTCCGCGGTTGTGTTCTCCGCCGCCGAGGACGCGGTGCTTTCGGGCGCCCACCGGCAAGTGGAGGCGTTCGACGAAACGACCGGCCGACACCTTTCGATCAGCGTGGCTCCGCTCGATCGAGACACCTTCGCCACGATCGTGCGGGACGTCACCGAGCAGAAACGGTCCGAAGAGGCGCTCCACCAGCGGGTCTTGGCGCTCACGAGCCCTTCAAGCGAAACCCCCGACCTGCGCCTCGAAAACCTGTTCGACCTGGAGGAGGCTCAACTGATCCAGGACGTCTTCGCCACGGCGGCAAAGGTGACTTCGGTCATCACCGATACACACGGCCGGCCGTTGACCAGGCCGAGCAACCTCCACGGGCTGTGCGAGGACGTGCTTCGCCGGTCGATCAAGGGCCAGTCGGCGTGCCTGAGGGCGGTGGCGCTCGAACACGGCGACGACGAGCCGAACCCGTTGGTCCAAACGTGCCCGTGCCCAGGGATGTTCCACGGCATCGTGCGGATCGTCGTCGGGGACAAGCACGTCGCCAACTGGTTCATCGGCCAGGCGATGGACATCGACGCCGACATGGAAAAGGTGCGCGCCTACGGTCGAAAGATCGGCGCGAACCCGGACGCTTTTGAGAAGGCGCTGGCCGAAGTCAACCGGATGAGCCGCGAGCAGTTCCGCTGCATCTGCGAGGCGCTGCACTTCATCTCGGCACACCTCTGCGCCTTTTCGCTGCAGAACCTGAACCAGGCCCGAGACATCACCGCGCGCGAAAAGGCCGAGCGGGACCTCCGCGAGTTGGCGGAGCAGTTGGAGCAGCGCGTCAGCGACCGCACGCGGCAGATCGAGGAGGCCAACCAGGAGCTCGAGGCGTTCAACTACTCGGTCTCGCACGACCTTCGCAGCCCCTTGCGCCACATCGACGGTTACAGCGCGATGATCGCCGAGGATTACGGCGACGAACTCCCGGAGACGGCCCGCCAGTGCCTCGACCGCGTGCGCGCCGGGGTCCGACGCATGACGCAGTTGATCGACGACCTGCTGCGCCTGTCGCACGTCACGTCGGCGGAGTTGCGGCGCGAACCGGTGGACCTCTCGCATATCGCCAGGACGGTGGTCGAGATGCTATTCGACTCCGATCTGGAACGCCGCGTGGAGTTCATCGCCGCGCCTGGACTGACGGCGGACGCCGACCCCAACCTCGTCCGCATCGTGCTTGAGAACCTGATCGGCAACGCCTGGAAGTTCACGGGACAGCGGAAGAACGCGCGGATCGAGTTCGGACAGTGTCGCGCGGACGGGCAGACCGCCTGGTTCGTCCGGGACAACGGCGCCGGCTTTGACATGCGGTACAGCGACCAGCTCTTCCGCGCCTTCCGGCGGCTGCACCGCGAATCGGAGTTTGAGGGCACCGGCATCGGCCTCGCGACGGTCCGGCGCATCGTGCGCCGACACGGCGGGCGCGTATGGGCCGAAGGCGAGGTCGATCACGGCGCTACCTTCTACTTCACCCTGTCGTAGTCATTAACACGGCAAAACATCATCGCCTGTTCCATTTATTGGCATTACAATGAGACTGGGCGGTGGCGTCGAAGCTCATTGGCGCTGAGAAACGTGTGGTGGGAGGGCCTCGTTTCTTGCACGAGTTCTCCGACGAGCCGCCCGGATCATACGCTAATCCCGGGGGAACGCGATGAAAACCAATACCCATCGTTGGGTCGCGGTTCGCGCGATCCAGTTGCTCGAAGCCAGCCATGAGGACCCCAAACTCGTCGAACTGCTGAAGCAGTACACGCCTTCTCTGCTGGATGGCGCCGACCTGCCAAACGTGCACTCCAGCCCGCTCATCCATCAAGGCGCCCGCGACCACATCTTCAAGATGGAGCCGTACGCCGACACCAACCAAGATGCGAAGTACTACATGGTGCGCAAAGGGCTTCTGCTCCGGCGACTGCCGCAGCCCAGCCGCATGTGCGACATCATCTCGCGCGACGACAAGCTGACCACCGAGTGGTGGGAGACGCCGTACAAAGCGGACGTGCTTCCCCGCCAGAGCCTACCGATCCGCGCCACCTCGCTGGCGTGTTCGGTCGTCGACATGCTCCACATGCCCGACGACGACCTTATCAAGTTCGCCCCGGGCGGGTGGAAGGCCGGGAGACCGGCCAATGCCGCAGCCTGGGCCAGGCCGGAGCAGGCGGTGATCACGCTCCTGATGTTGAGCCACTACCTTGCCGACGCGTGCATGCCCAGCCACTGCGACGCACGGTCGCTGAGGGACGAGAACGGCGTCAGCCTTCACGACGCCATGGAGCAGCACTGGGAGACGCAGCTCGGGGATCGGTTCACGGAAAGGTACGACACTTGGGACCGGCTGGCCCATCAGGTCGTCGGCGCGCCCAGCCCGTTCAACGTGGCGGTCACCGGCCCGCTCCCGCCGATCCGCACGACCAACGAATCGCTGTGGACCTACGTCGTCTACATGTGTCGGGCCGCCTTCGCCTTCTCCGCCATCGTCACGCCCACCAGCAAGTACCCTTACGGCCAGGCCACGCCGGCCGAGAGGATGCACGACTGGCACGCGGCGATCGAATCCGTTCCGCACGACGAGGCGGTGATCCACGACGCCGTGCTCCACACCGCCATCGTCTGGCGACACGTCTGGGCCGCGGCGACCGTACCCCACGCGACGGCGGCGGTCCACATGGAGACGCCCAAGACCACCGTTCCTCACACGACCGCTTGACGCGGCGCACGCAGGGCCCCCGCCGCGCTTTGGGCCGGCGGGGGCCCAATGCGCGGCCTTCAGCCATAAGGACCGTGCCAGGCGCGGGTAACTTGAAGTCCTGATGGCGAGCAACGTGCCGACTAACCCGCGTTTGCGCCTTCGCGATCCCTTCAGCGCCGTTTCCCACCTGGTCGGGGCGTTCCTGGGCGTCGCCGCCTTGGTCTACCTGGTGCTCCGCTCGAGCGGCAACCCGTTCGAGGTCGCCGCCTTCAGCGTGTATGGGGCGTCGCTCATCTCGCTCTACTCGGCCAGCGCCGCCTACCACGCATCGCCCCGCGCGTCGTCGTGGCTCCAGCGCCTGGACCATGGAGCGATCTACCTGCTGATCGCCGGCACCTACGCCCCAATATGCGTGGTGGCGCTGCACGGCGCCCTCGGGTTCGCCATGTTGGCCGCCGAGGCCGGCATGGCGCTGGTGGGGATCGTGGCCACCTTCTGCTGGGGCGGCGGCCCCAAGTGGCTGCGACTGGTTCTCTACCTCGGCATGGGGTGGCTCGCCGTGATCGCGCTCGGCCCCCTTGTGGCGTCGGTCGGCATCAAGGGTGTCGCCTGGCTTCTGGCGGGCGGCGCGGCGTACTCGCTGGGCACGATCGTCTACGCCTCGCGCCGCCCCAAGCTCTGGCCTGGCGTTTTTGGGGCGCACGACCTGTGGCACATCTTCGTGCTCGGTGGCAGCGCGTGTCACTTCATGGTCATGCTCACCATGCTGC
>CAZIIS010000117.1:0-8742 GCA_964539295.1 uncultured Fimbriimonadaceae bacterium | reverse complement strand
TGGACAACTGTGGGGGCGGAGCCATCTACCCGGAGCTTGAGGCGCAGGTTGGCGACGTGACCGTCTACTACTCCAAGAACCAGTTGCCGAGCTTGTTGGAGGCGGTGAAGGTGGAGATGCCCAAGGTCAAGAAGCAGGTTCTGGCCTGGTTCCCTTCGATGACCCTCGGCAAGCGGATGACGCTCATCCTCTCCGCGGGCGACGGCGGCGGCTGGGCGGTGAACGCCTACGAGCCGGAGGAGGTGGGCGTGATCTCGCTCAGCGCCGAGGGACTGCTCTCCATCTTCGCGCACGAGCAGACGCACAACCTGTTCGGCCCGCCCAACGCCAAGGGCGGTCAGGCCGGCCGGCTGCCCTACCTCTTCAGCGAGGCGCACGCCGGTTGGTACCAGGGCAAGATCGAGGCGCTTCGCACAGGGAACCGGGGCGGCCACGACCCCAACCACGTGTTCTCCTTTGACCCCGACGGCACGAAGTTCGACCTGGCGAAGGCCGAGGGCGGCGACTTCGCCAAGGGCTGGTCCAAGCTCTGGTGGGTGTGGCAGCAGTTGGACGAGCGCTTCGGCTCCACCTGGTACCCGCGCTGGATGTGGGTGAAGAACGAGCGGTGGATCGCCCAGCCGAACCGGCAGCTCTCCTGGGACGACGTGGTGGAGGACATGAGCATCGCCGTGGGCGAGGACCTCTACCCGTTCTTCAAGACGATCGGCACAACGCTGGCGCGCGACCGCTTCGAGGGGACGACCTTCATGGGCAAGCGCGTGACGCTGAAGCCGACCGCAATGAAGCCGCGCAGGGGCGGCGAGGCCAAACTCGGCCCGATCAGCGACTACAGGCAGCCGCTCTAGGCTGTCGCCGCACCGGCTTGGGTCCGCATCGCGCGGACCCAAGCCCTCCTCCTTCCCTTGCATCCGAACGCCTCGTTCCAGGCGCCCAGGAACCCCTGCTCGTGCCGCCAAGCTAGGCCCGCCACGCGCTCCAACGCCTGCGCCAGATCGGAGTCGCTTCGGCTTCGCTCCGCGTAACGGTCGCAGGCCACCAGGCAGTCGTTGAGCGCGCCGAGCCGGTCCTGCAGCCGCTGAAGGGTCGCCAGGGGCTCATCTGCCCCGGCGCCCAGCCGCTCGCGAAACAGCTCCAGGGTGTAGCGCAGGCGCTTCGTGCAAACGCGGAATCGGTGGTACCGCCGGGGAGAGCGACGGCCGGCGGCGAGCGCCCGGCCCTGGCGCAGGAACGCCTTGGCGAGCGCCGGCAGCGGGTTCGGGCCGTCGCCCGAGGGCTCGCGGCCGTCCAGCTTCTTGGCCCAGCGCCCCAGCGTCTGCCGATTCGGGAGCGCCGCCAGCCGCGCCAGAAGCGCTTCCAGAGCCTTCGCGCGCTCCGCGGCCAACTCGGCGGGCAACGGGTGGTCGTCCGCGAGGCCGGCGCTGCGCAGCAGATCGCCGTGCACATCCAGGTCGCGTACGCGGGCCGCGCCACGCCGCGCACGGACGGCACGCTTGCGAAGGCGACGACGGGCCTTGGCGGGAAGCAGCGGCTGGAATGCGTCCAGAGCCTGGACCAGGCGACGCGACGCCACGCGCAGGTCGTGGATGGCGTCGGCGGTGGGGTCCACCTCCACTCCCCGCACGCAGCGCAGGAAGCGGCGCGTCAGCGCCCTCACCTGTCCGCGCACCGACCCTGCGGGGTCCGGGAGATCTGAACTAACGCCGTGCATACGCCCTCCGGCGTCTTCACTATGCCCCGGTTTTTGGCCGGCTATCCGTCTTTCCAGGGGTCCGGCAGGGTTCGTATGAACGCGGCCAACTCCCGCGCCATCTCCTCCTGCTCCTTGAGCCTGGGGTGGCCCGGCGTGGCCGTCCCGGAGCGTCGGAACCGGTATGGGAAGACGCGCTTGTCGCCCGTCTCGCGGCAGAACTGGTCCGCCACCTGGGCGAGGGCGTCGTCCCAGCCGGGTTCGTGGTTGAGCAGCGTGAGGGTGAGGACGAAGGTGGCCTTCGGGTAGTGGGCGCGCAGGTTCCGAAGCAGCGCGAGGTAAGTCTGCCGCCAGGCCCTTCGGTGCCCGAGGTCGGAGTACGACTTGAAGCGGGCGTCGTTCTGGCCGATGGCGAGCACAACGACGTGGGGGGTGAAGCGGTTGAAATCCCACTGCGTGAACTCGCCCGGGACCGGGTTCATCTTGTCGTAGGTCGTCTCCAGCCCAACGAGCTTCTCCGAGTACCAGCCGTGGCCGTTCATGAGCGACAGGCCGCCGATGGCGTTGGCGTGAGCCTCGGCCTTCAGCTCGCGCGCGGCGATCGCCGCGAAGCTGTGGTAGGCGTTGGTGAGGATGGCGTGCTCGTTGAGGTAGGCGACGTCGTCGTCGCTTCGGCCCTCGAAGCCCACCGCGTCGGACAGGGCGCCGGACGACACGGAGTCGCCGAAGTACTCGATTCGCCGGCGGGGCCGGCGCGGAGCGGGGCGCACGTCGCAGCCCTTGTCCAGCACGAGCCCCTTGAACTCGAACTGGCCCTGGAACGTGTCGGAGCGGCGGTACACGAGCAGGTCGTGCACCTTGTCGCGCAGACCGGCCGCCACCTGCAGCACGCAGTCGGCGTTTGGCTTGAGCACGAAGCGCATCTCGCTGCCGCCGTCGATGCGGACGCCGATGGTGTTGCCCTCCCCTGGGGCGTGGTCGAGGAACCGAAGCGCCAGCGACGTGCCCTCGAACCGGGTGCGTACGGAACTCCCGCCGTAATGGAAACGAACCGCCTTCGGATTGGAGAGGTCGACGCGCCCGGTGTACTGCAGGCAGGGGTTGTCGGCATCGACGAAGGTACCGAAGGCGCCCGCCTCGACGGCGCCCAGCAACAAGAAGAGGGTTGGCCCGATCATCCCGCGCTCAGGTTAGCACGGAGGTAGGTGCGCCGCACAAGCGACGAAAGCGAGGGGCCACGCTCCTCGCTCTCGTCGCTGGGGCTGCGCCCGTGGGAGCTACGGCTCCAGGCCGAGTCCCTTGAGCGCCTTCCTGATCCCCGGCTCGTCGTAGTTGATGAACCGAGCGGCGATTTTGCCGCTGGCGTCGATCACGTAGTGGGTGTACGGGCCCGGCACGCGGTACGGTTGATGCACGTTGTTTGCCCCCTTGCCGTTCATCCCGGTCGGCAGGCTGAGCCCCTTCTCCCGGAAACCCTTGCGGATCTCGGCCTTGCCGGCGCCTTCGTTGATGGTTACCACTCGCAGGCCTTTTGCTTTGAGCTTGTCGTAGATGGCTTGCAGGTGAGGCAACTCCTCACCGCAACCCGCTCACCCATAGGACCAGAAGCTCACGATGAGCGCTTTCGCCCCACGCAGTTGCTCCTTAAGCGAGACCGTTCCGCCTTGCACCGAGGGAAGCGAGAAGTCCGGCGCCTGCGAACCCACAGGCAGGAGGACGTTCAACAGGTCTTCTCGTGAAGGCCCCGGCAGCGCAAACTGGCCGTCTCCTGTGGGCACTAGCGGCCCCGAAACCGGGATGATGAAATAGGTCGATGGCGGCGGAGTCCACTGGAACAGCTTCTCGGGAAGGCGCGGGTTCACCTTTAGGTTCGAAAACGTCAGCGTGAGCGTGTTCTGGTCGGGGCCGGTAGCTTGGGCCCCCACAGGCAAACCGGTTTTGGAATCGACGTAGACCGTCATCGGACTTCTCTGCCGGGTCAGCGGTTTCAACTGGATGGCCCGGCGCTTGCGGCCTTCGAAAAGCGAATCGGTCACGCCAAGCGCTTGACAATCGTCCGTCAGAAAACCGAACCCGACGATGTACTCATCGGCGCAGTGCATTGGATCGGGGCCCGGTCCCTGTTGGTCCCTGCCGGTCGAATTGTCGTGGTACGTCTTGCCATCGGACACGATAACCCGCTTACCGATTTCAAACCGGATACGTCCGGGCTTCTGGACGGCGTACTTCATGGTCAGGACGCCGGTCCGGTCGCGGACGGTCATCACGCCCGACCATGACTGGACCTTGGCGATCCGCTCGACCAAAGCCCTGTACTCCTTCTCCGCCTGGTTGACGGCGGCGTCCTGCGCCCCGAGCGCAAGCAACACGAAGGCCAAGCCGGTCGACGCGTATACAGCGAACGCGACTAGGATTCGCTCCATGGGCCCTTCCTTGCATGCTTCTGCACGATTATGTTTACCTAGACGCCGGAGCGGGCGGTTTGGGTTCAGCGCATCGAACCCGGGAGGCGGCTCCCGGGGCTACGGCTTGAGGCCAAGCTCCTTCAAGGCGTGCTTGATCCACTCGTCGTTGTAGTCGGCGAACCGCGCGACGATCTTGCCGGCGCGATCCAGCACATAGACTGTCGGCGTTGCCACCACGCCGTACCGCTTGGCCACGTCCTTGCTGCCGACAGCAACCGGCAACACGATGCCGGCTTCCCGGATGTACGCGCGCATGTCGTCGCTCGGGGCGTCGTTGCACACGGTGAGCACGCGCAGGCCCTGGTTCTTGCACTTCTTGGCGATTGCTTGTAGGTTGGGCAACTGCCCAACGCCCCCGCATCACCCATAGGTCCAGAAGAGGAGGACCACGGCCTTGACCCGTTTCCCCCGCAGCGACTCCTTGAGCGAGAGCTTGCCGCCGCCCAGGGCCGGCAGGCGGAAGGTCGGCGCAGTCTTGCCAATCTCAAGGAGCTTGCGGGACGCATCGATGGGCGTGGCGGCATCGACCGGCGCCGGCAGTTCCTGGACCGTCCCGGGCGTCGCCGCGAGCGGTGGCGCCACGACCGCACGGGGCGCCGAAGCGGGCTTCGGGACAACGAACAGATTCGCCGACAGCCGTGGGTTCACCTTGAGGTCGCTGAAGACAAGCGTCATCCCGCGGCCTTCGGGGCCGGGGCTCCGATAACCGGCCGGGAGCCCGGTCTTCACGTCCACGAAAACGGTGTCGCCCTGGCTTGGGCGTCCGGGCGCCTTCACTTCGATTGCCCGGCACTTGCGGCCCTCAAAGCGGCAGTCCGAAACGCGGACCGCCTCCAGGGTCGCAGACAAATCATCGAAGCCTCCGACTTCGCACCGCATGCTGAGCTGCGCGGCAAGCCCGAACTTCCGCAAGATCTTGCCCTTGATGCTGTGGTTGAGGATCTTGCCGTCGCACACAAGGAGCCGGTCGCCGAGGTCAAATCGGTAACGGTCTGGCTTGATGATGGCGTACTTGGCGCTGACCGAGCCCTCGTGGTCGCGCACGGTGATCACGCCCGATAGGGTCTTGATCTTGGCGATGCGGCCCAACAGAGCTTTGTACTCCTTCTTGGCCTGGTCCGTCGCGGCCGCTTGCACGCCAAGGACCTGCACGGCGAATCCCAGGACAACCAAAGCCAGAAGAACACGAGACGTCACCGATGGTTTCATGACCACCTCGTTGCTACATCCAGGGCAAGTATGGCCATGCCCGCTGTAGAATAACAAGCCGTTCGCGCACAAAGCAGCGAGCCCGGGAGGTGTCTCCCGGGCTCGCGCCATGGGTTTGGGCTCCGCTCGTGGGGGCTATGGCTCTAGGCCAAGCTCCTTCAGGGCCTTCTTGATCCCTTCCTCGTTGTAGCCGGTGAAGCGGGCCACGATCTTGCCGGTGGGGTCGAGCACGTAGTTGGTCGGGTAAGCCTGGACGCCGTAGGCCTTCGCCACGTCGTTCGCGTCCTTGCCGTTCATGGCCATTGGGAAGGCGAACTTGCCCTCCTTCACGTACTTCAGGATCGTCTCCTTCGGCTCGAAGCCGTTGATGGCGATCACGTTCAGGCCTTGGTCCTTCAGCTTCTCATAGAGGGCGTTCAAGTGAGGAAACTCCTCACGGCAGGCCCCTCACCCATAGAACCAGAAGTTGAGGATGATCGCCTTGCCCTTGCCCAGTTGGTCCTTGAGCGAGACGGTCCCGCCGCTCGGGGAGGGCAGCGTGAAGTCCGGCGCCTGCGTTCCGACCTTGAGGAGCTTCTCGTCGTAGTTCGGCTGCTCGTACTCCTTGGCATCGGAGGGCGGCGTCCAGGCGAACTCCTCGGCGCTGAAGGTGGGGTTCGTCTTGAGCGCAGCGATGACGGTCTTCATAGCGCCGTTCTTCGCCGGCGCCACGTACCCGGCCGGCATGCCGGTCTTGGGGTTGACGTAGACCGTCGCCTTGCCCTCGGGGTAGGACTTGCCCTTCAGATCGATGGCCCGGCACTTGGCGCCCTCGAACGTAGCGTTGTACGCCCGAACCACGGTCACCTTGTTCGCCGGCTCCAAGCTGAACAGTTCCATCAACGGCAGTTCCTTTGGGGCGCTCGACTTCATGTACTGCTTCTGGCGCTTCATGAACTGCCACTGCGAAGTGCCGTCGCTCGCCATCAGGTACTGCGCGTTCTCCACGCGGAACAGGTTCGGCCTCTTCAGCTTCACCTCATAGCTGTCGTTCTGAGTCCCAAAGGTGGTCTTGACGGTAGCCGTCAGCGACTGGACCTTCGCGCAGCGGGCGATCAGGGCCTCATACTCCTTCGCCGCCTTCTTGGCGGCCGCATCCTGGGCTTGCACGCCGGCCACCAAGATGGCGAGCGCGCCCAAGCATAAAAGGATCCTCTTCATCGTTCCTCCTTCACGGAGCCCAAGCCCATTATGCGCCCTCTTTCCTTGCCGTACAAGCGCCGACCGGGGGACGGTTTCGGTCGAAGGTCTCTCGCGTGGTCGAGCCGGTGGCGCATCAGCACTCTCGGCGGTACACTGCTAACGATCCACCACGCCGGGGGAACCCCGCCGTGGCGTTTGGCCCGAACCAGGAGATGCAAGAAACGATGAAGCTACGACCACTTCACGATCGAATTGTCGTCGAAGCCGCCCCGAAGGAACAGAAGACCGCCGGCGGCATCATCCTTCCCGACAGCGCCCAGGAGAAGCCGCTCCAGGGTCGCGTGCTCGCGGTTGGCCCCGGCAAGCGTTTGGACAGCGGTCAACTCGCCCCCGTCGACCTGAAGGTCGGCGACGAGGTGCTCTACGGCAAGTACTCCGGCACCGAGGTCAAGGTGAGCGGCAAGGACTACCTCATCCTGCGCGCCGAGGACGTGCTGGGCGTCGTAGTCGAGAAGAAGGAGGCGAAATAACCGATGCCCGCAAAGGACCTTTGTTATGGCGACGCTGCTCGCAAGCAGCTTGAAGCCGGTATCGACAAGCTGACCAACGCCGTCAAGGCGACGCTCGGCCCCCGCGGCCGCAACGTGGTGCTCGAGAGGAAGTATGGCAGCCCGACCGTGATCAACGACGGCGTGACGATCGCCAAGGACATCGAGGTCGAGGACCGCTTCGAGAACATGGGCGCCCAGCTCATCCGCGAAGTGTCGAGCAAGACCAACGACCTCGCCGGAGACGGCACGACGACCGCCACGGTGTTGGCGCAGGCCATCTTCAAAGAGGGCGTGCGCAACGTGGCCGCCGGCAGCAACCCGATGCAGCTCAAGCGCGGCATCGAGCGCGCAGTCGAGGCGATCGTAGCCGAGTTGGCGCGCACGACCAAGGAGATCGAGGGTCGCAAGAGCATGACCGAGGTCGCGACGATCTCCGCCAACGACCACGAGATCGGCGCGCTCGTCGCCGAGGTGATCGACACCGTCGGCAAAGAGGGCGTCGTCACCGTCGAAGAGGCCAAGACCGCCGAGACCACCTTCGAGATCGTCGAAGGCATGCAGTTCGACAAGGGCTACATGAGCCCCTACTTCATGACCGACGCCACCCGCATGGAGACGGTCTACGAAGAGCCGCTGATCCTGTTCCACGAGAAGAAGATCAGCAACGTTCAGGACCTGGTTCCGCTGCTTGAGAAGGTCATCCGCGTCGGCCGACCGTTCGTGATGATCGCCGAGGACGTGGAGAACGAGTGCCTTGCGACGCTGGTTCTGAACCGGCTGCGCGCCAACCTTCAGGTGGCCGCCGTGAAGGCCCCCGGCTTTGGCGACCGCCGCAAGGCGATGATGGAGGACATGGCCATCCTGACCGGTGGCGCCTTCGTCAGCGACGACCTCGGCGTCAAGCTGGAGAACGTCACCCCCGACATGCTCGGCGCCTGCGCCCGCATCGTCATCACGAAGGACAACACCACCATCGTGGGCGGCAAGGGCAAGAAGGACGCGATCGAGGGACGCATCAGCCAGATCCGCCGCCAGATCGAGACCACCGACAGCAGCTATGACAAGGAGAAGCTCCAGGAGCGCCTTGCCAAGCTGAGCGGCGGCGTCGCGGTCATCAAGGTCGGCGCGGCCACCGAAACCGCCCTCAAAGAGAAGAAGTCGCGCATCGAGGACGCGCTCGCGGCCACGCGCGCGGCGCTTGAAGAAGGGATCGTCCCCGGCGGCGGCGCCGCCCTGCTCCAGGCCGGTGCGGCCGTGCTCGGCGACCTGAAAGTCGAGGGCGACCAGAAGACCGGCGTCACCATCGTCCGCAAGGCGATCGAAGCGCCGCTCTGGACCATCGCGCAGAACGCGGGCGTCGAGGGTTCGGTCGTGGTCGAGAAGGTCAAGACCGGCGAGCGCGGCATTGGCTTCAACGCCGAAACGCTGCAGTATGAGGACATGCTCAAGGCCGGAGTGGTCGACCCGACGAAGGTCGTCCGCACCTGCATTGAGAACGCCTCCTCCATCGCGGGCCTGCTGATCACCACCGAAGCGGCGATCGCGGAAGCCCCTGAGAAGGAAGAGAACGGCAAGTAGCCGCTCGACCCCAAGGTACGCAGAAGGCCCGTCGCCGAAAGGCGACGGGCCTCTTCTTGTCTGGGGT
>CAZIIS010000116.1:0-8981 GCA_964539295.1 uncultured Fimbriimonadaceae bacterium | reverse complement strand
GGCGAACACGAGATACAATCGCGCAACGCGAAACGCCTCCGCAACCGGATCCCTCAGGCTGTCATCCCGAGCAGCGCGAGGGATCCGGCAGCAACCTGCCCCGGCGTGTCATCCCTCGCTTCGCTCGGGATGACAACCCCAAACGAGGTGGCACAACCAAGACCAAGACTCTGCCGGCGTCGGTCGCCACGGGCCCTTCGCGTGCGTCTCCCACACCCCAGAGTCGTCATCCCGAGCGAAGCGAGGGATCTCGGCCGCCACCCAACGGCGTTCCCCATTGCGGCCCTCCAAACCCGAAACCGAGGGACGAGCCGAGGCCAAGGTATGCCCATAATGGAACCCGTGAACACGGAGTTACAGCTTCGGGCGGCGGTATGCGAGGTCGGCCGGAGGCTTTGGCAGAAGGGGTTGATCGGAGCGGCGGAAGGCAACATCAGCGTGAGGTTGAGCCCGAAACTGCTGCTGTGCACCCCCAAGGGGGTCAGCAAGGGCCATCTACGCCCCGACGACCTGGTGACGGTGGACACCAGCGGCCGTCCCACCCGCGGGGGCGAGCCCAGCAGCGAGATCAAGCTGCACACCCACGTCTACCACCGGCGCGAGGATTGCCAGGCCATCATCCACGCCCACCCGCCGATCGCCACCGGCCTTACGTTGGCCGGCGAGGACATCCGCGACGACGTCCTGCCCGAGGCCGGACTGGTGCTGGGAAGTGTGCCGACGGTACCGTTCGCGATGACCGGAACCGACGAGGTACCCGAGGCGATCGAGCCGTACATCGAGGACCACAAGGCCTTCCTGCTCAGCCACCACGGGGCGGTCGTGCTCGGCAAGGACGTCTACGACGCCTACAACCGAATGGAGACCCTGGAGCGCGTCGCGCACATGATCGTGACGGCCCAATTGCTTGGCGGGGCGAAGCCGATGCCGAGCGAGGCGTTCGACCTGCTGCTGGAGAACGCGCTCAATGGGCGGCTGGACTAACCCGCTCGACGCGCCTAAGCCACAATAGGGCCATGCGCTACAAGGCACCACGCGGCACCCACGACGTTCTCCCGAGCGAGGCTCACCGCTGGCGCCACCTCGAGAGCACGTTTGCCGGTTTGGTGAACCTGTACGGCTACACCGAGGTGCGCACGCCGGTCTTTGAGGACACCGACCTCTTCGTCCGCTCCAGCGGCGATACGAGCGAGGTGGTCACGAAGCAGATGTACACCTTCGAGGACAAGGGCGGTCGCAGCATGACCCTCAAGCCCGAGGGCACCGCCCCCGTCGTCCGGGCGTACGTCGAACACAGCCTGGGCGGCCCCGGCCAAGTGACGCGCCTTTGGTACGCGACGCCCATCTTCCGCTACGAGCGCCCCCAGGCCGGGCGGTATCGCCAGGCGCACCAGGTGGGCCTGGAGCTGATCGGAAGCCCGTCGCCCGCGGCCGACGCCGAGGTGATCGAGATCACCGTCCGGTTCTACGAACTGCTCGGCATCGAGGGCATCTGCGTGATGCTGAACTGCATCGGGCGCGACGAGACGCGCGCCCGCTACCGCGAGGCGCTGGTCCAGCACGTCGCTCCTTGGCTGCGGGGCCTCTCAGAGGAGGACAAGGCCCGCGCCCTGCGCAACCCGCTTCGGCTTCTGGACAGCAAGGACCCCGAGATCCAGAAGGCGGTCGAAGGCGCCCCAAGCGTGCTGGACTACCTGGAGGACTGCTCGAAGGCGCACTTCGACCAGGTTCAGCAGGCCCTGACCGATGCCGGGGTGTCCTACGTGGTCAGCCCAGAGATCGTGCGTGGCCTCGACTACTACACCGACACCGTGTTTGAGGTGCAGAGCGAGGGGCTCGGAGCACAGAACTCGCTGTGTGGCGGCGGGCGCTACGACACGCTTGTGAAGGAACTCGGCGGGCCGGACGTGCCCAGCGTGGGCGTCGCCATGGGCGTGGAGCGCGCGATCATGGTGCAGGAGCTGTCGGGTACCGACGCGCCCGAGAAGAAGCCGGCGGCGTTCCTGGTCGCAGCGACCGAGGCCGCCCGGCCGATGCTCGCCCGGCTCGCCCGAGACCTGCGCGCCGAGGGCCTGGCCTGCCAGTTGGACCTGGACGGCCGAAGCCTCAAGTCGCAGTTCAAGTTGGCGGATCGCTCCGGGGCGCCGTTCGCGGTGGTCGTCGGAGACGAGGAGATGGCCGACGGCACGGCGACCCTCAAGGACCTTCGCGCCTCGACTCAACGGCGCGTGGCGGTCGGCGACCTGGCCGCTTCGCTCACGGAGCAAAGATGAAACGGACGCTCCTGCTGCTGGCGCTGGGGGCGACCGTCGCCTCCGCCCAACCCCCGAACGTTTCGTTCCGTTCGGAGATCCTCGGCTCGTGGCAGTTGGCGCAGCGAAACGACTCCCGCATTCGGTGGTACAGCCCGAAGGGGGAGTACAGCACGGTCGGGCTCCGCGTGATGCTCGAGCCCGGGCTTCGCGTCACGGTGAACCAGCGGCTTCAACGCGTCGACAACGACGCGGACCAGGACGCTCTGGACGAGTACTACATCGAGGACGTGGGCCAATGGCGCGTCGGCAAGCAGTACCTGCCGTTCGGCCTGCGGAACGTCATGCGCGAGAGTGTTCCGGGCGCCCGCTTCAACACGAGTCTGCTCTTCTCCGGGCTGCCGATCGCCATCGCCGTGTGCGACGCGGGGAGCGGCCGAACCCGGGGCGTTGCGGGGCGAGTCGGCCGAGACTTGGGCCTCAGCTTCGCGGTGGGCGACCACTTCGGCATCGCGGCCACCTCGATGACGCAGTTCCGGCGCCCGGAGGAGTCGCCCGGCGTGGGGCGCGGCCATCACTTGGCGCTAGGGGCCGATTTCGCGCTGCCGATCGGCGCCACCAGGCTCCAGGGCGAGTTGGTCTGCCTTCGCGACGGCAAGACGCCGGACGACCCGGACATGGACCTCACGGACATCCAGTTCCGGTTTCCGGAGAGCGCCAAGGGCGCGAGGCTGTCCGTCGCCTGGTCGCGGAGCTGGGGTGAGGGGCGGGACTTCTACCGCATCGAGGGCGTGGCGCCCTACAACCGCAAACTCAGCTACGAAACGTACATCCGGTTCGAAGGCGCGCAGTGGCACGACTTCGGGCTGACCGCACGTGTTAGACTCTAGCCGGGCCAATGAAGATCGTCGCGAAACCCCTGCCGATCGTGTTGGCGGCGCTGGCCGTAGGTTCCCTGCTTCTGGGCAGCCCGTTGGTCGCCGCCGTGCTGGGCGCCGCGTTCTTGGTGACGCTGGCCTTCGGGGCCATCCGCAGCTCCGCGCACTCCGACATGCCCCACCCGAGCGAGCTCTCCGGCGAGGCCGCCACGTTGTTGCATCCTCTCACCAAGCTGCGCGACGAACTGGCCGAGATCGTCCGGCAGAACGGCGACCTTCCCGAGGTCAAGGTGATCGGCGAACAGGCGTTCCAGGAAGCACAGACGATCGTCGCCGGGGCCGTGAAGATGCTCTCGGTTCGAGCGTCGCTCAAGAAGACGTTGCGGGGTCGGGGCGAGGCGAAGGTCGGCTCCGAGCGGTTGGAGCAGAAGCTGGCGGAGGCGCAGAGCGATGAGGAGCGCGCCGCGCTCCAATCCGCCATCGCCGCCCGACGCGAGGAGGCCGACCAGTACGGCGCGGTCGAGCAGGCGATCGGCAAGATCGACGGGAAGTTGCGGGAGGCCGAGGCCGCCCTGGCCGAACTCAAGGCCCGGCTGGCGACGGGCGCCGCGCAGGCTCGCACCGCCGGCGCGGGCGCCGAGGACCTGAGCGAGATGGTCTCACGGCTGCGGTCGCTGGGCGATTCGTTCACCGAGGTTGAGAGCATGATAGAGGTGAACGCACGATGAGCACCGGAAGACGCGCGTACGACCTGTTGCGGGCCTACGTCCACCGCGAGTGGGACCGGATCGAGGGTTTGGCACGAGCCGACGCGTTGAGCGAACTCGACGCGCCCATGGGCCAGACCGCGCCCCCGCCCGTCGAGGCCGAGGAGGTCGTGACGGTGGCGACGCGGCGGCCGGTCGAGGACCCGATCGCCGCGGCGCGGAGCATCCTTGGCGTGCCACCCGACGCCGACTTCCAGCAGGTTCGCCACGCATTCGAAAAGTTGAACCGCCGGAGCGATCCCGCCAACTTCCCCGAAGGCTCGACCGAGCGGGCCGAGGCGCAGCGCATCCGCGTGCAGGTCTACTGGGCGTACCGACAACTCACGGCCGACGTGTCGGAATCCGAGAAGCGGTTCCGTTCGCTCGAGATCGAATAACGCCGACGGCTATACCGGCCGCAGTGGGCACGGGCTGGCGAAGTACGAGTTGTCGTAGAAACGGATGCCCAGGAGCTTGGCGATGCGCGCCCCCTTCGCGAGCAGGTTCCCTGCTCCCACGTTGATCGCCGCGCCCGCCGGTATGTTCCTGGACTCGCACTCGACGATCAGCAGGGGCTCCTTCGAGCCCTTCCAGTAGAGCACCAGCCGGTACAGCACGCTCCTGCCGAGGCCGCTCAGCGCCGGGGTCACCTCGGTCAGCAACACCAGAGCGTCGAGTTCGGAGAGCGAGCCGCGGGTCACCTGCTTGGCAAAGCCCTGCCCCTCCAGCCTGGCATAGGTTCCGGCCCGCACGTCGCACGCCATCCGCTCGTTCGACAGCGCGCCCCACGCGCCCGCAAAAACGACCGCCACACCGGTCAACGCCGTGATGGACGTCACGCGCAGGACCGGCGCCTCGCGCCGGACGAAGGCGTCGACGACCAGCAGGGCGCCCGCGGCGAGGGTCGCGACGACGAGCAGGTCGTACCAAAGAGGCGGTGCAAAGACCACCCTTCGGTCCTCCCCGACGAAACGAGCCTTGAGCGGGGTCTCCAGCCCAGATTTGGTTCGCCAGCGCCCTAGGGACGCCCCTTCATGCCCAGGCGCCTCACCCATTGCCAGTAATGCCTACCCGAGTTCCCAACGCCGCCCAAGTATACTTTTCCACATGCTCCATCGCATCTCCGTCGGGGTGGCCGCGGCGCTCTGCGTCGCGGCGTCGTTGGGTCTGGCGGGTTGTCGCCCGGGCTCGGCCCATGCGACGGTCCTACAGCCGACCTCGACGAGCATCGCTCAGTTCCCGTACCGCGGCAAGACGTTCGAGTCGTTCGTCAGCGAATCCTACACCTACTGCAAGGCGCAGAACGCCGAAAGCTTCAAGGACTGGATGAAGCGCGCCTACGCCGCCTACCGGGCCCAGGTCGTCCCCACGGCCCCCGAGACGCTGGATGCCTTCCTGGATGCCAAGAGGAAGGAGATCGGCTCCATCGTGGACCCAAAGGAGCGGGCGAAGGCCGAACAGGCGCTCGGCGAGAGCCTTTGGAAGTTCGTAAAGGTCAACGTCCGCACCTTCAGCCTGGTTCGAGGTTTTGAGTATGCCTACACGGTGCAGTACAACGAACGCCAGTGCTACTCGCAATCGGTGCTGATCTGCTCCCTGTTGCAGGACGCCGGCGTTAGGTCGGGCGTGATGATGATCGGCCGCAACTCCAAGGGTCAAGAAACCAACCTGGGGCACGCGGTGGCGCTGCTGAAGCTCTCGGACGGCACGGACGTGGTGATCGACGCCTCGGAGACCGAGCCCGTCTGGAACCACAAGGGCGTCTTCGCCCGCGTGGACGCCGACCGGTTCATGGAGCCCAAATACGACCCGACCACCATGCGGATCAGCGCCTACCGGCTTCTTTCGACCGGCCGCACGGTGTCGCCGAGCGAGGTTTCGCCGCTGTCGCTCGATTACGTGAAGTCGCAGTTCTGGTACTACCGGGGCGAGCGGGCGCCGTTCGCCTTGCAGTCGAAGAGGCCCCGGCTCAAGGGCCTCCAGACGGCCGAGAGCGCCCTCAGGCAGAGCGTGTCCCTCTATGGCCGGAACCCGCTGGCCGTCTACATGCTGGCCAAGACCGAACTCATGCTCGGCAATGAAAACGAGGCGAGGAACCAGATCGGCCAGGCCATGAACCTGTACCGGGATGCCGGCTGGACTCCGAACGAGGTCAGGCAGTTGGCCGCCCGGCTTGGCGCGGACCGGCCCCAACGGGTCCTGCTGCAATAGGCGCCGCCGATCCGTTGCCACGTCTCTTCCTGGGGCTTGTCACTCCAGAAAGATACGTCTTGACACACCCTGCCCGGCGTGATATATTATTGTTGCCTGTTGCATAGACGGCACTAGGCGGTTGCCGGCGAGCCTGAGTTGCGAAGGCTCCTGAGTGATCATCGCTTCGCGCTCCTCCACGGGGCTCGTCCGGCAACCTTGGACAACTAGACCTACGAATGGAGGACTGAAACGGCTCGGCGGCTGGCCGCGCCCATATCGTTCACGTGGAAAACCGGGACGATAGGGCCGGTGCAACGCAAGCCTCGAACCGCTCCCATCCTCTTTCACCCGCCATTCCCCATTGGCGTGTGAAGGATGGAGAGGAGAAGAGGGCGACCCCGCCTGGCACGGCAGGATCGCCCTCCCAACGCTTCTCGGCGGCGCCCTTGGGCGCTACTCCTTCTTCGGCTCTTCCTCTTTCATGCCGTTGTCTTTGAACTCGAACTTCAGCAGGGTGCGCTCGCCCGAGATCTTCACTTCTTCCACCGTCATGTTCAGGTCGTCGTTTTCGTTCATCTTGACATCTCCAACGCGAGCGCAGCCGCTCCAAGGAGCCCCGCATCCTCGATCTGCTCGGCCGGCACGATCTTGGCGTCGTCGAAAAGCGAGGCGATCGCCACGTTCCGCGCCTCGGCGATGAGCGGCTCGAACAGCCACTTCCCTGCCTTGCTGATCTGGCCGCCGATGGCGAACACGTCCGGCGCGAACACGTCGATCAGGTTGCCGACGCCGACGCCGAGCATCGTCCCGACCTCGCGCCAAACCTCGATCGCTACCTCATCATTATGGTCCGCGGCCTCGGTGACGATCCGGGGCGTGACCTTCGAGATGTCCCCTTCGACTAGGTCTCGGATGAGCGAACAGCGCCCCCGCGCCAGTTTGTGCTGCGCCCTTCGGACGATGGCGTCGCGCTGGCAATACGCCTCGATGCTGCCGTACTCGCCAGACGTGCAGTCCAGACCGTTGTGCTGGATCACCGTGTGCCCCAGCTCCGCGCCGCCCATGTTGCCCCCAACGAGAAGGAGCGGGCCCCGCGCCGCGCCCAACACGCTCTCCGAACCCAGCACCACGCCGCCGCCGATGCCCGTCCCCAACGTGAGCATCACCAGGCACTTGGCGCGCCCCTTGCCCGATCCGTACATGTACTCGCCGAGCGCGGCGCAGTTCGCGTCGTTGCCCATGTGGACCGTCGTCCCCACGCGCGCCTCCAGCGGCTCCCGGACCGGCACGTTCTGCCAGTAGTGGAACACGCCGTCGATCGTCTGGCCGAAGTTGGGCGACCAACGCACGACGCCGGCCTTCTCGTCCACGTGGCCGGGGATGGCCAGCCCCACGCTTTCCGGCTTGACCTCCGCGGCGCTCGCCGCCTGACGGATGGTGAGGGCGAGCGCGTCCAGCACCGGCTCGACGCCAGACTGCGCGTGAGATGGGTTCTCGAATCGGCGGCCCGCCTCGGAGCCGTCCTCGAAAAGGGCTTGCGCGCGAACGTTGGTGCCGCCAAGGTCCACCCCGATCACGCAGCGACTTCCAGACATCGGCATCGATTATGGCCGAGTCGCATACCCGAATACAGTCCCGAACCGGGCTCCGGCCGCGCGCCCGGAGGTAGCCTTCGGGTCATTGGCTTCGGGGCAGACGTGGCCCTGGAGGTTTCGTCTATGAACACGCATGCATCTGAGCGACTTGCGGAGCTGGCAAGCCCGCGCATCGTCCCACCCCTCGATTCCGGCTTCCGCCCGGCCGTGTTGGCCAACCGGGCCTTCCGAAAGGCCGCGGTCGATTGCGGCGCAGGCGTGCCGGTCGTTATCGGGCTCGAGCGCCCCGACGGGACCGTCTCCACATACGAAACGACCGTCTTCCCCGAAGGCCATGAGATGGCCGAACTCAACCTGCCGTACGTGGAGCGGCTGGTCAAGTTCCTCCTTTGGCAGAAGGGCGGCTATAAGGTGACCGTCGCCGGCCCCAAGGCGCTTGGCGAGGCGATCCGCGGCATCTACTCCCCCACCGGCGACCGCGCGTTCGACCAGGAGTACATGGGCATGCGGTTCTTCGAGCGGCCGTTCGAGGTCGTGGTGACCGACATCGAGCACGCCCCCAAAGCCAAGGAGACCTCGATGCCGGTCGGCAAGCACCTTGAGGGGTGCCGCATCGGCTTCGACCTGGGCGCCAGCGATCGCAAGGTGGCGGCGGTGGTCGACGGCGAGAGCGTGTTCAGCACCGAGGTGGTCTGGAACCCGCGCGACGAGGACGACCCGAGCTATCACTTCCACGAGATCATGTCGGCGCTGCACCTGGCCGCCGCCCGCATGCCGCGCGTGGACGCCATCGGCGGCAGCTCCGCGGGCGTGGTCGTCAACAACCGCATGATGACCGCCTCGCTCTTCCGGGGCGTGCCCGAGGAGAAGATCGAGCGGGTTCACAACATCTTCATCGAGATCGGCAAGGCGTGGGGCGTTCCGATCGAGGTGGCCAACGACGGAGACGTGACGGCGCTCGCCGGCGCCATGTCGACCAACTCCGGCAAGGTGCTGGGCGTGGCAATGGGCTCCAGCGAGGCCGCCGGCTACGTGAACGCCGAGGGGAACATCACCGGCTGGCTGAACGAGCTTGCCTTCGCGCCGATCGACTACGCCCCGAAGGCGCCCGCGGACGAGTGGTCCGGCGACATCGGGTGCGGCGTGCAGTACCTGACCCAGCAGGCGGTCTTCCGGCTTGCGGCGCAGGTCGGCATCGACCTGAGCGGCGAGGAGACGCTCGCCGGCAAGCTGAAGATCGCGCAGAAGCTGCTCGAAGCCGGCGATTCGCGCGCCCACCAGATATGGGAGACCATCGGCTGCTACGCCGGCTACGCG
>CAZIIS010000115.1:0-9066 GCA_964539295.1 uncultured Fimbriimonadaceae bacterium | reverse complement strand
GCACCCGCTCGCTCCCGGCCAGGTCCGCGATGGTCCGCCCGACCTTCAGCAGCCGGTCGAACACGCGGGCCGAGAGGTTGAGCCGCGACGCCACGAGCCGCATGAACTCCTTGCACTCGTCGTCCAGCACCACCATCTCCTTGATCTCGCGCGGGGTCATCTTGGCGTTCACCTTGCTCCGAGCGCCGAACCGCTTCCACTGCACCTCGCGCGCCCGCGTCACTCGCTCGCGTATCGCCTGGCTCGGCTCTCCATCCGGTTGGTGGATCAGCTCCTCCGGCTTCAGCTTCGGCACCGTGATCTGCAGGTCGATGCGGTCCAGCAGCGGGCCGCTGATCTTGGCCGCGTACTTCTCGACCATGTGCGGCGGGCACGTGCAGCGTTGGTCCGTGCCCTTGTAGCCGCAGGGGCACGGGTTCATCGCCCCGATCAGGATCGATTCAGCCGGAAAGGTGATCGACGCCTGCACTCGCGACACGGTCACGACGCCATCTTCCAGCGGTTGACGCAGGGCCTCCAGCACCCCTCGGTCGAACTCCGGCATCTCGTCTAGGAACAGCACCCCGTAATGCCCGAACGACACCTCGCCCGGCTTCGGGTTCTTCCCCCCGCCCACCAGCGCCGCGTAGGAGGATGTGTGGTGCGGCGCCCGGAACGGCCGCTCCCAGATCAGCCCCTCGCGCCCGTTCTTCTCCCGCCCCGCGCTGTAGATGCGCGTGACCTCGATGCTCTCCTCCAGGCTCAGCGGCGGCAGGATGGTCGGCACGCGCCGCGCCAGCATCGTCTTGCCCGAACCCGGCGGCCCCACCATGAGCACGTTGTGCCCGCCCGCCGCGGCGATCTCCAGCGCTCGGACCGCGTGGCGTTGTCCCTTCACGTCGGCGAAATCCACCTCGTAGCGCGGCGCATGCACCTCGGCCGCATCGGCGTGCTGAAACGGCTGGAAGGCCAACGACCCGTTCAACAGCTCGGCCACCTCCAGCAGGGTCTCCAACCCGAACACCTCGATGTCCGGCGCGACGGCCGCCTCCGCCGCGTTTCCCGCCGGCAGCACCAGCCGCTTGTAACCCAAATGCCGGCACATCAGCGCCACGCTCACCGCGCCGTCGATGGGCCGCAGCCTGCCGTCGAGCCCGAGTTCGCCGACCAGCACCGTGTCGTCCAACCAGTCGCGCGCCACCTGACCGCTCGCCGCCAGCAGCCCGACCGCGATCGGCAGGTCCATCATCGGCCCCTCCTTGCGGATGTCGCCGGGCGCCAGGTTCACCGTCGTACGGCAGAAGGGGAAGCTGAGGTCGCTGTTGATGAGCGCCGACCGGACGCGCTCGGTGCTCTCCTGGACCGCCTTGTCGGCCAGCCCGACCAGGGCGTAGAAAGGCGAGCCGCTCCGCAGGTCCACCTCGACCGTGACGGGCAGCGCGTCGATGCCCGCAAGAGTCGCCGAGTGGGCGTGCGCGATCATCTGCCTGACCTGTAACTCAGGTTACCTGCTGCAGGAAAAAACCGCAATCTCCCTTACACTCGCGGTTGGTGCCCGGGGCGGGACTCGAACCCGCACGACCTTTCAGCCAACGGATTTTAAGTCCGCTGCGTCTACCATTCCGCCACCCGGGCGTCAGCCCGAGTGTACCGCCCGCCCCAGGCGGCTTCACCTGTCCCCGAGGTACACCCCACGCCATGTCGGAGCTTGCGGGCGAACAGAAGGGTGGCCTCGTCGGCGTCTTTGGCTGGGACGGCGACAAGGACGCGGCCATCGCCTACCCCAGCGGCCTCTTCCTCGTCCGCGACCCGGGCCGACGCACCGTCGGCTTCCGGATGCTGGCCCCGATCGGCCCCTACGACTGGCACAACCTGAACGGTTACCTCCCCTGCTTGGTCACGGAGTTCCAGATCGGGC
This sequence comes from uncultured Fimbriimonadaceae bacterium, assembly GCA_964539295.1. GTDB lineage: Bacteria > Armatimonadota > Fimbriimonadia > Fimbriimonadales > Fimbriimonadaceae > CAZIIS01. The sequence continues at coordinate 7,169 of CAZIIS010000115.1, read as the reverse complement.
AGGCGCGAGCCCAGATTTCCAGCTTCGCCGACCGCGTCCAGTTCGGCGGTCGTTCGTTCGTGGTGGCCTACTCGCGCCTATGGGTGGAGGGTGGCGCCGAGCCTGGCTTTGAGCTGCTTGGCCAAGAGTCGCCCGGCTTCACCCGTCTCGCATGGGGCGCCCCCGCGCCCGGCGGCCGCGTTTGGGAGTTTGCCCTGCCCATCGACCGGTTCGGTGGCGATCAGCCGTGGCCCTCCTCCGAAGAGGTGGCCGCTGCGGGCGGTTTTGACCGCCACCTGGAGGTCATGCGCGCCTACTGGGAGGATCGGCTGGGCGAGATCGCCCGCGTGCGAACCCCGTTGCCCGAGGTGAACGACTCCCACCGCGCCGGATACGTCTACACCCACATCGTCAAGGACGGCAGCAACCTGCACGTCGGCGAGAACGGCTACGACGGCGTGTGGGACCACGACGCCATCGGCATCCTCGCCTCCCTCATCGGCCAAGGATGCCTGGCCGAGGCGCCGTCCCTCCTGGCCGCCCTGCCCACCGGCTTCCGCTTCGAGGACGCCACCTACAAGTACCCGTGGCCGTTCGCGCTGTACCTCCTCAAGACCGGCGATGCCGAGACGGTCCGCCCCTACCTGCCCAAGCTGCGGGAGACGATGCGCACGCTGGCGGCCGACCGCACGGGCCAAGGCCGCACGATGAAGCCGACCATGGCGATCGACACCCTCGGCTGCTGGACCATCGACAACTGGTCGGCCCTCACCGGCCTCGCGGCGTATAGTCTGATCGGCCGGCGCCTGGGCGAAGCAAACGAGGAGCGCTGGGCTGCCGCGGAATACGCCGACCTGTTGGCCTGCGTCAACGCCGTCCTTTCCGACACCACCCAGCGGCACGGCCTGACCTACATCCCCGCCTCGCTCATCGAGCCGAACGACGCCAACCGAACGGCCAACCCCGCCGACGCCAACTGGGCCTCCCACCTGCTCTTCGGCCGATGGGCGTTCGACGCCTGGCTGTTGGGCGCGCCGCAACACGGACCCAGCCTGGACCTCATCGACGATACGTACACCTATGGTCTTGGCAGATTGCACACAGCCGGTCTGCCAAGTGGCACGTTCGGCGGCTTTCCCGGCCCTTGGCCGATGTACGCCACCAGCTACAACGCGGGCTACGGATCCGCGGCCCTTCGCGGGCGAAAGCACCGCACCTGCGGCGTCGAGGCGCTCCGCTTCATGATCGAGCGCCTCCAGTCCGGCCCTCACAGTTATTGGGAGACCGCCGCGGCCCCCGAGCCGTGCGACTGGCGGGGCGACCACACCACCCAGGGGAACGGTTCCTGTCCTCACATGTGGGGTCAGTCCGTCAACTCCAAGGTGCTGCTCGATTCGCTCGTTGCCCAGTTCGCCGACGGTCGCCTTTTGCTCGGCCGAGGTCTGCCGTGGGAGTGGCTAACAGCGGGGCCGGTCGCCGTCGACAACTACCCCGCCAACGGCGGTTGCCGCGCGAACGTGCGCTTCGATCCCCTCGACCACCAGACCGTTCGGGTTTCAGTCGAGGGCGAGCTGGAGGCCCCATGGCTCATCAGCCTGCCCGCCTTCGTCGACGCTCCTCCAGAAGCCGACTCCGGCCGATACGACCCGGTCGAGCATTGGCTCGAACTGCCGCCGGAGACCCGCACCTGTACCGTTCGGCTGCCCTAGGCGGCCACAAGACCCACGCAGGCCGCCCCGGGCGCCGTCAAAGCGTGGCCCGTGCGACCGGGTTTGCCGGCCTTCAGCCGGTATGCTTTAGCGCGTGAAGGACATCACCGTCTTCAGCGGTGAGGCCCACACCGAGTTGGCCCGGGAAATATGCGACCACCTCGGCGTGCCCCTCAGCCCGGCGAGCTTCCAGAGGTTCAGCAACGATTGCCAGTACGTGCAGCTCAACGACAACTGCCGTGAGCGGGACGTCTTCATCATCCAGCCGATCGTGCCCCCCGTATCCGACGGGCTCGTCCAACTGCTGCTGATGCTGGACGCCGCGCGCGGGGCCTCCGCCCGACGCACCACGGCGGTCATCCCCCATTTCGCGTACGCGCGGTCCGACAAGAAGGATGCTCCCCGAATCTCCATCGCTGCAAGGCTCGTTGCCGATCTGCTGAAGACGGCCGGCGCCGACCGCGTGCTGACGATGACCCTTCACTCCGAGCAGGTCCACGGCTTCTTCGACATGCCCGTCGACCACCTCAACGCCCTGCGCGTGCTCGCGGCCTACCTGAAGACCAAGGACTTGAGCAACGCCATCGTGGTCTCGCCGGACCTTGGCAACGCCAAGTCAGCATCCAATTTCGCGCGGTTGCTGGGCACGCCGGTCGCCGCCGGCCGCAAGCAGCGCGTCGGTGACTCCAAGGTGATCATCGACACCATCGTCGGCGACGTCGACGGGCGCGAGGCGATCGTGATGGACGACGAGATCGCCAACGGCGGAAGCATGGAGATGCTGATCGCCAAGCTGCACGAGCTGGGTTGCCGCAAGTTCATCCTGGTCTGCACCCACGGCCTTTTCACCTGCCGAGCCATCGAGCGCCTGGCCTCCTACGAGGGGGTGACCGAGATCGTGACCACCAACACCGTGCCGCTGGACCCTGAGAAGAGCAACCCCAAGCTGAAGGTGCTCTCCATCGGCCCGCTCTTCGCCGAGGCCATGAAGTGCATCCACCTCGGCAACTCGATCAGCGGCCTGTTCCAGGACGGACCGAAGCAGCAAGTAGGGCCCTAACCTTCGGGCCCTCCGGGTAGAGCATCAGCGCCACGGGGGTTCGGCCGTCGTGGCGCAACTGCTTCTTGAGCGCGGCGGGGTCCAGCTTCACCCCGCGGGTTTTCACCGCCTCCAACCTCAGGTCGAGGTCGGCCAGCGCTTGGCGGACCGCCTTGCCGTGGAACGCCCCGAACCATATCCGCCGGTAGCTGCGCAGCCACGGGCTCTCCGCGTCCTCCGGCCCGGTCAGGTAACCGTTCGACTCCCCTAGCGCCGCCAGGTCATAGCGCTCGCAGAGCGAGCCCAGCGCGTGGGCGCGGATCGCCGCCGGGTCGGCTTCGAAGACGAAGGCCTGCGGCTCGTGCATGGCGAACGGCGGCTCCCCGGCCTCCAACTCCTCGGCGCTTTCCACCTGCACCGCCCGGCGCCCGGGGTTCGCCCGGCGTCCAAGCCAGACCACCGCCTCGACGCACTCCCCCCGGTGGCTCACGAACTCCAGCCCGCCCCCGAACGACTCCAGGTACTCGTCGTCCAGCATCGGGCTGAGCTTGATCGCCCCCAGTTCCAACTCCCGCATCCGCTCGGCGACCGCCGCCGGGTCGGGCGAAAAGCTGTCCGGGTCCAGCATCCGCCGGCCCTCCACCCGCCGCGCGGGATCGGCCATGGCGTAGCGCCACTCCCAGGGCACGCGGAGCGAGTCCTTCTCCCGCACCGGGGCCCTCAAGCCGTGGACCTCCAGGTTGTGCCGGGCGCACGCCGCCCGCTCGGGGTCCAGTTCGTAGCCCACGGCCGGTCCCCGGCGCGCCAGCGCGATCAGGTCGCCTCCGATTCCGCACGTCAGGTCTGCCACCAGTTCGCCAGAAGGAAAGCGGCCGGCGCGCCAGGCCGCGACCCGCTCGTGCGTCGCCTGCTCCAACGCCTCGCGGACGAAGAGCATCTCCGAGGCCATGCCGAACTTGGCCTCGCCGCGCCGCCGGAGCTCCCACTGGGTGAACGCCCACGCGGCGTCCTCCATCCCCACCCGACGCGCCACCCGCTCCACCGCGGACGCCGTCGGTTCCTGCCCCTTCGATAGGGCCAACGCCTCCGCCCGCCGTTCGGTCACGACCCCATCCTATCACGGCTGGCCGGGCCAGACCGAGGGTCTCAGAAGCCCAATAGGTACACTTTTGTCCTGATAGCGCTTGGCGACCCCGCTTCGACCTTCCTCCGCAATAAGCTCGGTGCGCAGCGCAACAAGGACTCAAACCATGCAGACTGCCGCGAAAACCTGGCGTGAAAAGGTGGGCCTCGCCGAGATGCTTAAGGGCGGGGTCATCATGGACGTCACCAACGTCGAGCAGGCCAAGATCGCCGAGGATGCCGGCGCCGTCTCCGTGATGGCGCTCGAGCGCGTACCGGCCGACATCCGCCGCGACGGTGGCGTCGCCCGAATGAGCGACCCCGAGATGATCCTGAAGATCAAAGAGGCGGTCAGCATTCCGGTCATGGCCAAGTGCCGCATCGGCCACTTCGTCGAGGCCGAGATCCTTCAGGCGCTTGAGGTGGACTTCGTCGACGAGAGCGAGGTTCTGACGCCCGCCGACGAGGAGAACCACGTCGACAAACACGCCTTCACCGTGCCGTTCGTCTGCGGCGCCCGCAACCTGGGCGAGGCGCTCCGCCGCTGCGGCGAGGGCGCGGCCATGATCCGCACCAAGGGCGAAGCCGGCACCGGCGACGTCGTCGAGGCGGTGCGCCACATGCGCACGATCATGGGCCAGATCCGGCTTTGCGCCTCCATGCGCGAGGACGAACTCTACACCTTCGCCAAGGAGATCCAGGCCCCGATCGACCTGGTCCGCGAGGTGCACGAGAAGGGCAAGCTGCCGGTCCCGAACTTCTCCGCCGGCGGCATCGCCACCCCCGCCGACGCCGCGATGATGATGAAGCTCGGCGCGGAGACGGTGTTCGTGGGCTCCGGCATCTTCAAGTCCGGCGACCCGGCCAAGCGCGCCAAGGCGATCGTCGAGGCCGTGCTCTTCAAGGACGACCCGAAGAAGCTGGGCGAGATCAGCCGCAACCTCGGCGAACCGATGGTCGGCATCAACGTCAGCTCCCTGCCCGAGAGCGAACTCCTCGCCCCCCGCGGCTGGTAACCCTGGCAACCGTGTTGCGCAGAAGAGGTCAACGGCCTGCGCGCCCATTCGGGCCGCAGGTCTACGTTTTTGCCGATCAAGACGCCGTTTTGCGTCACGCTGGGCAATATTCGCCCACTTGCCGCGATTGTACATAGCGAACCGACTGGGTAGCATTGTTCCGTGGGTAGGCGCCTGCTTTGGTTATACGTGAGTATCGCATTGGTGGCTTCCAGCGTCCTCGGTTTGACCGCGCCCACCGTTGGCAGGGGATGTGAGGTCAGGGGCACATGGCCCCTGCTGTTCGCCGATGACCTTTCCCTTATACACCGCCGCTGTGCAGCGGTCGGAATCCGCTGCCACGTCTCGCTCGCCAAATCGCTGAGCCCCAAGCTTGCGCTCCATGTGCACGGGGCCTCTCCCAAAGCCGTCGCACCCGCCGAAATCGAAGCGCTACTGACTGACTACCATGCGAGGGCCAAAGAACGCCTTCTCGCGTCCAGCCACTTGGCCTTCCTCGCGGCCTTGGCAGTATTGGCGGGCGTTCGCTCTGCGCCCGTTTTTCCCCTCAGGCTTGCAGGCATGTTATTGCCTTTGGTTGGCACCTTAGTGGCGGTACAACAACCTTGGCTCAGGATCACCAGGTTTGGCATTCCTCTTCTCTTTGTTGGTTACGCCGGGCTTGCTGTGACCGTTCTGCTTGCCATTGCCGCACTCCGGCCGTATGCGGCCGCTTCGCGCGTCATCAGCGCCTGGGCACCATTCGTCGCCTTGTTGGGCCAGATCGCCATGCTTGTGTCGTCGCCCAAGGGTTGTTTGGGCTGTTTTCTTTTTGGGATTGGGTGCGTGGCGGCTTTGGCAAGTGCTGCCACTCCTAAAAAGGACCTCTTTGGAGCCCCTTCTTACCACTCGGCTACCAACGTAACGACGGCATCTTCGTTGCTGTGCATCTTGACCTGCCTGATCGGTTTTGCCTTCATTGCCCGTCGGACGCCGCCGGTCACGCCAGATGTTGCGCCGCTGGAGGGCAAGGTTGTTTCTCTGCCAACGGGTTTTGCGATGGCAGATGGCCAATACCAGCTTCTCATTGTTGAATCATCTTCATGCCCAGCTTGTGCCCAAGCCCTAGTAGACCTCCGGAGCAAACGCATTCCATACGCGACAATACCTTTGGACGGAGTCGTCGCAAACGGGGCACGCGTTAACCCTTCCCTATTGCCAACACCCACCCTCCTTTTGGTCGATCGCATGGGAACAGTCGCTGTAGAGCGCCATGGTTGGCCTCGAACGTCTAGTGAACGGACGCGTTTGCTTGCCAATCTTCGCGCGGCACTGCGTCCAACAACTGAGCATCAATGATGATAGGAACCATGGGATGAAGCTAGCATCGCATTTGACGGCAGTCCGCTATTCCTGTTACGTTGCAGCCACGCTGCTCTGCACCCTCGCTGTGGTTGAGTATGCACGGGCCGCAACCTACTCCAATCTGCACCCTGGTCCCCAAGAAACGACCGCCTGCATCAACTTGGGCACAATGTGCGATCCGGGCCTTTTCGTCCGGAACGACGATTACCGGCTCTTTGACACCTGGGAATGCACCTACCAATACGGAACCAACGAACTCGTTCAGAGCAAGTTGGTAGGTGACTGCCAATGGCGTCACGTCGGTTGCTGTTGGTATGAACACACCGACTACTGCCCGACTGAGCCATACGTCTGCCCCAGCCACGGGTATCCGCCGCCCCCAGAGTAAGCGTCCAGGGCGGGAACCACGGACGGAAAGGTTCCCGCCCCACCACCCGCACATCGCAAGTGACCCAGTGAAGGGGAACGCCCGCACGCTCACCAGGTTGTTTGGTCAGCTTATACCAGGCGTCCGAGTCGGCGGCGTTCGGTGCCCCTGCACATGCCGTCATCAATCGGGATGACTAGCATCACGGAACCATATGAAACCTAGCAAACAACTAAACACCCGTGTGCCAACACGGGAAGGACGATGGACTCCGGAAACATGGCTGTGCCTGTTGGTTGCCGCCGCGCTTTCCAAATACCCGGCGAACTTGATCGCGTCAGCTGGAGGAGCCTACACAAACTCCCTTGTGTCGCCGGCTTCAATTCTGGAGCATTTCCTTTTCGCTTTCGTGTGCCTACTTTTGGGGCGCCTTACCCGAAGGCCCTGGTTTGCGGCTGCCCTCTGCTCCGTGGCGTTCCTGCTTTTGGCATTGACATCGCTGGTGACACGGTTGCCGCTGGTGGAGCCTGGCCAAATGGATTTCGCCTATTGCTGGTCCTGGTTTTCGGTGTTTCTGATCCAAGGTAGCTTCT
>CAZIIS010000114.1:0-9092 GCA_964539295.1 uncultured Fimbriimonadaceae bacterium | reverse complement strand
ACCGAAGGTGAGGGATCTCGGCCGGTTCGGCCTTGATGGTTGGGGAACGTCCGAGATCCCTCGCTGCGCTCGGGATGACACCGCTGGTTGGGATGACACCGCTGGTCGGGAAGTGCGCCGATGGGCCGTGGCTGGCGAGGGAGCCGAGCGCTTCGGCTTGCGCCTTGTCCTTCGGACCGGGGTGCACAAGGCATCGCCCCGGCCACCGAACCTCCAAGCGTGTCATCCCGAACCGAAGGTGAGGGATCTCGGCCGGATGGGCCTGATGGTTGGGGAACGTCCGAGATCCCTCGCTGCGCTCGGGACGACAACCGTAGGTTCGGATGGCCCTGGCGAGGGCGGGGGTCGGCTAACGCGATGCTCCCGCGTTCAGTACAATCGACATATCAGCCCGAGCGCGAAGGCGTGAGGGAGCCCGGGCCAGGGCTGGGAGCAAAAACATGGGACGCAAGGTCTGCATTTTCGACACCACGTTGCGCGACGGCGAGCAGTCTCCAGGGGCGAGTCTGACCGGAGGGGAGAAGCTCGAACTGGCGCTACAGCTGGAGCGGCTGAACGTGGACGTGATCGAGGCCGGCTTCCCGAGTTCGTCGCCGGGCGACTTCCAGGCGGTCCAGACGATCGCCAAAGCGGTGAAGGGGCGTACGGTGACGGCGCTCGCGCGCGCGGTGCGAGCGGACATCGACGCGGTGTGGCAGGCGGTGAAACCGGCCGAGCGGCCGCGCATCCACGTGGTGCTGGGCAGCTCCGACATCCACCTGCAGGGCAAGTTCCGACGCAGCCGCGAAGAGGTTTTGGAGCTGGGGATCGAGGCGGTGAAGTACGCGCGCAACCTCTGCCCGGACGTGCAATATTCGACGGAGGACGCCTCGCGCAGCGACCGCGACTACCTGTTCAAGGTGATCGAGGCGGTGATTGACGCCGGGGCGACGGTGGTGAACATCCCGGACACGGTGGGGTGGGCGGTGCCCTCGCAGTGGGGGCGGCTCATCGCGGACGTCTTCCGCAACGTGCCGAACATCGACAAGGCCACGGTGAGCGTGCATTGCCACAACGACCTAGGAATGGCCGTGGCGAACTCGCTGGCGGCGGTGAAGGCGGGCGCGCAGCAGGTCGAGTGCACGGTGAACGGCATCGGCGAGCGGGCGGGCAACGCCTCGCTGGAGGAGATCGTGATGGCGCTGGCGGTCCGCGGCAAGTATTTCGTGGCGGAGACCGGCATTGTCACGAAGGAACTGACCCGTTCCAGCAAGATGGTGAGCCGGCTGACCGGGCTCGCGGTGGCGCGGAACAAGGCGATCGTGGGGCTCAATGCGTTTGCACATTCGTCGGGCATCCACCAGGACGGCGTGCTGAAGGCGCGCAACACCTACGAGATCATGCAGCCCGAGGACGTGGGGGCGGAGGACACGCAGATCGTGCTCACGGCGCGTTCGGGTCGGCACGCGCTGCGCCACCGGCTGGAGGCGCTTGGTTTTAAGCCGTCGGCGGAGGAGATCGAGCGGCTTCACCCGCGGTTCTTGGCGCTGGCGGACGCGAAGAAGGAGGTGTTCGACGACGACCTGTTCGCGCTGATGGCCGACGAGCGGGGCGGCGCCAAGGAGACCTACCGGTTGGTCGGTTTCAAGGCGGAGTCGGGCACCGGACTGACGCCGAAGGCCACGGTGAAGCTGAAGAAGGGCGAGGAGACGCTGATTGCCTCGGCGGAGGGCGACGGCCCCGTCGACGCGTCGTTCCGGGCGATCGACGAGATGACGAGCCTGCCGGTGGTGTTGAAGGAGTACGGCATGTCGGCGGCGACGGCGGAGAAGGGAGCGCTCGGCCGGGCCTACGTGGTGCTGGAGCTGTTTGGGGTGAAGGCGCCCGGCCACGGCGCGAGCACGGACATCGTCGAGGCGAGCCTCCGGGCCTACGTCAACGCGTTGAACCGCGTGCTTTCGACCTCGCCGTCGCAGGCCAAACCGGCCACGCCGTAGCGGGCGATGGGGGTCGTCGCGATCGGCTAGACTGGCGCCGTCAGTCGAGGACGCGATGACCCACCTTCGCACCGTTGCGGTCGGATCGTTGTTGTGCCTGGCTGCCCTCGCTCTTGGGGGCGGCCTTCCGGCGCTCAGAGTCAAGGCGGCGGAGCTGGTCGACCCGGCGGGCGCGCTGGTTCGGTTGCAGGGGTGCAACCTCGGCAACTGGCTGATGCTGGAGATGTGGATGCTCGGGCTCGGCGAGGGGCCTGGCGCGATCTCCGATCAGCACGAACTGCTGTCGATCCTGGACCGGCGCTTCGGCCCGGCCGAGGGGCGGCGGCTGATGGACGTCTACCGCGAAAGCTGGGTCCGGGACGGCGACTTCGCGACCATCAAGCGGTTCGGGATGAACGCGGTACGGCTGCCGTTCGATTACCGGCTGCTGGAGGACGACGCGGCGCCGATGAAGCTGCGGCCGGGCGCTTGGAAGTGGCTGGACCGGGCGGTGGCGATGGCCGAGCGGCACGGCCTTTACGTGATCCTGGACATGCACGGCGCGCAGGGCGGGCAGAGCGTCTACGACCACACCGGGCAGTCGGGTCAGAACAAGCTGTGGGGCGTGCCGCAGAACGAGAAGCGGTATGTGTGGCTTTGGACGCAGGTTGCGCGGCGCTATCGCTCGCGGGGCGCCGTGGCGGCGTACGACGTGCTGAACGAGCCGTACGGCGGAACGCACGAGCAGCAGGTGGCGCTGATGGAGAAGCTCGTGCCCGCAATACGCGCGGTAGACCCAGATAAGTTGATCTTTTTGCCGTCGCACTACAACGGATTCGCGCACTACGGGCGGCCGCAGGACCGGCGATGGAAGGCCGTGGGGGTCACCGAGCACCACTATCCGGGGCTCTTTGGGAACGGGGAGCCGAACCTGACGACGCACGCGCGGTTCCTCAAGGCCTTGGAGCTGAAGGCGCGGGAGGTGAAGGCGCTCGGGGTTCCGTACCTGGTGGGCGAGATGAACGTGGTGTTCCGGTCGGCCGGGGATGGCGCGATGATGCGGCGGTACTGGGACTTCTACCGGCAGCACGGGTGGATGGCCACGATGTGGTGCTACCGCGCCGAGAGCCGGGAGGGGGGAATCGGGGACGCCTGCTGGGCGATGGTCGCCAACCGCAAGCCGCTTCGCACCATCGACCTCCGCAAGGCGAGCAAGGAGGCGATCGAGCGGTTCTTCCGGGGCTTCGCGAGCGAGGAGATGTGCGTGAACGACGCGCTTCGAGTCGCGTTGACCTCGAAGAAGGCGCCGGAGTTGGCGCTGCCGCAGGTTCCCGACCCGGTGACCTCGGTTCCGTTCCGGGACAGGATCGAGGGTTGGAGCGTGGCCGACGTGGGCGGTGCGCGAGAGGGCGGGCTGCGGTCGCTGGGCGACGGCCGGTTCGAACTGTTTGGCGGGGGCGGCGACATCTGGGGACGGCTGGACCAGTTTCGATTCCTGTACCGGGAGGTCGAGGGCGAGTTCCAGTTGGAGGCCACGCTGGAGGAGCTGGCGGACGTGGCGGAGTACGTGAAGGGCGGGGTGATGGTGCGGGCCTCGCTCGAACCGGACGCGCCGGCGGTGCTCCTGTCTTCGTTCGCCGGGGGCGAGCTTCAGTTGGCGGTCCGGACGGAGAAGGGGGGCGAGATGGCGTCGGTTGCGAGCGTGCGCGGGAAGCTCCCGCGGCGGCTCGGGCTATCGATGATCGCCGGCACGGTGACGGCGTACGTGGGCGAGGGCGCGGGATGGTCCCGCGTGGGAGAGGCCAAGGCGCCGCGCTTCGGCCCCAAGGCGTTGGTCGGGGTGGTGGCGCTCAGCCACGACGACCGACAACTCACGAAGGCGGCGTACGCGCGCTTGAGGTTGGAGCAGAACCTGAAAAGCGAGCTCCCCCGCTAGGCGGGGGAACTCGCGGCGCTTCCCATGTTGGAGTGCTAGTGAATGCCGGTGAAACCCCAGCCCTCGCCGTTCATGTAGTCGTAGTACCAGTTCCAGGTGTTGATGTTGCGCCGGTCGATCCAGATGTTCTTGAACCACTTGACGGCGCCCTTCTTGATGCCGGCCGCGTGGCCGTCGACGAACGCCATCGGTGCGACCTGGTTGAAGCGGTAGCGCGCGTGCGCGCCGCATTCCCAAGCGCCGTCGGTGTAGCTGGCGCAGTCGGTGTCGAACGTCGCGCTGTAGACGGTCGTTCCGGGGGTGTAGGCGTCGACGCCGTCCCGGTAGACGGTGGACGGGTCGCCGACGGTGTTGCAGATCGAGCCGACCCACATCTGCTGCCAGGGGTGGAACCAGACGTAGTTCCAGGCGCTGTAGTTGGCCCCCTTCTCCATCAGCATGATCTTGTCGGCGGGCTGGTCGACGACCGACGCCGAGACGCCGGCGTTGCAGGCGCCGCCGTGGTTGTCGAAGTTGTCGACGAACAGCGACTGGTGCACACCGTAGGAGAACGAGGCCGCGCTGGCCTGGCCGGGGGTCGGCGACATCGGGTTTCCGGGGCTCAGAAAGATGCCGCTTTGGGCGAAGTTCTGGTCAAATCCGAGGGCGCTGAGCCGCCTGTCGCCGCTCTTGACGTAGGGGTAGATGGCGCTGGCCCAACTCACATAGTCGTCGCCCGAACCGGTCTCGGACTGGGCGAAGGTGTCGTCGTAGTCGCCCATGTACATGGTGCAACCGAGGGCGAGTTGTTTGATGTTGGAGAGCGAGGTGGTCTTCTTGGCGGCGGTTTTGGCCTGCGCGAAGACCGGGAAGAGGATCGCCGCCAGGATGGCGATGATCGCGATGACTACCAGCAGTTCGATTAGCGTGAAGGCGTTCTTCTTCATGGCTGACGACCTCAACTTCGAGGCTTGGTCGTGTCCGCCGGCGAAAAGCGGGGCGGAGCGGTGGATTCGCGGACGTCGAAAGAACATCCGAAGGTCCAGGCGTACTGCATGGGTTGGCGCCCGGCGATCAGGTCCAGCAGGGCGATGGTCGCGTGTCGCGCGATCTCGCGGATCGGCTGGCGGACCGCGGAAAGGCGCGGACTGGTCGTGTCACAGAACGGGGTGGAGTCGAAGCCGACCACGCTGAGGTCTTCCGGCACGCGCACCCCGGCGTGCGCGGCCTGGGCGAGCACGGCCGCGGCGACCCGTTCGTTCCAGGCCAGAAGCGCGGTCTGTTTCGGCGCGGTCGCCCACCATTCGGGGAACTCGAGGGCGTCCCGCGACCAGGTGAGCACGTCGTCGGGTCCGACGGGTAGCCCCCGCTGCGCGGCGGCCGCGAGGAAACCGTCGGCGCGGGCCAAGGCGTCCGGGGTGTCCGTTTCGCCGGTCTCCATCACAAAGCCGATGTGCCGGTGGCCGAGGTCGGCCAGGTGATGAACGGCCAGGCCGGCCCCGGCCTCGTTTTCGCAGGAGACGAACACGATGTCGTGGGGCGTCGCGGGAGGAGGGGCGATGGCGACGATTGGGATCGGGCTGGCCTGGAGGCGGTTCAACGCGCCCTCGTGGCGAGGCAGCTTGCACCAGATCACGCCGTCGAGGCGGCCGTCGCCGAGGGCGGCGGCGACGTCGTCGTCGTCGACCTCCGGAAGGATCGTGAGCCGGTAGTGGCGGCTGAACAGCTCTTTGGCCACGCCATCCAACAGGTGGACGTAGTAGAGCGGCCCGGCGGAGATGTCGCCGAACTTCTCGAAGACGAGCCCGACGGTGTGGGTGCGGTTGGTCCGCAGGCCCTGGGCGAGCGCGTTGGGGTGGTAGTTGAGCCGCTCGGCGGCCTCGCGGATGGAGGCGGCCGTCTTCTTGCCCACACGGATGTTCTCTCCTCGGCCGTGAAGGACCTTGGAGACCGCGGTGATAGACACGCCGGCGGCGGCGGCTACATCCTTGATGGTGGGCATGGGCGGCGACTCTCGACGCGGATCACTTGATGGCCGGTCCTCGTTGTCCGTTGAGGATCGCCTTCATCTTCTCCTTGTCCTTGATCGTGGGGTCGCGGTCGATCGCCTCCTCCCTGGCCTTGTTGGAGGTCTCGACCTCGTTCTTGCTGGGGTACTTGGGGCGGTTTCCGCACCCTGCGACCCAAGTGAGCGCCAGCGCCGCGAGAGCGGCCAGCACCAACGTTCGTCGTATCGTCATCGTTGCGACTCCATGGCTGCCGGCGCCCGATTCGCCCGGCTCCGGCGTCTGATGGAAGGTTTTATCACATCATACGACGCGTTGACAAGATCGTCGGCGTTTTTATTGCGGGGCGCCGGCGCCTTTGCCGGCCCGAAGCCGGCCTAACCGGGGAAGGGCCGAGCGTCAAGCCCCCGGCACCACCGGTTTGTTGCTGTGGTTTGGCATTTGGGTCGGGCGGGGGCGGGTGTAGTGCTATCCTTCGGGCCGCGTAGCGCTGGCAGGGTCCCCCTGCCGGAGGGGCAGGCATGTTGGCGGTGGCGATAGGAGCGATGATGGCGTTGGGCGTGGGCGCGGGCGATTGGCAGGACGGGTTGCTGAACGTGCCGTACGGTGGGCATGGGCGCACGACGGCGCTCGGGCTGCGTGTGGAGCGGCAGGACTTCGAGAAGTTGGCGCGCAACCGCTCGGTGATCGGCACACCGTTGACGTTGGGGGGCCGGCGGTTCGAGCGGGGGCTTGGGACGCACTCGGTCAGCCGGATCACGGTCCAGGCGCCGGAGCCGATCGTCCGGTTCTCCGCGCAGGTAGGGGTGGACGATAACGAGCGGACGAACGGGCCGACGCCGGTCGGTTCGGTGACGTTCACGGTCAGTGCGCGGGGGCAGGAGCTATTCGCCACCGGCGTGCTGCGACCCGGCCAAGCGCCCGTTCCGGTAGATATGGAGTTGGGCGGCGTCGGCGCGTTGGAGCTGAGCGTGGGGGACGGCGGCGACGGGCCGATGTGCGACCACGCGGACTGGGCCGAGGCCGCGATCACCCTCAAGAGCGGCCGGAAGGTGTTCCTGGACGAACTCCCGGAGTTGCCGAGTCGCGGGCAGGGACGGTACCCGTTCTCGTTCGTCTACGGCGGGCGCGCGAGCGACGAGCTGTTGCCAGGGTGGCGGACGGAGCGCCGCTCCGAGCGATTGGACAAGGATCGGGAGCGGGTCACGACGACCTGGACCGACCCGGACACCGGGCTGAAGGTGACCTGGCAGGCGGTCCGTTACGCGGACTTCCCGGCGATCGAGTGGTTGCTGTACCTGGAGAACACCGGTTCGGCAGACACGGCGGTCGTGGAGGACCTGCAGGCGCTGGACGCCACGATCGGCAGCCCGATATCGGCGGAGACGCCGTACCGGCTGCACCGGACGGCCGGCTCGCGGGCGAACCGGCGCGACTTCGAACCGAGCGTGGTTACGATCGGCCCGCGGCAGGAGGAGGTGCTTTCGGGCGGCGAGGGCAAGTCGTCGCTGGACTGGCTGCCGTTCTTCAAGGTCGACCAGGCGGGCGGCGCGCTCGTGCTGGCCGTCGGCTGGTCCGGGCAATGGAAGGCTTCCTTCGCCTCGCCGGATGCCAAGGGATTGCAGCTAAGGGCGGGGCTGGAACTTACCCATTTCAAGCTTCATCCGGGCGAACGGGTGCGCACGCCCCGGGTGCTTATGCTGAACCACTCGGGCGAGAGCCTCGACGCGAACGCGGCGTTCCGCGAGTTGGTGCTCAAGCATTACGCGGCCAAGCGCAGCGGCAAAACGCCGCTGCCGACGCCGTTCTGCAACACGTGCTTCACCCGTGGGGGCGTGTGGCTGAACGAGTGCAACGCCGAGAACCAGATCTCGCTGATCAAGGCGTACGCGAAGTTGGGGCTCGAGGCGCTGCTGACCGACGCGGGTTGGTTTGAGGGGGGCTGGCCGGAGGGGGCCGGCAACTGGAACCCACGCAAGGACGCCTACCCGCAGGGGATGGGGCCGGTGGCGAAGGCGGCGAAGGACAACGGCATGATCTACGGGCTGTGGTTCGAGCCGGAGCGGGTGGTGGCGGGCACGGCGTTTGCCCGCGAGCACCCGGAGTGGACCCTCTCGACCGGCGTTCCGGGCGAGCGCACGCTGGCGGCGAACTTCGGCCTGAAGGAGGTTCAGGATCACTTCTTCGGCATCGTGAAGGGGTTCATGGACCTGCCGGGCTTCCGGGTGTACCGTCAGGACTTCAACTTCATGCCCCTGAACTGGTGGCGGGCCAACGACGCGCCGGACCGGCAGGGGATGACCGAGATGAAGTACATCGAGGGCCTCTACGCGTACTGGGACCGGATCGCGCAGGCGTGGCCGGACTCGCTGCGCGAGGAGTGCGCCAGCGGCGGGATGCGCATCGACCTGGAGACGGTGATGCGCATGCACCTCCATCAGAAAACGGACTACTGGTTTGACGACGAGGCGGACCAGGGGCACCTGTTTGGCCTGAGCCAGTACCTGCCGAACGGGGTGGTGGTGGGGAACCTGGGCCGGTTGGACGACTATTCGTTCCGGTCGAGCCTGGCGTCTTCGCTCTGCCTGGGGTGGATCGCCGACGCGCCGGACTTCGACTCGGGGCGGGGGAAGGCGCTGCTGGCGCGGTACCGGGAGCTGCGGCCGCTGCTGAGCGGCGGCTGGACGCCGCTCCTGCCCTACACGTTGAACGCGACGGAGTGGATGGCGAGCCAGTACGACCGTCCGGACCTGGGCCAGGGGATGGTGCTGGCGTTCCGGCACTCCGCGAGCCCTTACCCGACCGCCGAGGTGGCGCTGCGCCGGTTGGACCCGGCCGCGACGTACGAGCTGAGCTTCGAGTCGTCGGGCGCGAAGCGCCGGGCGACGGGCGCCGAACTGATGCGCGGGCTGACACTGAGCATCCCCGCGCGGCGCGGCTCGGAGTTGATGGTGTACCGGAAGGTCAAGCGCTAGGGGCCGCCCAGATCGTTTGTGGTTTGCCGGGGGCGTCCTCAGCGGCATGCCTGGTTCCAGACCCTGTTCCGCGGCGTCTCATCCCGAGCGAAGCGAGGGATCTCGGCGAGCGCCTTGTCCTTCGGACCGGGGTGCAAAAGACATCACCCCGGCCACCCGGTCGTGGGGTGGCCGTTGTAGCCCCTTCCCAACCGACGGTCGCCACCCAGCCCCCGGGTCGGGCGTGGCCGTTGGACGGTCG
>CAZIIS010000113.1:0-9116 GCA_964539295.1 uncultured Fimbriimonadaceae bacterium | reverse complement strand
GGGGTGAGGTGGCCGTAGGTAACCCCGTCGATGCGCACCACCGGCGCCAAGGTACAGCAGCCCAGACACCCAGCCTTCTGCACGGTGAAGAGCCCTTTCTCGTCGGTGTCCGCGTCGCCGCGCAGGTTCAGCGTGCGTCGAATGGCGTCGTCGACCAGCGGCGCGCCCTTCACATGGCACGCGGTGCCGTGGCAAACCGTGATCAGGTGGCGGCCCACCGGTTGGCGACGGAACTGCGAGTAGAAGCTGGCGACCCCCTCGACGTCGGCCGGCGAGAAGCCGGTCACCTCGCACAGCCGTCTGAGCGCCTCGTCCGGCAGGTAGCGGAAGCGGCCCTGGATGGCCTGGAGCAACGCGATCAGGTTCGACCGCTCGCCGCCGAGTTCCGCCACCCGTTCGTCCACGAACTGGCTGGGGGCAACCTCTATCGTCGCACGGGCAGGGCCGGTCATTGGGCTCCGATGCAAAAGAGGCGCTTCTCCCCGCGCACGAACATGCGCCCGCCGACGAAGGCGGGCGAAGCGCCGACCGCCTCGCCGAGCGGGTTTTCGCCGAGCAGTTTGAACTCGCGCGCGGCCGGGAAGAACCGGCCTACGCCCGCGTTGTCGAAGAGCAGCACGCGGTCGCCCAGCAACGCCATCGAGGATCGCGCGGGCGTCGGGAACGCATGCTCCCACACGGCCTTGCCGGTCTTGGCGTCCACGCAGGTGACCGTGCCGTCCGGGGCGCTGAGGAAGAGCAGGTCGCCAGCGGCGAGCGGGCTGGAAGTGTCCGGCATCATCACGTCCGAACTGCTCCAGACGACTGCGCCGGTGTCGGGCCGGAGCGCCGTCAGGTACGACCCCATGTTCGCCGTGAAGATGAGCCCTCCGCCGAAGGCGGGCGACGGCGCGACCTCCCCGCTCAGACACGAAGCGGTCCAGATTTGTTTGCCGGTCTTGGCGTCGTAAGCGGCGACCAGCGGGTTGCCCGCCGCGACCACGACCTCACGCCCCGCGACCCTCAGCGCGATCGGCGTGGACCACGCGGTCTGCACGGCGCGCTTGGTCTGCCAGCGGGTCTTGCCGGTTGCCGGGTCCAGAGCCAGCAGGGCCGACTTGCCGTCGGTCGGGGCCGAGCCCTGGTCGAGCTGGACGATGAGCGACCCCGCCGCGATCCGCAGCGACGAGGAGTGGCCGTACGGGTTGTCGGGACCGCCGAGCGCGCGCTGCCAAAGCGGCTTGCCGCCCAGGTCGAAGCAGGCGACATCGGCGTTCACGTAGATAGCGAAGACGCGCTCGCCGTCGGTCGCCATCGTCGCGGGGGCGAAACCGGCGTCGTTGGCCTGTTTCATCGGGCCCGAGCCGGGCATCATCGGCACGTCGCGCGTCCAGAGCGGCTTGCCCGTGTCGGCGTCGAAGGCGTACACCTCGCGCTTGACGGCGGTGGCGCCGGAGACGAAGACCCGCTTGCCCCAGACGATCGGCGAGTTCCAGCCGGGGAGCGGTACGGGCGCCTTCCAGAGCAACCCCTTGCCTGCGGGTAGATCCCACTCGGTCGGGAAGCTGCGCGCCGGAGCCACGCCGACCCCACCTGGGCCCCGGAAGCCGGGCCACTCGTCGGCCCAGGCGCTGGGGTAGGCCGGCCCGACCGTCGGCGATGGACCTGGCGAGGGGGGCGCGGCGGGCGGCGGGGCGCTCGGTCCGCCGCCGATCGGAAGCGGAACCAACTCGGTTCCGCCGGGAACGGCGGGCGTGGTCCCGAGCCCGCCCTGGAGCGGCTCCGGACCGGGCACTGCCGGTTGGGCGGGCGTGGCTTCCGGGCCGGCGACCTGGGCGGCCGAGGGTTGTTGGCTTTTGCGCGTCGCGGCGGTCGCGTAGGCCGCCGCCGTGTCGTGCCGCGAGAGCACGGCCGTGGTGGTCAACACGCCGCCGAGCAGCGTCGCCAGCACGGCCACCCCGCGCTGCGCCGAGGCGCCGGCAATCCACGCGTCCTGAGAAGCTTCTGGGTTAGGCTCCAAGGGTTCCGGCTTCAGACGGCGGGCCATTTCGAGAAACGCCAGGAAGCCCGCCAAGCCGCCGATGAGCAGGAACGCGCCCGTGACCGCGAAGCGGCGCGACCGGAAGTAGTCGCGGCGGATGCGCAGATCCTCGGCCCGGATGCGTTGCCGCAGCGCCACGTCCGTTGGGTTGACGTTCAACTGAACGGTGAGTTGGTCGATGCGCGAGGGGGCGATCGGGTCCGCCGCACGGGCGAGCATGGCATTGATCACCAGCAGCGCCAGGACGACCGCCGTGAACGCCGCCGCCACCGCCGACGCTGCCCGCGCGGCGCGGTACCAGGGCCTCATAGCGCGCCCCCTTCGGGGTGGAGTCGGGCGTGCTCAACCGGGCACGAGCGGAAGCACCGCCCGCAGGAAAGGCACGAAGACGGGTCGGCGACGTACTCCAAGCGCCGGGTGCGGCGGGCCAAGAAGACCAGCTTCGCGCCGATCACCAGCCCCACCCATCCCCCCAGCAGCGTGGCGCCGACGTCGAAGCGCCGGCGGACCGCGATCGCCCGCGCGTACAGCGATTCGTTGCTTTCCTCCGTGTTGTAGAACGCCTGGCTCTGGTCGGTCGGCTCCGTTCGTTTGCCTTGCTCCTCCAGCCAAACCTGCTCCGCGGTTTGGACGGTGCGGTGGGTGTGGCTGAGGAGAGGGGCGCTTAGGTAGCCCAGCGTGGCGAACATCGCCACGAGCACCGGCAGCGCCGCCAGCGACCGCGACATGCGCCTCCGAGCGGCCGGGCGGTCGGGCGCGGCCGATTCGGGCGAGGGCGGCAGGATCGCCCCGAACGGGCAGGCGTCCGCGCAAAGATGGCAGTTGACGCACTCCGCCGGGGAGATGCGCACCCGGTGCTTGGCGATGGCCGAGCACCATCGCAGCAACACGCTGTAGGGGCACAGGTACCGGCAGTACGGCCGGCCGACGACCGTGCCAAGCGCGAGCAGCGCGGTTCCAAGGGCGATAGGGGCCGCCGGGCCGCTGCGCCGGTAGAAGCCGATCATCGGGTCCCACTCGCAGACGAAGAAGAAGCTGCCCGTCGCCGCCAGGAGGACACCCACCCCGAGCATCAGGTACGGGAGCAGGCTCAGGGGCTCTTCGAGCCACGCCGGGGTTTTCACCGGGCGTATCAGAACCAGGTCCTGGATGGCGCCCAGCGGGCACACCCCGCCGCAGAACGCCCGGCCCGCGAAGAGCGCCGTCAGGAGCGGGAGCAGGAAGAACGCGCCGACGGCAAACGGCAGCGCGTAGTGCGGGTCGGCCAGCGCCAGCGCAACGTTCTGGATCGCCCCGACCGAGCAGACGCAACCTAGCCGGTAGAAGCCGAAGTAGAGCGCGGCGAAGATAACGAGAACGCGAACCAGCCGCCGCGAGCGCCAGACCACCGAGGCGTACGCGGCGAGCGCCAAGCAGGCGGCCAGCATCGCCACGTCCACCCACAGGAAGCCTTCGGCTCTCGGCGGCGGCATGGGCGCCGAAGGAAGCCGGTAGCCGCTCGTGAACTGCGGTGGAGGCTGGGCGCTCTGCTCACCCTGGGCCAGCGCAAGGCAAGGCGCCAGCAAAGCCGCCGCAGCAAGGCTCTTGCGGGCCGGACTCATCCGCCCTTGCTCCGCTTGGGGATGTAGGGCCGGCTGGCCGGCACGCGGGCGACGGCCTCGGCCGGGCACTCGCGAGCGATGGCGCACTCGTTGCAGTTGACGCACCGGTCGTGGCGGATCTGCAGGTAGAGCGAGCCGTTGCCGAACTGGGTGCACCCCTTGACGCACACGCCGCAGCCGATGCATTCGGTCTCGTCCACCATGATCTGGTAGTACGGGTCCTCGACGAAGGTGCGCTTGATCGCGTCCGTGGGGCAGCGCATGTTCTCGGCGGTAAGCGTGTCGCCGGTCCGCTTGTCGCGGAACATGCCGAAGCAGAGCTTGCAGAAGCCGCACAGCTCGTAGGCGTGGACGCACTTCACGGCCGAAGGAGTGAGCACGCAATTCTCGGCGCATCGGCGGCACTGGATGCACTTCTCCGGGTCGATCTGCCACACCGTGCCGCCCGACTTGGGGCGGGTCCCCAGCGAACCGAGCGACGCGCTGACGAACACCAGACCGCCCAACCGCAGGCCGTCGGTAAGCACCTCGCGCCGCGTCTTCTTAGGTTCCATGCTCGGTCTTTGCGGCGGCCTTGCGCGCCGCCGAGGCTCGTGGAAGGGCGCAGTCCGCGAAGGCGGGACAGCCCTGGCAGCCACCCAGAGCCTTGGGCGTTTGGTTCCCGTTCGGCTCGGCGCCGGTTCGCGGCCGGCTTGCGAGGGCCGCGGTGGAACCGATGCCGGCCACGACGATCGACCATCGCGCCGCCCGGATCAGGAACTCGCGTCGGGTCACGCCTTGGACTCCTTCGGCACGAATCGGCGCACGGTGCGGGCGACCGTATCGAGGACGAGGACCGCGTCGCCGTCGACCGCGAGGTCGAGCTTCACGGTGTTCTTCGCGAAGGCGCTGGGCGGAGCTACCACGCCCTTGAAGTTACCGTCCGCGCCATAGCGTTTGATGCGGCAAATCCCTTTTTCGCTGGTGAAGACGTCGCCGGAGGGGGAGACCGCGATGTCGGTCGGGTTGCAGCACCCGCAGAAACCCTCGATGTCCGACGAGCCCTTACCCCAGGCGCGAACCAACCCGCCGCCTGGGCGATGGAGCTCCACGCTGAAACGGCCGGGGTTGTTCAGCAGGACGTTGCCGTCGGGTGTGAAAAAGGCGTCCAGGTAGGCGCTGGGCAGTACGAGGCCGGGGTAGTCGCGTTCCGCCTGTTTGTCGCCGATCCTCGCCAGCAGTTTGCCGTTCGGGTCGTAGCGCAACACGATCCGGTTGCCCGCGTCGGAAACGAGGAGCCCGCCCGCTCCGACCGAGAGGCACGTGAGCCGCGCCCTCGGGCCAAGGCTCTCCCAGGTCGAGGAGCCGCCGTCCGGCCTTACGACGACCACACGGTCGGTCAGGCCCACGAAGAGCGTGCCGTCGCCCCCAAGCGCGGCGCAGCGCGGCTCGCCCTCGATGGCGACGGACCGGACGAGCCGACCGGCCCGGTCGAAAAGGCACGCCTTGGAATCGCCGACGACGGCGACGCCCTGCGCGCCCACGCAGATGCCTCGCGGGGCGGCCAAGCCGGTGGCGAACGGCTGGGCTTCGGCGTAGCCGACCAGCTTCGGCTCGACCTTCCTCATCTCGCGCAGGTCGGCGTCTTCCGGGTCGGCGATTGCCGGAGGCTTTTTGCAGCCGCCAAGGGCCGGAACGACGGCGATCAGCGTCAGCCCGGCGGCGCTTCGGCGCAGGAACTCGGCGCGCGTCATTGCCTTTTCGCGTGGGTCGTCCATATCACCGTTTTCCTATATCCACGCAGACCATGCGGTTCGAGTCGCGCGCGATCACCCGCGTTCCGGCGATGGCGAGCGGCCCCCACGACTCGCGTCCCCGCAGCACCTGCGCGGTCGCCAGCGGGCGATAGCCTTCGGGCGAAGCCTTTGCCAACGTGAGCAGGCCGGAGTCGTTCATGGCCAGCAGCATGCCGCCGACGATTGCGTAGGGGCCGAGCCCGAACCGGTTGGCGCGCCCGCTCGTCCAGACCGACTTGCCGTTCAGGTCCAAGCAGGTCATCTCCCCGTTCGGGCGAACGCCGTAGACGTAGCCCTGGTACAGGATGGGCGTTTGCTGGTCCGAGCTGAACACCCTGGCGCTCAGCCGGAAGACCGGCGTCGCCGAGAAGCGCCCGCCCTGCGAGGACACCTGCAGCATGAGCGAACCCGCGTTGTATCCTCCGGTCAGCAGGATGCGGCCGTTTCCGACCGGCAGCGGGCTGGGGACGGTGGCGGTGTTCACCGTCCACTCGGTCGTGTCCCAAAGCAGCTTGCCGTCCTTGGCGGAGACGCCGGCCACGCCGCCGCTTCCGCAGTACACGTACATACGCTGCCCGTCCAGATCCATCGGCACGATGGAGGAGTGGGTCATGCGCCAGCGGCGCGGGTTGGGGCACTGCCAGATCGGCTTCCCGGTCTCCGGGTTGAGCGCCACCATCAGCGCCTTGCCGCCCGGGGCGAGCAACAGCTTGCCACCGTCGATGAGCGGGCATTGGCCCGCGTACCAGTCGGGCACGGTGGCGCCCCACTGGCGAACCATGTCGATGCGCCACTTCTCGGCGCCGGTTGCCGGGTCGCAGCAGAGCACCGTGCACTTGGGGCCGATCGCCACGACGACCTTGTCGGTCACGGCGGGGACGGTGCGTGAAAGCCCGTGGTTGCGCTTCAGCGGGTTCGGGTAGGAGCGTCGCCACACCTCCTTGCCGTCTGCGAGCGAAAGGCAGCGCAGTGCGTCGGCCTGTTTGGCTTCGTCGTAGTCCAACAGGTAGACCCGGCCTTTATGGACTGCCGCGGCCGCGTACCCCTCGCCGACCGGGATCGACCATAGCAGGCGGATGCCGCCCTGGTTCCAGTTCGTGGCGATCGGCGCCCCGCCGGGTTCGATGCCGTCGCGGTTGGGGCCGCGGAAACCGGGCCAGTCGCCGGGCAGGTCCTGCACGACTGCGCCGCCCGGGACGGCGGTCGAGGCGGGCGCTTCGGTCTGGGGCCGCGGGGCTTCGGGCGCCGATTCCGGCTTGGGCGCCGAGGACGTCGGGGCTGGACCCTCCTCGCCGATTGGGCGCGGCGACACGTCGTGGAACGCGAAGTAGCTTCGCACCCAAACGGCCAAGATGGCCACTCCGACGGCCCCGAGAAGCCCGGGGAGACCACGTTCAACGACGGCTGCCTTCATCAACCAAAATCCGCCATAAGCCGGGTCGGCAGGACCGGCCGGCATTGTACAATACGGCGAACCTGGCCTGCCCGTCGCCACGACGATGTCCGACGCGGCGGGCGGGTACCGCCCTGGGGACGCCTGCCATGGACGTACATGCTTCTTGGTTGCTTCGTCGGAGAGAGCCGAAGGCTTTCACGCTCATCGAACTGCTGGTGGTGATCGCCATCATCGCGATCCTCGCCGCCATCCTCTTCCCGGTGTTCGCGCAAGCGAAGGAGGCAGCCAAGGCCGCCGCGTGCTCCAGCAACCTGAAGCAGATGGGGACCGGGCTGATGCTCTACATCGGCGACAACGACGACACCTACCCGGTGACCTTCTACTTGTCGTACGACGGGGCGAACCCGTGCATCCTGACGTCGTTCCAGGCGGTTCAGCCGTACCAGCGCAACTCGCAGCTCGTGGTGTGCCCATCGGACGCCGCCAAGCTCGATTACGCCAAGGGCACGGCGACGATGGGCTATCCGCCGCTCTGCCACGCCCAGCCGGACGTCACGGAGATGAGCTACCAGCCCAACTTCAAGCTGATCGACGTGGGCGACCCGAACTACCTGGTGAACCCGTACACGGGCGCCACCAGCCGCCCGGTGCGCAAGGGTTCGGAGGTCGACTACCCGGCCGACACCAGCGCCTACTACGACGGCACGATCGCGCTGCAGGGTGGCACGGCGCAGTACATCACGTACCAGCTTCCGGTCCAGCCGCGGCATCGCCAGCGGCTGAACGTCGTGTGGGCCGACGGCCATGCCAAGCCGCTGTCCGCTGAGCCGGAGCGGGGCGCCGACGGAGTGCAGTTGGGCGGTTTGCAGCTTGACGGGCAGCCGATCCAATCCTGGATCGTGACGACCGCCTGCCCGTACACCGGCAAGCGCGAGCTCGAGGGGATCCCGTACCAGGACGCGAACGGGGCTTGGGCGCTGCGCTGAGCGAGGGCCGGCCGATGCGGAT
The DNA here is from genome assembly GCA_964539295.1 of uncultured Fimbriimonadaceae bacterium. Classification (GTDB taxonomy): domain Bacteria; phylum Armatimonadota; class Fimbriimonadia; order Fimbriimonadales; family Fimbriimonadaceae; genus CAZIIS01. The sequence continues at coordinate 1,316 of CAZIIS010000113.1, read as the reverse complement.
CGTGCACCTGGCGGCGGGCGCGGGCCAAATGCATTGCGGCGCTTGCGCGCACGACGCGGCGCTGATCCGGGGCTTCGTGCGGCGCGGTCACGACGCGCTGGTCGTTCCGCTCTACACGCCGCTGCGGCTGGAGGGGGACGAGCCGCTGCCGACGAGCCGCATCTTCCTGGGCGGCATCAACGCGTATCTGCAACAACAGTTCGCGCTCTTCCGGCACACGCCGGCCGTGGTGGACGCGCTTTTCGATCGGCCCGGGCTGTTGGCCTGGGCCGGCAAGTTCTCCGTCAAGACGAACCCCCGCGACCTCGGGCCGATGACTGTGTCGGTCCTGCAGGGCCGGGAGGGGAGGCAGCGCAAGGAGGTCGAGAAGCTGCTCGACTTCCTGGCGGGCCAACCCAGACCGGACGTGGTGAGCATCACCAACACGCTGCTCTCGGGCGTGGCGCCCGCGGTGAAGGAGCGGCTCGGCGTTCCCGTAGCCTGCGCCGTGCAGGGCGAAGAGGGTTTCGTGGCGGGCCTCCCGCAGCCGTTTCGCGATCGGGCGCGGGAGCTGATGCGCCGCAACGTGCGTTCGGTGGACCGGATCCTGGCGCCCAGCCAGGCCTACGCGGAGATGATGCGCGACTTCCTGGACCTGCCCGCGGAGAAGGTGCGGGTTGTGGGCACGGGCATCGACGCCGCCCCGTTCGCGCCGTCCGGCCCGAGGGCGAGAACGCCGTTCGTCATCGGGTACCTCTCGGTGATCGCGCGACCCAAGGGGCTCGACCTGCTGGCGGAGGCGTTCGTCCGGCTGGAGCGGGACGCCGTGTTGCGCGTGGCCGGCAAGGCCCTGAACGCCGGGTACTCCGCCGAGGCGCGGCGCGCCGTCGAGCGGGCGGGATTGGGCGCGCGGTTCGAACCGGCAGGCGAGGTGGACCTGCGCGGCAAGGCGGAGTTCCTTCGCGGCTGCAGCGCGTTCTGCGTGCCGAGCCGGATCGCGGAGTCGCGCGGCGTGGCGGTGATGGAGGCGATGGCGGCGGGCGTTCCGGTCGCCGCGCCGAGGGCGGGCGTTTTCCCCGAGTTGGTCGAGGGGACGGGCGGCGGGCTGCTGTTCGAGCCCGAGGACGTGGACGGGATCGTCGGGGCGCTGAGGCGGCTGATCGATTCGCCGGAGGAGGCCGACCAGATGGGCCGCGCCGGCCTCTCGGCCGTGCGTTCGACCTACTCCGCGGAGTCGATGGTCGAGCGCACGCTGGCGGCGTTCGCGGGGTTGGGGCAGTAACCGGCCACCCAACCTCCAAGCGTGTCATCCCGAACCGAAGGTGAGGGATCTCGGT
>CAZIIS010000112.1:0-9251 GCA_964539295.1 uncultured Fimbriimonadaceae bacterium | reverse complement strand
GCCACGGCGTCCCCCAACTACGCCGCGGGGCGGAGCGGGAGGTCGCGGCCGACCCGCGCGAGGACGACGGCGAACCCCTCGAACCCCTCGCTAAGCGAACGGAAGGTCGGCGCCTCCTGCGCGTGGGGCGGGTAGTCGAAGGTACTGACGATGTAGTAGCTGAGCTTGCCCTGGCCGGTGTAGTCGCACACCAGGTCCTTGCCCCCGTCGAGCTTGAGTCGCCGCAGGAAGTCGGGGTTCAGCCCGGACCAGAACAGGATGTAGTCGCCGATGTGCTTGTTCACCTCGCGCTCGCGCTCAAACGAGTCGGCCTTGGTTCGCACGTCGCCCTCGGCGGCCATCTCCAGCACCGACTGGATCGGCCGGCCCCGCTCGTCCTTGAGCGCGAACAGGTTGTCGGTGAAAGCGAAGTCGGCCAGGAGCCGGGAAAGGTAGGCGTGAACGGGCGCCGAGGCCAAGCGCGGCGTCTCTTCGACAAGCGCCTGGTCCACCAGGTTGGCAAACAGCCCGTAAAGCGGGTGGTTCCGGTCGATCCGCGGTCTCATGCGGCTTGGCTCCTCGGGATGGGCAGTGATGGGTGGAGCGCCGTCCCATTACCGGATTGTCGGCACGTTCGAAAGGGCGGGCACGGGCTTGACGCCAATCCAGCATAATCGAGTCGGGCGGGCGCGTCCGACGGGTTCGAATGGACCTTTCGGCGCGAACGGACGTTGTACTGGTTAGGAGGCGAACGATGAGCGAGCTTGGAGGTGTTCAACGATGAAATGCCCGAAGTGTGGGGCGGACGCGCCGCAGGGCGCTCAGTTTTGCATGGCTTGCGGGCAGCGCCTGGCGGCGCCGCAACCGCCGCCGGAGCCCCAGCAACCGCAGCAGAAGCTGCTCTCGGTTCCCTCCCCGACGCCCGACCCCTACGCGACGTTCACCAAGAAGAACAGGGCCTGGTGGATCGTGGGTGGCGTGGCGGCGCTCGTGGCGCTGCTGCTGTTTGGTTTGGGCGCCTCCGGAGTGCTGGGCATGGGCAAACGGGGCCGCGTGGCCTCGGTGCTGTCGAGCGGCCTGAAGCCGGACGTGCCGTTCATGGAGCGCGTCGGAGAGCCGGCCGGTCCGGTGACCGAGGCGGGGGCGGCGCCTGCCGAGCGGCTCAAGATGCCCGACGACGTGCGGGCGTGGCTGGAGCACCTTGAGCGGATGGAGGCTAAGCGCAAGGAGATCGGCGTGAACGAGTTGAGTGGGCTCATGGTCACCTTCGCCACGCTGCAGGTGGGCGGATCGGCCGACGTGCTCAAGGGCCTGATCGAGGACGACCCGATGGGCCCGGACCGGCCGACGCCGGCCCAGGACTTCAGCAGAGACGCTGCGCGCATCCGCGAGGAGTTCCGGGCGCTACGCGACGAGTTCAACTCGGTGCAAGCGCCGGACGAGTGCATCCCGACCCAGTCCTCATACAACCAGACCCTGGGCGAGACCGGGGCGATGGTGAACGACGTGATGGACGCCCTGAGTCGATCCGCCCAGGACCCCCAGGGTGCGATCGCCGCGCTGAAGCGCATGCAGGGGGGCAGCGCGGCCCGCGTGGACGCCCCGGCCAAGGAATCGGATCGCCATGTTGGCGCGATTTGCGCCAAGTACGGCGAGCGCAAGTGGTTCAGCATAGACAGCGACGTAGGCGGCGGTATGCTCGGCAAAGCCGGTGGTCTCGGGCTGTAGGCTTTCCGTAACGGCCCCGTCCCCTCCAATTGCGGCGGGCGAGGCCGTTTCGATGTGAGCCTTTGCCGAGGGCCGGTCTGTCCGTAATGGACCGATGCGCCGTGACCACGGCGTGAACGGGATGACACCATGACCTCTATCCTTGCCATGCTCGCCCTCGCCGGGACCCTGGCGACGGCGCCCCAGGCTCCGGCGTCCTGGGAAGCGAACTTCAACGCCGACGGCACTCCGAAGCCGTTGCGCGATCCCTCCAGCAAAACGGTGTGGCCAAACAAGGCCAGCCACTCCAACTCGGACGAGTGGATCGTTAAGAACCACGACCGAATCCAGCAGATGCGGCCGCGCGTGCTCGCGATCAACTTCGCCAACCGGTTCGACCCGGCCAAGGCGATGAAGGACTTCAATGACCTGCATGCGGCGTTGCGCGAGAGCAGCCGCTACCACGGTTACAAGGACCCGAAAGCCAAGCCGTTCCTCGACCCGGTGATCTGGCGCTTCGTGGACCTCGGCGATCCGAACGGCCCCGAGGGCAAGAACACCACCAAGTCCCCGATCAAGAAGCATATCGGCGGCACGGACATGAACTGCGACTACGGCGGATTCTTCACCGAGAAGTTCGCCGAGTACATCGGCGTCCGAGACCCGAAGAACAAGAACCGTTTCCTCCGGCTGGACGAGCTGGTCGAGCTTGGCTATGTGCACGAGCTGGTCTTCACGGCGGCCCCGGGCGGAGACTTGCGCGCCCTGGAGTGCGTCGAGGAGAAGCCGCAGTACGACGAGAACTTCAAGCGCGTGCCGGGTAAGTGGGCGCAGTCCGGCAACGGCGGAGACGACGACCAGAAGTGGACCGGCCGGTCTTTGCGCATCAACGGCCTGAATAACACTCGTGGCATCGGTTGCGGTACGGAGAACCTGGGGCACTCGTTCGAGGGCATGGCCCACGGCCGGGCGATCCCGTACTTCACGAAGTATTTCTATGAGTTCGCGGGCTTCGACCTGGACAAGCGGTACAAGCTGCCATTCGACTCCTTCTACGCGCTCTGGGGACCGGGCAAGGGCGTAAGCTACCCCGACCCGTCGACGGCGATCGTGAAGGACGGCGACAAGACCTGGACGCTGAAGGACTACGTCTGCGCCGGCGGCAACGTGCACTTCATGCCGAACGGCCGCGGCCACTACGACCTGGAAAACACCGAGCCCGTCATGTCCACCATCGAGGACTGGCGCATCGGTTCCGGCCCAGATGGCAAGGACATCGCCAAGCCGTGGACCAACGACGTCATCAAGCAGTACGACAAGCTCGCTCCGGACTGCATGGGTCGGTGGCTGATCTACTGGCGGCAGAACTTCCCTGGCTACAAGAACAAGAGCAAAGACGACCAGGGCAAGCCAATGAAGAACTGGTGGCCGTTCCTCTACTATTGAGGCCGGCCTAGAACAAACGAGGCGGGCGGCGCAACGGCGCCGCCCGCCTTTTTATGCGGTTTGGGCGGCGGCGTCTGCCTCCAGGGCTGCGCGCACCGTCTCGGGGTAAGCGGCGAGCACGCGCAGCACCGCCTCCTGTGGCGAGCCGGTTTCGTTGCACCCGGAGTCGATGGCCCCCTCGCGCATGGCGTACGCGGCCCCGGCGGGGTCGGAGAGCATGCGGGCCAACCAGTTTGGCCCGTCGGCGTCGGCCAACCGCAGGCTACGCCCGTTCAGGGAGAGGAACGCGAGGGTGGCGACGAATGCGCACGCGCGGTTGCCCTGCGCGAACGGCTTCAGCTTCGACATCCCAGTCAAAAGGCGCGCGGCCTGGCCCTCCGGGTCCATGCTGCCGCCGCGCCCGTACTGGTAGTACGTGGCCTCCTCCAGCCGCGCGGCGTCGTACTGCGCCTGGACCTTGGTCAACTGGAAGTGGATCCAGAGCACATCCTGAACCGTTAGGTAGCTCAAGCCGGCCATTGTCACCTAATGTACTCCGATGGCCTGGCGGAAGCCGCGCGTGATAGGAGAGGAGGGCCTAAAAAAGGGCTATGGCCGGTGCAAAGGCGATGCACGAACCGCGCCTTGGCCAAACGACGGCCACCGCACGGCCTTCTCAAATCCCGGCGCGTCTGGGTCCGGCATGGAGCCTGCGGGTCGTCCCGGTTTCCGATTTGGGATAGGAAGGGCCCCCCAAGCGGCCGTCGAGCCTTGGCCACGCGCTCAACCATTCCCGTGCCGCGTGCCATATGCGCCTACGTCGGGGTGTAACATTGGCCCGTCGGCGCACGGCGCCGAAGGATGATTAATATGATGTGGAGGTGTGCTGTGGCGCTGCTGGCGCTAGGTGCGGGGATGAGCGTGGCGATGGGGCAGGAGGTGGCGGCGTACGGCGTCGCCTCCTGGGAGGAGCGTTTGGGTAACCATCGGGCCGTGGTCGACGTGTCGGCCCAGGCCGATGCGGTGCGGTTGCACATTCCGTGGCGGCTGCACCGCTATGAGCCCGACAAACACGACATCGTGGTGATCGACGCCACGACCGGAGAGCGGGTGGCGAACATGGCGCGAGTGAAGGTGGACCGCGAGTCGGCCGACCTGGCGTTCCAGCCCAAGACGTCGCCCGGCCGGTACTTCGTCTACTACTTGCCCTACAGCGGCGATCCGGTGGTCGGGTACGCCGACGACATCTACACCCGGCCGACCGGCGCTCCCGACGCGGCGTGGGCCGCCCGGTTTGCGGCATCCGACCTCGCCGCGCTGCCGAAGGCCTCGCTGGTGCGTCTGGAGGCGAACGGCGCGTTCAACCGCTTCGACCCGATGGAGGTGGTGGCCAACCGCGGGGAGGTGGACCGCCTGCTGGCCAGGCGCCCCGGGGCCTACCTGGTCTTCCCCGAGGACCGCAGGGAGCCGATCCGCATGCAGGACGAGCTGCCCGTGCGGTGGGTGAAGTCGGGACCCGCCACCAAGGTGATCGGTTCGGCCCTTCGGAACGAGTTCTTCACCTACCAGTTGGGCGTCTTCGCCGCGCGGCAGGAGCTCAAGGGAGTCAAGGTGCGCTTTGAGGCCCTGAAGGGGGAGAAGGGCGCGATACCCGCCTCGGCGATGCGTTGCTTCAACATGGGCGGCGTCGGGCCGCTGGGCGAGCGGTTCGTGAAGAGGGTCGACGTTCCGCTCGGCCGTGTGCAGGCGCTGTGGTGCGGCGTGCAGGCGCCGCGCGACGCCAAACCCGGCACGTATCGCGGCAGCGTGATCGTCTCGGCGGAGGGCGTGAAGCCGACGCGGCTGCCGGTGGCGCTGACGATCGGGCCCAAGGTGCTGGAAGACCACGGCGATTCGGAGCCTTGGCGTGGCTCTCGGCTGCGTTGGCTTGACTCCACCCTCGGCGCCGACGACGAGGTGGTGGCTCCGTTCACGCCGCTCAAGCTCAACGGGAGAACGGTGACGTGCCTGGGACGCGAGGTGAAGCTAGGTTCCGACGGCCTGCCGGCCTCGATCCGGTGCGGATCGAACCCGGTGTTGAAAAGCCCCGCGCGGTTTGCGATCACTGCCGGCGGCAAGCCGGTTTCGCTCAAGCCGGTCCGGTTCCGGTTCACCAAAAGGACCCCGGGCGGCATCGGTTGGACGGTGGATTCGTCCGGCGAGGGCCTGTCGGCGCGTTGCATCGCTTCGATGGAGTTCGATGGCCACCTTTCGTACGCGGTCGAGCTTAGCGCCAAGGAGGAGATAGCGCTCGACGACGTGGCGCTGGAGCTTCCGTTCTGCGAAACGGCTTCGACCTATCTGATGGGCGCGGGCCGGGTCGGCGGGAACCGCCCGAAGAGCTACTCCTGGAAGTGGGAAGGCCCCTACGACAGCTTCTGGATGGGCGACGTCCACGCGGGGCTCCACGTGGAGTTGCGGGGCGGCGCCTACCACGGTCCGATGCTGAACCTCTACCACCCGGCGCCGCCGGAGTCGTGGTTCAACGGTGGGCGCGGCGGGCTGCAGGTGTCGGGCGAGCGAGCGGCGCTGGCCCGGGCCGCCAGCGGTCCACGGAAGCTCGCGGCGGGCCAAAAGCTGCGGTTCGAGTTCGCGTTCCTCGTGACTCCGGTGAAGCCGCTCGACTGGCGCGCGCACTTCAAGACGCGCTACCACCACGGCTGGCCGGTGGTTCCCGACGACGCGGAGCTGAAGCTGGGCGTGAACGTGCTGAACCTGCACCACGCGACCGAGTACAACCCGTACATCAACTACCCGTTGGCGGCAGTGAACGTGCTGAAGCCGCTGGTCGACCAGATGCACGCCAAGGGCGTCAAGACGAAGATCTACTTCACCATCCGTGAACTGACCAACCACACCGCGGAGTTCTGGGCGCTTCGCAGCCTGGGCTACGAGGTGTTGGCGGACGGCGGGGGCCGCGGCATGCCATGGCTGTGGGAGCACGCGGTCGACCACTACGCTCCGGCCTGGGTGATGTCGCTCGGGCATGCGGACGTCGACGCGGCGGTGGTCACCAGCGGCATCTCGCGCTGGACCAACTTCTACGTCGAGGGGCTTCAGTGGATGAGCCGCAACGCCAAGATCGACGGCCTTTACCTGGACGACGTGACCTACGACCGGTCGACGCTCAAGCGGATGCGCAAGGTGATGGCGAGGACCCGTCCGGGCAGCATGATCGACCTGCACTCGAACACGGGCTTCTCCATCGGACCGGCCAACCAGTACGCCGAGTTCCTGCCCTACGTGGACCGGATCTGGTTCGGGGAGTCGTTCCGGTACCAGACCATGACGCCCGACCAGTGGCTGACCGAGGTCTCGGGCATCCCATTCGGCGTGGGCGGCGAGATGCTCCAGGGCGGCGGCAACCCGTGGCGCGGCGCGCTCTACGGGATGACCAACCGGATGGGATGGGGCACCGAGAACGTGCAGTGCGACCCGCGCCCCGTGTGGCGCGTGTGGGACGCCTTCGGCATCGCCGACTCGAAGATGATCGGCTACTGGGAACCGTCCTGTCCGGTCCGGACCGACGCGCCCGACGTGCTGGCGACGGTCTACGCCAAGAAGGGCAAGGCGCTGGTGTGCCTGGCCAGTTGGGCGCCATCGAACGTCTCGGTGCGGCTCACCGTGAACTGGCAGGCGCTCGGCATCAACCCGGCCAAGGCGAAGCTGAAGGCCGTCGAGTCCGCCGGAGTACAGCCGGCCGCCGAGTTCCTGCCCGGCGACTCGATCCCGGTCGAGCCGCGCAAGGGCTGGATGCTGGTGCTGGAGTAGCCCTGGGGCGCCGGGCGCCGTTGGGCGGGGGTCGGCCAACCCCCGCCCGCGGTTCGGCGTCAGGCGGGGCTCTTCGACCCGGCGTCGGCGATCTCGTACACGAACACGCAGGGCGAGCGGCCTTCGCTGTTCAGCATCGACGAGACGACCCTCTTGATGCGCAGGCGCAGACCGAGCGCCTTTTGGTAGTGGAACCGGAAGTGGCCGGCGCAGCACAGACAGTAGCTGAGCGGCATGGGGCCGTCCACGGGCAGGCGACCCTGGAAGTTCCAGCACGGACAACGCATGCCGCTCGCCCCATGCTCGCCGACGGCCACCGTCTCGATGTCGCCGTCCCCGTTCAGCCCGGGCTTGCCCATGTACCGGAGTTCGCCCAGCAGCGCGAGCCTGCGCTCCAGCGGTTCGCCGGCGTGCAGCTTGGCGAACTGCCGCGCGTTCTGCAGCCGGAAGCCGCTCTTGCAGCACGCCCTGCAGAACATGACCTCGCTCAGGGTGTCGAAGTCCAACAACTCCTCGCACCGGCGCAAGGCCGCCGCGTAGAAGTTCGCGACGTCCTGCTTGTCGTCCTCCTCGTCCCTGGCGTAGGCGACGCCCATGACCTGCCGAATCCGGTCCTCGTCGACCTTGGCTTGCCGGAGGACGTCCTCGAAACGCCGGATGTTCGGATGCTGCGTGCTAGCCATGCGGGTCTCCGCCCGAAACGCGCCGGACTACGCTTCTTTCACCCAACAGGCCGTGATCTGGCCGACGTACATCCGGTGGTAGTCCTTGGTCGGGTAGTTCTCGTCGACGGTCGGGTCGACGAAGTTGGCGGGATGGATGTCCTCGAAGTGGATCTTCTTGCACTCCAGCACGATCCGCGCCTCGGCGAAGCTCGTGATGCCCGGCGTGAGCTCGATCGGCGTCAGCCCGGTCTCCTTGGCCTTGTCCACGTCGCGGCCCGACTTGCTGCCGCAGAAGTTCAGGGCTTTGCGGTGCTCGGGGCCGTAGAAGGTGAGCGAAAAGGCGTCGTTGGCCTCGACAAACTCGCGGGTGTAGCGTTGCGGACGGATGAAGCAGAAGCAGACCGGCCTGTTCCAGAGCACGCCCAGCCCTCCCCAACTCGCCGTCATCATGTTGTGGCGCTCATTCGGCCCCGCGGCGATGAGCATCCAGTCCTTGCCGATGAGTTGGAACACGTTGTCGCCGATCTGTTCCGGTTCGATTTGCTTGAAGCCGTGGTTCATCCTTTCTGATCCTCTCGTTGGCCCATTTTGCATCGGTTGCGGGGCTTGGCGGGGTCTTTGGCTTTTTCGGGTTCCCCTTTCCCTTGTGACTTGGGCATCTGGACCTCTATCCCCCTTGCCCCCTTTCCCCTGCGGCGCGAATGACCGTTGCTGGTGGTAGCGATGCCGCCGCAAGGGAAAGGGGATTCCCAACTTCGCTAATGCGTCGCCTCCCGCCGACCCCGAAGGGGTCACAGCGATTTGCCCGGGGTCGAAGACCCCGGGTTGGCGCACCCCACAATCACCGACCCCGGAGGGGTCGCAGAACGATCTGGAGCGCCTCCGGACGTCAACTACGACACTTCGACGACGCCCAGCGGGATTAGGCGCGACGCTTGGCCGGTGGCCACGCACACAAATCGGTAGGCCGGCGCGTAGGCTCCGGGCTCCGCCGCCAAAGACACCGACAGCGACCCAACCGAGAACGCGGCGAACCCGGCCGAGCGATAGCCGCGGGGCGTGGGCGTTCGCGCCGGCGAACGCAGCGGCTGCAGCAGCAGCTCCGTCGTCACCCCGGGGCTGTTGGGCGCGCTCGCCGCGAACGCCACCTGGCCCGACCCGGCGGGCGCCGAAGCCGTCACCGAGACGCCATCCCCGTAGAACGGCGCCGTCGGGGGCGCCACGGGCGGCTCGGAGCCCGTGTTCACCTCCAGGTACTTGAGCGCCAGGCGCGTGAACGCCGTGCTCGCGCAGAGCGGTTGCGCCCCGCCCTTGGGGGTGGGCTGCGGCCCGAGCGACTGCGCATAGCGCCGCCACGCGTCAACCTGGTCGCCGGTCAGCCGCCGCCATGCCGCGCCCGCCAGCGCCATGCGGCTGCGCTGAGCCTGTTGCGCCGGGGTGCGCGGGTCGTCGGGCGTGGTCCGCACCCGCACGCCAATCGTGCCGTCGCGACGGCGCACGAACACCGTTTGGCCCGCCTTTCCCGCCAGCCAGCCGCCGAATAGAACGCTCCTTCCCGTGGCCATTGCCGTACTTCTCGGCTTCTTGACTGGGGTTTTGCAGGGGTTATCCTGGGTTCGAACCCAGGCTAACCCCTGGATCGGCCGAGGAGAAGGCGGCGTTTGG
>CAZIIS010000111.1:0-9280 GCA_964539295.1 uncultured Fimbriimonadaceae bacterium | reverse complement strand
CAGCGTGCAAAACGGCTCGGGGTTGTCTCACCCGGCTCTTAAGCCGGGTGTGGATTGAAACAAACGGATCTCGACTATCGCGAATGTGAGCGGTAGGTCTCACCCGGCTCTTAAGCCGGGTGTGGATTGAAACTTGGCGGGCGCTAGCTCAGGGTTCGCCCGGCGTTCGGTCTCACCCGGCTCTTAAGCCGGGTGTGGATTGAAACGTCGAGGAGACAAAGCCGTTTGCCATCGAATTGGGCGCGTCTCACCCGGCTTTTAAGCCGGGTGTGGATTGAAACATCGAATTGAGGCGTCGCGGACTCATGCCCTCCCAGGTCTCACCCGGCTCTTAAGCCGGGTGTGGATTGAAACAACGTTAAGAGCCTTTGCGCATTCGTCATTGGCGATAGCGTCTCACCCGGCCCTTAAGCCGGGTGTGGATTGAAACGGAGCAGAGCGAGCGCCTTCAATGGGAGGCCGGCGCGTCTCACCCGGCCCTTAAGCCGGGCGTGGGTTGACACCACGCCATTTCGAGCACCTAGACGTTGCCGTTCTGGCATCTGCTTGCACCGTCGAGCACACGCGTTTCGCGCCCCGACGAACGAGGCACACGCCCGCCTGACATGGCACGGCATCGCATGCGGTTGTACAGTGCTTGGCCGGTCTTCCGCGCCGTCAAAAGGGCACGCGAAGCGTACAAGCCTGTGCGCATGCGCCCGATCGACCTGGCGAGGGCACTTAGCGTGTAGGCATCTCGGCTTTCCAACTGGGAGATGGGCCGCAACGAGCCTCCAGACCAGCCAACCGAACGAGCAACACGGATTCTGCGGGCGAATGCGATATGCTGGCGTGGCGCCTGCGGACTCAGAGTGGGGTAACCCGCTAACCTCCGAAGCTTACGTCGACGTTGACGCCAGGTATTTCCATGCAGAACGGTTCGTATCCACCATCGCCGGCGAGTCGTGTTGGCCCGCGCTCCAGCAGGGCGACACGGTGATCTGGCATGTGGACCCTGCGCCCGCTCCGGGCTCGACTGTGCTGGCCCAGCGGAAGCCGGACTGTCGATGCACCGTCAAGCAACTCTCCCTAGACGCGGACACCGGCCGGCCACAGTTCGTGCCGATTAACTCCGGAAGCAGATGACCCCAAGCCTGGGGTCGTGGACCCTAGACGCGGACACCGGCCGGCCACAGTTCGTGCCGATTAACTCCGCGTTCGAGGAGCCCCGGAACGGCGACGGCTGGAGCGTTATCGCGCGGCTCGTGGCGGTCTTCTGGAACGTCGAAGGGCAGGGTGTCACGGTCTACAACCCGGCGGGCGTGCGCGCCCGCACGCTCATCGAGTTGCGCGAAGCGCGGTAGACGGCGGCATCCCGCTCAGGGCGTGAGGACGGCGGCTATCGACGCAATCTGTTGTTCCAGTTCGCCACGTCCGCGTTGTGGTTCACGGCGCCAACGAGCGAGTCATGCGCGTTAGCCAGGTCTGCTTGGTCAGCCACGAGCCCGTAAACCCTTGAGTTCAATGCGCTTGACTGACGGCTGAGCCGCGCGAGGTCATCCTTCGCCTGGCTTTGGCTTTGGCCGAGACCTGCAACGTTTGACGACAGGTTATCCGAAACCTCAGCAAGATGCTTCACGTTGTTTTGCGTTTCGCCGATCGCAATAGAGTGCTCCCGCACGACCGAGATGAGGTTATTGGTCTGCCGACGCTCCTGGATCACCAGCACCAGCGTAACGCTCGACATGACCAGGGCGAGCCCGCAGGCTGCGGCAACGCCCCATCGCAAGAGGCGGCGGGTGCGCCGTGCGCGGGCGAACGGGGTCGTCGGAGCCGGCGCTGCAGCCGGTGCAGCGGGCGGACGCATCGGAAGGTTGACCTGAATGGCGAACGCTACCGGGCTCATCCCGCTCTGGAACGCCTGCATCACGGCCGTCGGGTCGAGCATCGCCAGCGTCACCCCGCGCTTGCGCGCCTTGAGGGTGGCCATCACCGTCTTCTGCCAGGCGTCAAAGGGGTCTGCCATCGTCGTTGCCTCAGCGCAGGGGTTCGATATAGGCCAGACGCCGGCCGCCCGTAGCCTCACTCACCCACGGGTACTCGTTCACCTCGCCAAGTGACGCCCCCCGCGCATACCGAGCGCTGTACTGGTCGTCGGCTTCGATGCGCCTCGAGAGGGACACCGCCTCGCGCGCCAGCGCCTGCACGGGCCTTTTCCACTGGTGGATGCACCGGTCAACGTCGCCCGGCGTGGTCGCGCTGCGTCCACATCGGTCGAAGTCGTCGAGTAAGGACGCCAGCCGCCGGCAGCCGGCGTTGTAACGCTTGACCGTTCGATCCAGCGGGTCGCTTTGAACGCTCGGCATTCTGCCCACCAGGACGCCAACCCCAAACGCCACGGCGATCGTCGCGCCAGCCATCCCCAGCACTAAAGGACGTTTCACATCGCTATATTAGCCCACTATCTGACCTGTTGGGCTACGTCGCGTCATGGCGTCCAATGGCCCAAGCGCTCCCGTTGAGCACCATGCTGGAAATCGTTCGGTTGGTATCCCGATCTTCACTCACACTGGTTGCGTTGTGACCCCGTGGCCGCGCCGCTGCAACTCGGCGCGGCACACACGAGACGCGAATGCCAGACGTTCCTAACTGACAGCCGCTGTCCGATGACCGCCCCCAGGCGTCACGCCGTGCATGGACGCCGCGGCTGTTTCGTGGCCGCCCGCACTCAGCCCAAGGCCGAAGCCGCCGTCTCGCACCTGCGAGCCCAAGCTCGCCCGCTTGAGCCGCAACGCCGCCGAACCGGTTTACGCCGGCCATCACAGCGCCCAGTTCCTCGACGCGTGCCTCCGCGTGAGCGCCGGGCACGACATGCTTCGCGACGTGTGTTACCTATCCGCAGCGCGGCGGTTCATCGCAACGATTGGCTGCTATGTACCGGAACACTGCTACACTCCCGGTGTGGGACCGCAACCGCTGGAACCCCATAACCCGGCCGCCGACAACGACGTCGTCAAGCGCATCTTCATCGGTCGCGAGGCGCATATCGAGGCGTTTCGCAGCCAGATCGTCCGGGGAACGAGCCCGTACCCGTTGTGGAACGTCCACGGCGCGGGCGGCAGCGGGAAGACGCGGCTGCTCCGCAGGTTCGAGGATGTTTGCGTCGCGGCGGGCGTCCCGCACGCCACCCTTCAGTTTCGCCTTTCGGCGAGCGATCACGTTCGGGTCGACGACTTCGAGGGTCTGCTTCTCCGAACCGCGTTGCAGCTTGGGCTGCCCACACCCCGGTATGCGCTGGCGTCGGTCGCCAAAGGGAAGATTGGCTCGTTCCTCTCCAAGGACCCCATCGACCGGTTCTTGAAGAGCACGGAGGGCAAGGCGTTTGCCCAGGAGCTCGGGCGTTGCACCGCAAAGCAGGTGGCCGATCGCCTCCCCCAATGGCTTGTCGCTGCTCGGGCGATATGAGGAGGCGCGAGAGCTCGACAAAGAGGCGCTGCGGCTCAGGCGCACAACGTTTGGCGAATCTCACACTGACACGCTCGCGAGCATGAGCAACCTCGCGAACGCCTGTATGCGCCCTGGGGCGATACGAGGAGGGGGGAACTCCACGAGGAGGCGCTGCGGCTCAAGCGCGAAACGCTGGGCGAAACGGATTCCGGCACGCTCGGAAGCGTGAACAACCTCGCCACCGCCTATTCGGAACTCGGGCGCGACGAAGAAGCGCGGAACCTCCACGAGGAAGCGTTGCGGCTCAGGCGCGAGACGCTAGGCAAAACGCACCCCGACACGCTCCAAAGCATGAGCAACCTCGCGAACGCCTTTTTACGCTTAGGGCGAAACGAGGAGGCGCGGGAACTCCAGGAGGAGGCGTTGCCGCTCATGCGCGAGGTGCTGGGCGGAACGCACCGAGACACGCTCACCTGCATGCACACCCTCGCGAACGCCTATTCGCGTCTCGGGCGGTACGAGGCTGCGCGGGCGCTCCACGAGAAGGCGCTGCGACTCAGGCGCGAGACGCTGGGCGAAACGCACCGCGACACGCTCGCGAGCATGTACAACCTCGCGCTCGTCCTTCTGCGAGCTGGTCGAAAGCAAGAAGGGCTTGCCGGGTTACGGCAGATGGTGCAACTGGCAGACAAGGCCGGTCACGGCGACCTGCCGGCTGCGAGCACCGCCAAGCAGATGCTTGCCGACCTCGAAGCCGACGCTCGCCCGTGGCGCCCGGCGCTCCGCCGGCGACCGCCCCGGCCTGACCCTGGCGAACCGTAGCGTCCGGCGAAAGGCGTGATTCGCGACCAGAACCGCGCCGCAAAAAAGCATAAGGGGAGTAAGGGCGTGACCCCTACTTTCTCTCCCCCTCATTGAAGCCGTTTTGAACCTAATTCGGTGGTGGGCGGTACAAGACTTGAACTTGTGACCCCTACAGTGTCATTGTGAGGAAACGGGCATCGCAGGCTCAAACGACGAACCTGGAGCGAGCAACCCTGAACCCATGTGCTCCCCTTCACACAGCCTTAGGGGGAGTGGTTAGGGGGAGTGACAACCTTCCACAGCGTCAACGCGCCGGCCCGGAGCCATCCTCACCCATGCGCTCGCAAGCGATGCGATAGTACCTCTCGTCCTGCTCGTAGCCGAGGAACGCCCGACCTTCCATCTGGCACGCCACGCCGGTCGTCCCTGACCCCATGAACGGGTCGAGCACCGTTTCGCCCTCGTTGGAGTACGTCCGTACCAACCAGCGCATCCTACCCACTACGAGCGCCTAGTAGGAGCGAATCGCCCGACGATGCTCGGCACGGGTGTGCGCTGGTTCGGGTTCGCCACTACGAACGGCGCGGCGCCCGAGTTGCGGAGGTTGAGCTCGAACGCCAGGCAGCACGCCGCGACGATGTCATCGTGCTTGCCGCTCGGAGCGTTCATCTTCAGGTTGCCGGACGGGCTGCGTTCGTACCGGAAGCTGCCGAGCTCGGAGAGCGCCAGCTTGGGTAAGTCGCCCGGGTCGGGGCTCAGGGCATCGCGCGCCGGCAACGTCGCCTCTCGCTGCTCGAACGCAATCGCGAGCTGGTTGATGATCGCCGCCTTCGATTGCTGGGCGAACGTGAACGGCTCGACGGTCGACCAGTTGACAGCGTCGCGGACGTGCTGCGCCACGCTCTGGTTGTTGGTGGCGTCGATAAGCACCGGGGCGCAGTTCCATTCCCGGCTCGCCTCAGCGATCATCCGTTCCTGAAGCGGGTAGTCGATCTCGTTGAAACGGATGAAGTGCACGAACGCCTGCACCGTCTGGTCGAACACGGCGATTACGGTCCAGTCCTCGTACTGCGCGATGTCTACGCCCAGGACGTAGCGGTGACCGGGTATCGGACGCTCCTGCCACTCGCCCCTGGCGCAGACCGCATAACCCCGGAACACGGTGCCGGCCGAGTCAAGGAAGACCGCCAGGTACTCCTGCTGGAAGGTTGCCCACGGCATCGAGCGGCGCGCCTCCTCGATCTCGCTCTTGGCGATGCGAGGATTGGCGCTCGTCGGCTTCGTCCACGATTGCCACCCAACCTCATGGTTGGCCCCTCGGTCGTAGAACTCCTTGAACTGGTTGTCCCCGCGCGGCGTCGAGATGAACGTCATCCCTCCCTGCCGGTCGGAGAGCGACGGCCGGATGTATTGGTGGAACACCTCGGGATCCTCGAGCTGCGCCCACTCATCCCCAACGATGTAGTCCAAGCCGCGGCCGATCAGGCTCTTGGGGTTGTCGGCGCTTCGAGCGGTGATGAGCCCGCCGGTTGCCAACGAAAGGCGTTGGCCGCCCTTTGCCCGCGCCATGCCTCGCACGAGTTCGCGGAGCGGGCTCGCCATTAGCATGTCGGCGGCGAAGGTCCAGCAGATGTCGGCCAGGTCGTACGTGGGAGCGACAACCGCAGCGTGGCCGCCGAGCACCGCCACCACCACGACCTCCGCGGCAGCCAACGTCGTCTTGCCAAAGCGCCGGCCGTTGTTCACGACCTTGAACCGGGCCGAGCTCTCGTGGACCGGGAGCTGCCCGGCGTGCGGCTCGTACCCGAGCAGATCGAACACCTGGCGCTTGTCGGCGATCGTGAGTAGCTGCGTCAGCCGCCGCCACTCGGGCCGTTTGACAACCGCTGCGAGGCGTCCCACGTTAGTCCTCCGGCACGTAGTGCATCGCGCCGATCGTGGTGGACGCCGCTCCGGCCTTCGGGATGTCGTGCTGCACGCCGAGCACGAGCAGCCGAATGCCCGAGGTGCCAAGGCGCGAACTCTCGAGGGTCACGACGTCGAGCGGGAATATGTCCGGCTGGAACCAGGTCGTGAGCTGCAGCCGCAAGCTCGGGACCCGAAGCGCTCGGAACAGCTTGTCCGCGCTCGTCGATGCGAACGTCTCCTCGGCGAACAGCACGTCGAGCCACGCAGCGCCGCGGCGGTAGCCCAAATGGTTGAACGCCCTCGGGTTGTAGATCACCTCCAGGTCTTCGTGGTACGTCGGGATGTAGTTGTACACGGGCGAGAACGAGTCGACCCCGATCAGCGTCAGGTCGCTCCGCACCGTCTCCATGTCCTTGGAAAGCCGCACCTCCCAACAACCCTCCGTGCCCCCACCTGCAAGGGCGGACTCGCGGTCGGTTTCGTAGAAGCTGCGCTTCACGCCGCTCGGAAGCCTGAACTTCCGGAACACGAGCCGCCCTGCGAGGTTAGGAAAGAGCATGTACCCGATGCTGTACGCCACGCGGCTCATCGCCTCCCAGACGTCCATCCCGGAAAACCGCGTGAGCATGCAGCCTCCGTTTCCGACCGGCATGAAGTAAGCCGACTCGCCGTCTGGGCCAACCGAGTCGTCGTACGGCGATGGCGGCACCGAGTCGATGAACTCCATCTCGGAGGCTGCGTAGCCGCCGAGCTGGGCGAGGTAGTACATCACGTAGAAGACGTTCCACCCGTCCATCCAGGGCATGTTGAACTTCACCGAGCGGAGCTGGCGGATGCGATCCGCGCACGACATGCTGTACAGTGCGCCGCCCTCCGCGGCCGAGACCTCGCCCCGCACGTTGCCGTAGCCGGTGAACAGGAGCTGGTCGGGCGGCACGCCGCCGGCGACGGTGGAGCGGGTGCCGTGGATCTCGATCGCCACCTGCCCGTAATTCAAGGCCCACTGCGCCCAGGTCCCAACCTCCCCCGTTGGCAGGAGCCGGGGGCGCGTCGAGTTGAACGTGATGTACGCTGCCGAGTTGACCTGCAGCGCGTCCGGGTTGAACACCGTCGAGACGCTGATGTGGTCCGGCGCCGGCTCCACTGGCGCGGCCGGCGTGAAGTGCGTCTGCCCCGCCCACTGAAGGTTGATGGCGCGCATCGCGCGAGTTTTGAACGAGTAGGCCGTCCCCTTGAACGTCCCGTCGTTTGGGCCCGCGAACGCGAGCTTGTACCGGACCGTCGGTCCGATTAGGCTGCTCTCTGCCTCATCGAGCGTCGCGCTCCAACCCGCGGTGTCGCCAACCCAGCGCACGTCGGGTTCCAACCAGGCATCCGACGTGAAACCGATGTAGATCTCCGGCGAGGCATAGCTGGCCGCTTGGCGCCACCACACGGGCGCGGCGTAGACCGAGAGCATCAACGCCTTCTCGGCTTCGGCCCGCACCGCGGTGATCGCGGCGATCGGCAATCCTTCGGAGTCCGTACGGTTCTCCTCGTAGAGCAGCTGCGCGGCGTTGTCGCCCCCAACCCGGATCGACATGCGGCCCGCCAGGAGCCGGAACTCGACGTCCAGCGGCAGGTCGGAGTAGCCGCGGGCGAAGTTGGCCGTGCTCGCCTCCCACGCAGAACGTTTCGGGGCTGCCTGCAGCAGCTTCCACGTCGCGCCGGCGTCGGCTGATGACTGCACCTCGTAGTCGCCGTTGTTGCTGTAGCGCACGCGGTACCACACCCGTTCGGCACCCGTACCAACGGCGGCGGAGACGGCCGCCCACGGGGCCACGTTGGGCGTGCTCGACGTGCCCCCGCCGCTGCCCGACGCGAGGCTCTTCACCGGCTGCGAACGCATGCAGGCTTGGACGACCGCGGACTGGCAGTCGACGGTCGCGTCGAGCTGCACGATGCCCGTGTCCGCAGAGCTGTAGGATGAGGCGAGCGCGCACACCTTCAAGGGCTTCGACGTGTCGCCTCCCCATTCGGGCACGAACTTGCAGCTGGCGGTATGCCCAGCGCCCTTGCTCCAGGTCACCGTTGGCAGCGCCGCGTCGGCCCCACCGAGGGCGTTGCAGCGTCCGATCTCCGCATCGTATTCCGCCGCGGCGCCGGCGACCAGCTTGTTGTTGTGGGGCACCCGCACCTGGAGCGGGAACATGATCTGCAGGTCGTAGTCGGCCGTCAGCCCTCCGTTGTCCTCCCAGTTGGCGAAGCCGGTCATCCAGGGGATGTCGGTGTGAACGTACTCCGGGTCCTTCTGGTAGGGAAAGCGCGCGTGCGGCGCCCACATCAGAACCCGTGCGTCATGGTCGATCTGCATCAGTTGGCCTCCCAGGTTTCGCCCCAGTCGTAGCTCACCATGTACACCAGTTGGTTGGAGGCGTTCACGTAGGCGAACGTGAGCCGCTTAAGCGGCCCGGTGTCGCACTCGAGGCCGGCAGCGGCCTCCAAGCCGTCGCTTGCGATTGTGCCCCGCTGCGTCCACGTGTCGGTCGGGTTTGACCTCCTCCAGAGAGTCCACGTGCCGCTGTAGAACGCCGCCACGAACTCCATGCCCGTTTCCTGATGCACCGCGAGCGCCGCGCGGGTGCCTGTCGTAATCGTCCTAGGATCCTCCCAAACCGTCTCGTTGCCGAAGCAGGTGCGGAACACGACCGTGTTCTCGCTCGCCCCCTTGAGCGCGTAGACGACGTCCAGACGCCCGAGCGGGTGCACTGCCACCTGTGCGTCGGTTGCCTCTCCGGTGGCGATCTGGTTGGACGTCCAACCCCACGGCGGCCACGAACGGATGGTGACCCCGTCAGGGCCGAACAACGCGTCATACGACCAGCCCGACGCGAGCGACGAGGTGCGGTGGATGCCGCCGGCGATCGGCTGGCTCGGCGCAGCAAAGCACACCCGCGACCAGCGCCGGTCTTGCGCGAGGTGGCTCGCGTTCAGGGTCGAGCCATCGAGCGCCACCGTCTGGCTGCGGTTGCCGCGCTCGTAGTCCTGGCCCGTCTGGTACACGCCCAGCGCCCCCGAGACGCCAGAACCCGGCGAGAAGCCGTCGTCCGCGACCGCCCCCGCGCGCTCGGGCGATCCGCGCACGATCCCCCAGCACCGGCCC
>CAZIIS010000110.1:0-9280 GCA_964539295.1 uncultured Fimbriimonadaceae bacterium | reverse complement strand
GCCGCGCGGGACCAGGTCTCGACCGAGATCCCTCGCTTCGCTCGGGATGACACCCAAAGGGTGGAGGCTTGCCCGGCGGGTGGCGGGAACGCTCGGGCGGGTCACAGACCCGCCCCTACCATTCCTTTGGTTCGGGATGACACCCGTGGGGCGGAGGCTGACCCGGCGGACGGAGGCCACGCGGGGGCAGGTCACAGACCCGCCCCTACCATTCCTTTGGTTCGGGATGACACCCGTAGGATGGGGGCTTGCCCGGCGGACGGAGGCCACGCGCGCGCCAAGAAGCCGCTCCTGGGCGATCGGATGAGCGCCTGGAGCGACATCGTTCGACTCACCTCGGCCTCTTAGGGCTGCCCGGAGTTCGTGTTCGGAGGCGGGGTCGCTGCCGCGGGCGAGAAGATCGACCGGCCTTCCCGCAGGGCCTTTAGTTCGGCTTCGATCTGCTCGCGGACGGCTTTGGGTAGCTGGGCAAGCCCGACCCATCTTGCGTTCGAGGGGATCTGCTGCACCGAAGCCAACATGGCCAAGCGCCCGGCG
Organism: uncultured Fimbriimonadaceae bacterium; assembly: GCA_964539295.1. Classification (GTDB taxonomy): domain Bacteria; phylum Armatimonadota; class Fimbriimonadia; order Fimbriimonadales; family Fimbriimonadaceae; genus CAZIIS01. The sequence goes on along the minus strand of CAZIIS010000110.1, from coordinate 8,743 downwards.
GGCGGCATTTCGAGCACGATGCTGAGGCTCTGGCGGTTTCCCATCGCGAAGCGGTTTTGCCGCGCCACGGTGTTGTCCGCCAGCGTCTGGCCTCGTTCCTGCTGGAAAACGCCGCGCGCGACCTGAACCGGCATCACCGGAGAGGGTTGTGCCAGCGTGTCGTCGCCCAAACCGTAGACCTGGGGCGTGGTCTGGAGCTGGAAGGTGGCCTTGCCGTTCGCCGGCAATCCGTTGGGCATCGCGACCGTGGCTTCGGAGCGTATGCTTCCCCAGGGGTTGGCGGCCGGCGATCCATCGTCCGACAGGGCCTCGAACCGCTGAGCAGACACCAGGTCCGCGATGCTTTGCCGCTGCGCTTTGGTCATCTCGCCAACCGAGAGTGTGAGCCCGCCGTGCGAAGCGGCGTTTCGCTGCCGTGAGGACAGGGCGGCATACAGGCGCAGGACCGTCCAGCTTTCCGGCGTGAGGTAGCCCCGAGGCCTGCCGATCAGGCGATCGGCCAAGTTCAGTCCGTAGTCCAGGGCGTCGTTGTTGACCCCGGCCGTCGAGTAGTCGGCCAGGGCGCTCAAAGTCGTTGCACCCGAGCTCCGGTAGGCCTTGATGAGCGCGGCGATGGCTTGCCGAGGAATGGCGAAGCCGTCCAGGTCCCGGCATGCGCGGCGCGACATGGTGAGCCAACCAGCCTTCTCGTCTACGTTCACCTTCGCCAGCGGCTGAAGCGCCGTAAGCTCCGAACCAAGAGTCGGTTTCTGACTGGAGGAGTGCTTCATGCTCAGCACGTGAGCGGCGTCGGGAAGCCAGGCGACCAGGTTCAGGTTCTTCGACTCCGCAGCTTGCAGGGCGATATCGGAAGGTCCGCCGGCCATCAACTCGTGCTGCTCCGGGTTTGCGAGCACCTCAAGGGCGAGGGATGGAACGGCATTGGGTTGGTCGCCTGGCGCCGGGTGGTAGAGACGCCGGATCGCGGCGGTCTCTGCCGAGTCGACGACCGGCTTCGAGAAACCCGGTAGCGGTTTGGGCTGCTCGTTCACCAGGAAGTAGTTGGGGAAAGCCATTCGGGACACCTCGCTGCCGTCGCCGGCGTAGACCCGTGCATCGAGCACGACGTTCTCCCGGCCGCTGGTCACGCCGACGAGCACGGTTCCGCCCGGCGCGGGCAGGTCTCCGTTGAACGGCGCAGTGGAACCCAGTTGCCCGCGGGCGCCTTCGGGGTACTGCTGCAACACCTGGGCCCAAGAGCGACCCTCGGTGACGTAGGCGTCGTAAAGGCTGTTCTGCGGGTCCTCCAAGGGCGCCTGCATTCGAGTGGGTTTGGTGCTGAAGACGACGGTTTGCCCGTCGCCGACCTGGGCCAGGCGTTCTGCGCCGATCCGATGCAGCGCTCTGGAGAGAAGCCGCCCCTGGGGCGACTGCGCCAAGAAGGAAGACTGCCTTTGGTAGTAAGCCTCTTGCTGCGACGGCGAAGGATCCTGGCCGGCGCCCCTGGCGTACACCCCGATCGTGTCGGCAAACCGGCGATCCCACTGCTCGTCGAACTTGAACGCGTCGATGATCCCCTGCCAGATCGCCACGCGCTCGGCGAAGGCCTCCTCCTTTCGTCGCTGGACAATCTCCTCCGAGCGGGTCAGAACCTCGTTCGCGCCTTGCGTGGTCCACACCGCGTCGACGGTCTCGGCCAGGCGTTTCTTCACATCGGCGAGCGGCACGTCCTTGAGGCGGAGGATCACGAGTTCCTTGGCGATCGGCGCATCAACGGCTAGGTTCGCGCCGGACTGGCGCGCGATTTCGGCCACCGCCTTCTCCAGCGGCGCGGCCCGCATCGTGAAGGAGACGGATGCGCCCGTCGAGGACGGAGCGCTCTGCAACAACAGACACGAAACCAACAGCGCAAGCATGTAACAGACCTCTATTGCGAATACTAGCACAACGGGCGGCTTCAGGCCACATCGCCGCGACGGCAGATGGCGCGGAACCCAGACGCGGCGCAAGGCGACACCCGTCCTCAGGCAGGAACCGGGGTGCGCTCCCCCAAATGCCCGCCGGTCGGAGGGCGCGAACCCCTCAACCGGCGCGTTTGAGTCATCAGGGCTGCTTCGGTTTGGTGGGGTTGCGGGGAGCGAATGTGATGTTGCTCGTTCGGAACTCCTCCAGCTTCGCTGCGATCGCGTCGCGGTACTCGGCCGGCAGCGCGGTGTACGGGACCCACTTGGCGTTGGCCGGAACGTTGTCCAGCCTGGCGCTGGTCGAAAGGAATCCGGCAGGCGGAAGCCACGCCGTCACCGCCACGTAGTCGATGGAGCAGACGGCGTACCCCGATGGAGGTTTGGGCGCGGCGGGGTCCTTTTCCTTCATGAAGATTCGCCAGGCGATGTCCTGCGGGTTCGTCGATGAGGGACCGGCGCCGGGGTACTCCCCCGAGCTGAACAACCTCGGCTCGGAGCCAAGGCGGATCGTCACCGTGCCGTCGCCCGGCAGACCGTCCGGCAGCGCGGCCGTTGGTTCTTGGTTCAGGCTGTTGGCGTACGTTCGGTCCGGTGTCAGGTTCGTGGCGGGTTCCTGGGAGAAGGACTGGTCGTGCGCGTACACCAACTCAGCCACCAAGTTGCGCATGGACCGCGACATCCGTCCGATCGGCAGCGTGACGCCGCCGCGCGCCGCCGCGGCCTTCTGGGCGCTGGTCAACCCGGCGTACAGCCGAAGGACCCGCCAACCGTCGGGCGAAACGTAACCCGACTTGCCGTGCACGGAGGCGGCAAGCATCTGCCCGAACATCATGGGCAGGCTCTCCTCGACCTGCAGGCAGTACCTCGCCAGGATGTCGATGGTCTGCCTTCTGGACTCAAGGCCATCCTTGACCAGGCGCGCGATGGCGCGGCGCGGAAGCACGACTGGGTCGAGCAACCCCATGTTCCGCGGCGTGATGGTAAGCCATCCCGAACGTTCGTCCAGGTCGACCTTGGCGACCTCCTGGAGCATCGCAAGCGCCGTTCCCAAGGTGATGGGTTTGGACGAAGGGGAGGCGGTCACCGCAAACGACATGTCCGGCATGACGGCGATCAGGTTGAGGTCCTTGTGCTCCGCGGCCTGGATGGCGACGTCGGACGGTCCGCCGGCGAGAAGTTCGTGCTCCTCCGGGTGGGTGAGGATCTCGATCGCGAGCGGAGGAACGGGGGAGGCGCCCCGCGCCATCAGTCCCTTGATGGCCACGCTCTCCTCGCATTCCACGACCGGTTTGTCGAAGCCGGCCAACGGTTTGATCTCGCCCGTCGGCGCGCCGAAACCGATGTCGGGCCGGAACGACAACCGCGAGCACGCCCGACCGTCCGAGCCGTAAACCCTGGGTTCCACGGTCAGGTTCCCCGAATCCCACTCGAAGACGACGTGCACCATTCCGGTCTCGGTGGGGCGCCCCCAGGAGAACGGGCGGAGGTGGGCGAGTTCGATGTTTTCGGGATCGTCGGAGCGTTGGAGCGCAGCGTCCCAGGTCGCGGCCTCGGCCACGAAGGAGCTGTACAGCCCCTGGCCCCCTCGCCCGAACGACTGCTGTACGGGCGTGGGCGCGGTGCTGAAGACGACGCGCCCCTCGGTGGGTAGCGCGGCCAAGCGCTCGGGGCCAAGAAGCCTTAGCGCCCGCACGAGCAGCCTGCCCTGCGCGCTCTGGTTCTCAAAGGCGGTCCGCCGGCTCATGTTGAGCCGGGCCTGCTCGAACGTGGTCGACGGGACGGCGGACTTGACGTAGTCGCTGACGCTCTCGGCGCAGTTGCGGTCCCAATCGTCGTCGAACGCCATGGCGCCCAGCGCCTTCTTCCAGATCGCGGCGCGCACGGCGAACGCCTGCTGCTTGCGGCGCTTGACGATCTCGGGCGTGCGGGTCAGCACCTCCTTCGGGCCCTGGGTCGTCCACTCGGCGCCGACCGTCTCGGCCAGGCGCTTCTTCACGTCTGCGATTGGCGCGTCCTTCAGGCGCAGGATCACGAACTCCTTCGCGATCGGCGGGTCGACCGTGAGGTTCGCGCCGGATTGACGCGCGATCTCCGCCACCGCCTTCTCTAGCGGCGCGGCGCGCATGGTGAAGGTCACATGCGCGTCCGCGGGCGGCGCGGAGATCGGGAGCAACGCAGCCAATAGCAGGAAATGGAACATAGGACAACCACCTGTCGACAATACTATCCTGCTTTGCAGTACGAAGGGGGTGCGGCGTTGGTTTCGCGACCGCCGCGTCGCTAGGGCCGGACCGGCGGGCGGTTCTCCGCGGGCCCCGGGGAGTGGGCGTTGTTCTTCCGCAGCGTGTCGAGTTCGGCTGCTATCTTGTCCCGCATGGCTTTGGGCAGGCCCTCCACGCCGGTCCATTTCGCGTCGCGCCCGATCCGCTCCAGAGCCGCGCCGACCGTGAGGTACCCGGCGGGAGGAAGTTTCAGCACGACCGTGAGGTTGTCGACGGAGCCCATGGCGAACCGGCTGGGAAGGCGTTGGGCTTCCTCTGGCGGGAAGTCCCCTCGCTCCAGGAAGAACGCGTTCAGCGCGATCGTCTCGGGGCTCGTCAGACTTGGGTAGAAATGGGGCGAGTCCACGATGGAGAACAGCGTGGGGACGTTGCCGACGATGAACCGGATCGAGCCGTCCGGCGGAAGGCCGTTCGGGAGCGCGGAGGTTGGTTCGGAGTCGGTGGATATCGTTATCCGCACTCCTCCGTCGAGCGCCAGCGCGTAGGATGGTTCCTGGCTGAACGCCTGGTCCTCGGCGTAGACGATGTCCGCTGCCAGGGCCCGTTGCTCCTTGGTCATCTGGGCGATGGCGAGCGTTGCCCCACCCTTGGCCGCCGCGGCCCGCTGTTGTCCGGAAAGCGTGGCGTAGAGCCGCAGGGCGCGCCAACCGGCATCGGAAACGCGGCACGTTGGCTTGCCGAGCGCGCGTTCGGCGAAGGTGAGGCCGTACTGCAAAGCGTCCATGCAGGAGGGGGCCGTCGCGTAGTCGGCAAGCGCGCCCAAGGTGATGGCGCCTGGGCCGCGACTGCGTTTGATGAGCTTGGCGAGGGCTTGGCGAGGGAACACGAACCCATCTGAGCGGTCGCCGGGGCGGCTACGCAGCGTGAGCCAGCCGGCCTTCTCGTCCAGGTCGACGACCGCCAGCCCTTGGTACCTCGTGAGCACCGTGCCCAGGGTGACGGCGCGGCCGACGAGGTCGCGCATGCTTAGCACCTGGGCGACGTCGGGGAGCGTAGCGATCGCGTTCAGGTCCTTGTGTTCGGCCGCCTGGATCACCGCGTCGGAGGGTCCGCCCGCCATCACATCGTGGCTTTCCGGGTGGGTCAGAATCTCAACCGCCAGGGGAGGAACCTCCGCCGGCGAGTCGCCCGCCCGGGGGCGGAAGAGCCGCTTCATCGCCAAGGTCTCCTCCGAGTCGACGATCGTCTTGTCGAACCCAGCGATCGGCTTGGCCTCCGCCGACTCGGAGAAGTAGCTGCTGAACGATAGACGCGGCGCGCCCGCGCCCTCGGCCGAGTAGACCCTCGGCTCGGCGATTACATCGCCAGACCTGTTCTTCAACACGAGGTGCACGAACCCGCCCGGACCGAACGCCTCGCGGAAAAACGGCGAGTAGTAGGCGACGTCGAGCCGCCCCTCGTCGGCCCATCGTTGGATCGCCTGGCCCCAGGGCCGGGCCTCGGCCACGTAGGTGTCGTAAAGCCGGTTGCCCGGGTCAGCGAGCATGAGCTGCATCCGGGTGGGCCGGGTGCTGTAGACCACGCGCTGCCCGTTCCCGACCTGGGCGAGCCGTTCCGTGCCGATCCGGCGGAGCGCCCGGGCCAACAGCCGGCCCTGCGGAGTTTGCGTCTGGAGCGCTGCTTGCTTGCGCCAGGAGGCCTGTACCTCGGCCGGGCTTTGGGCGTCGCGCGGCGGCTGGGCGAAGCCGTTGATGGCGTCGGAGTAGCGGCGCTCCCACTGGTCGTCGAAGGACAGCCCGTCGATGATCCTCTGCCAGGTGGCCACGCGCTCGGCGAAGGCCTCCTGCTTGCGGCGCTTGACGATCTCGGGCGTGCGGGTCAGCACCTCTTTCGGGCCCTGGGTGGTCCACTCGGCGTCGACGGTCTGGGCCAGGCGCTTCTTCACGTCTGCGAGCGGGGCGTCCTTCAGGCGGAGGATCACCAACTCCCTGGCGATCGGCGGGTCGACCGCGAGGTTCGCCCCGGATTGGCGCGCGATCTCCGCCACCGCCTTCTCCAGCGGCGCGGCGCGCGTGGTGAACGTCACGTGCGCGTCCGTAGGTGCGCCCACGACCATGACCGACCATAGCAGCCACTGCAGCATAGAACAAGCTCCTGGTTTTGATACGGGCGCGTCGGAAGTTGGCTATGGTTTGTCCGACTTGACTTGGTTGGGGTCAACCATTTTCCCGCCGCTCTTGCGGAACCTTTCAATCTCCGCGGACATCGCGTCTTGGATCTCCTTGGGCAGGGTGGTCTCGTCACCCCACTGGCCTTCCGATGGCACGACGTTGACCTGCGCCTTCAGGTTCAGACAACCGATCGGGGGCAGCTGCATAGACACGGTTACGTTTTCCAGGCCGCCTATCGCGAAGAGGGGCTTCGGGCCATGCATCTGGTGGCTGAGAAGACACAGCCCCGCCTCCTTCGGGCTCATCGGATACGGCGGAACGTTCAGGTTGTCGTTCTTGATGAAGAGCCATGGCGCAGAGCCGACGCGGATCGTAACCGTCCCGGTGGGCGGAAAGCCGTTTGGCAGCGCGAGCGTGGGTTCTCTTTCCACCCAGACGCCGCGTTGCTCTGGCGCTTCGAGCATGAGCCCGCCGCAAGGTTCCTTTGTGAAATCCTGGGTCTGGGAGTAGACGATCGCCTCGACCAGTCGGCGTTGCCCAGGTTGCATGTTCCCGATGGCCATCGTCAGGCCGCGATCGCGGGCAGTTTGTCGCTGTTGGGTAGATAGGCTGCCATAGAGGCTGAGCACTCGCCAGGTTTCCTCTGATGGCCAGATCCGTTCAACGCCGGAGGCGTTGTTGACCAGGATCTGTGCGAGCGTCAAGGAGTTCAGGTCATCGATCTCAAGGCAATACCTTGCCAGAGCGTCCAGGGTCGTGCGACCGGCCTTGATGTTGGCGGCGATCAGGTCGGCAACCGCACGGCGCGGTAGCTTGGTCACGCCCAACAACCCCACGTTTTTCGGGGCGACGGTGAGCCAGCCGCTCGCTTCGTCAACAACCACCTTCGCGACTTGGTCGATCTGAGCGAGCGCCGTACCCAGCGTTACCGGCGTGTCGTCTCGCGTTCGTACGCTCAGCGAAAGGGCGTAATCGGGCATCACCGCGACCATGTTGAGGTTCCTGTGCTCCGCGGCCTGGATCGCCACGTCCGAGGGGCCCGCGGCAAGAACCTCGTACTTATCAGGGTGCGTGAGGATCTCGATGCCGAGGGAGCGTGCCGGGAGGTCCTTCTTGTTGGGGTAGTAGCCGGCGGCCTGCTTCAGCGCCACGCTCTCCTCGCTGTTCACGATAGGTTTGTCGAAACCGGGGATGGGTTTGCTGGCTTCGCCAAGCGCGTCCACGCCGATGTCGGGGATGAAGACGCTCCCGGGGGTCACGTCGCCGTTTGAAGCGCACGCGAGGGGCGTCAATAAGGCTCTGCCGGATTTGGTTTCGGCAATGAGGCGTACCGACCCAGTGTCGGATGCGCGGCCATAGAACTGATGATCGTACGCAAAGAAACCGCCGTTATCGGAGCACCCAGCCTCTGCGATCGATTGGATGTAGGATCGGCTTTCGGCGAGGAAAGCTTTGTACAGTCCTTGCGCTCCTCGGCCAAACGGTTGTTGCATTCGCGTCGGGTCGCTACTGTACACCGCGCGGCTGTCGTTGGGCAGTTGGGCGAGGCGCTGGGCTCCGATCATCTGCAGTTGCCTGGCCAACATGCGCCCATGGGGCGACTGATCACGGAGAGCCGAACTCCGAATGTTGGCCGCACGGACGACCTCGTTTGCGCCAGATACGTTGCGCAGTTCAGCGAGTTCTTTGATGCCCTGCGCGCGGTTGCGGTCCCAGTCATCGTCGAATTTGAGTCCGTCGATGATCCTCTGCCAGGTGGCCACACGCTCGGCGAAGGCCTCCTGCTTTCGGCGCCTTTCGATCTCGGGAGTGCGGGTCAGCACCTCGTTCGCGCCCTGGGTCGTCCACTCGGCGTCGACGGTCTGGGCCAGGCGCTTCTTCACGTCCGCGAGCGGGGCGTCCTTCAGGCGCAGGATCACCAACTCCTTCGCGATCGGCGGGTCGACGGCGAGGTTCGCGCCGGATTGACGCGCGATCTCCGCCACCGCCTTCTCCAGCGGCGCGGCGCGCATGGTGAACGTCACGTGCGCGTCCGATGGCGCAACCAACCCCGAAGACAAAGCAACCCACAGCAGCAGTTGGATCATGGAACAAATACCTGTCAGCAACACTAAACTATTGGGCAAGACGTGGTGAAGGGGACGTTAGGTTCGCGAAAGACGAACCTAACGTCGGACGGCGCCACTTGGGCGCACGAGCGGTTAGCGACCCCGCGAGGGGGCGCCCATCGGGAACCTCAACGCCCAACCGAGGGGCGATTCGTGGATCGCCACGTCAACGCCACGCGCGAGAGCGTGTTGCTGCCGGATCCCTCGCTTCGCTCGGGATGACACCCGTAGGGTGGAGGCTTCTCCGGAGGACGGAGGCCACGCGCGGGCGGGTCACAGACCCGCCCCTACCATTGCCA
>CAZIIS010000109.1:0-9462 GCA_964539295.1 uncultured Fimbriimonadaceae bacterium | reverse complement strand
GCGGTCTGACCGGCGCGGCGCTGCTCCACGGGGGCGTCGACGTCGTCAAGTGGGATGGACTGCTGCACAAGGTCGTCTACCCGCTGGTGGCCTCGCCGCTGGCCGGCTACTTCGTCGGCTACCTGCTGATGCTCGCCATCTACCTGCTCTGCAGCCACATGCACCCCGGCAAGGTCGGCAGCATCTTCCGGAAGTTGCAGATCATCTCCTCGGCGGCGATGGCCCTTTCGCACGGGCAGAACGACGCGCAGAAGAGCATGGGCATCATCACCTTGGCGCTGCTGAGCGCCGGGTTCATCCACACGGCTACCGTCCCCGTCTGGGTCATCCTGGCCTGCGCCACCGCCATGGCCGCGGGAACCTCCGCCGGTGGCTGGCGCATCATCAAGACGATGGGCCACCGGATCATCCGTTTGGAGCCGGTGAACGGCTTCGCGGCGGAGACCGCCGGCGCTCTCGTGATCAGCGTGGCCAGCTTCCTGGGCATGCCGGTCAGCACCACCCACGTCATTTCGGGCAGCATCTTCGGCGTCGGCTCCTCAAAACGCTTCTCCGCCGTGCGGTGGCCGTTGGCGCTGAACATGGTGGCCGCGTGGGTCATCACGCTCCCCGCCTCCGCCGCTTGCGGGGCCGGCATCTACTGGGTTCTCACGCGCGTCGTGCCGGGTTAAGCTAGCGCGGCATCGGCATCCTCACCGCGTTTTGCCGGGCGAAGGCGATCGCCTCTGGGTATCCGGCGTCCGCGTGCCGGATCACGCCCATCCCCGGGTCGGTGGTCAGCACCTTGTCCAGTCGCTCGCCCATCTCCGGCGTGCCGTCGGCCACCACCACCATCCCGGCGTGCTGCGAGTAGCCGATCCCCACGCCGCCGCCGTTGTGGATGGATACCCACGAGGCCCCCGCCGCCGTGTTGACCAGAGCGTTGAGCAGGGGCCAGTCCGCCACCGCGTCGCTCCCGTCGCGCATCGCTTCGGTCTCCCGGTTGGGCGATGCCACGCTCCCGCAATCCAGGTGGTCGCGGCCGATCACGATCGGCGCTGTGAGCTCCCCGTTGTGAACCATCTGGTTGATCGCAAGCCCGAACTTGCGGCGCTCGCCGTACCCAAGCCAGCAGATGCGCGAAGGCAACCCCTGAAACGCCACTCGCTTCTGGGCGAGCCGGATCCAGCGCCCGAGCGTCTCGTCGTGCGGGAAAAGGCGGAGCACCAGCGCATCGGTCTTGGCGATGTCCTCCGGGTCGCCCGAAAGCGCCGCCCACCGGAACGGCCCCTTCCCCTCGCAGAACATCGGCCGGATGTACTCGGGCACAAAACCGGGGATCTCGAACGCCTCCGCCACGCCCGCCCTCACGGCCCCGGCGCGGATGTTGTTGCCGTAATCGAAGGTCACGGCCCCTCGCCGCTTGAGGTCCAGCATGGCCTGGACGTGCACGCCCATCGTGGCGATCGACCGCCGTTCGTACTCCTTCGGGTCGCGGCTCCGGAGCGAGAGCGCCGCCTCCAGGCTCATCCCATTCGGCACGTACCCGTTGAGCGGGTCGTGCGCGCTGGTCTGGTCCGTCAGCACGTCCGGCACGATGCCCCTTCTGGCCAGTTCGGGCAGCACGTCGGCGCAGTTGCCCACAAGCCCGACGGAAAGCTCCGGTCGCCCCTCCAGCATCGCCAGCGCCTCGTCCAGCGACCAGGCGATCCGGTCGCAGTAGCCGATCTTCAGCCGCTTCTCGATGCGCGCCGCGTCGACCTCGATCCCCAAGAAGCTGGCGCCGTTCATGGTCGCGGCCAACGGTTGCGCGCCGCCCATCCCGCCCATGCCGCCGGTCACCACCAGCCGCCCGGAGAGCGAACCGCCGAAGCTCCGGCGGGCCACCGCGGCGAACGTCTCGTAGGTGCCTTGCAGGATGCCCTGGCTTCCGATGTAGATCCACGAGCCCGCGGTCATCTGGCCGTACATCATCAGCCCCTTGCGCTCGAGGTCGTTGAACGTCTCCCAGTTCGACCACCGGCCAACCAGGTTGGAGTTGGCGATGAGCACGCGCGGCGCGCGTTCGTGCGTTCGGAAGACGCCGACCGGCTTGCCGGACTGCACGAGCAGCGTCTCGTCGTTCTCCAGGTCGCGCAACTCGCGCACGATGGCGTCGAACGCCTCCCAACTGCGGGCGGCCCGGCCTGTGCCGCCGTAGACGATCAACTCATCCGGCCGCTCGGCAACCTCGGGGTCGAGGTTGTTCATGAGCATCCTCAGGGCGGCCTCCTGCTGCCACCCCTTACACGAGATTTCGCGCCCCCTGGGCGCGCGCACGACGTCGTGAGCGCACTTCATGCGCCGATTGTACGCCGCCCGCGGGGACGATGAAAGAGGTTGCGCAAGCGGCGTGTTGCGATCGCTTTCGCTCCACAACGCGGCGATTGCCCCTCTGTGGCCGTCGTTGGTATTCTCTGCGTCATGTCTTCGCGTGCGCTTCGTCTTGCGTGTGCCGCCGCTGCGGTCGGCGCGTCCGCCCTGGGTGCCTACGGAGCCAAACCGATGGAAAAGCCGAACATCCTCCTCATCGTCGCCGACGACATGGGCTACGCCGACATGAGCAGGCTGGGGATCCACCCCAACGTGCGTACACCGAACCTGGACCGGCTGGCCCGCGAGGGTGTGGTGTGCGAGGAGTTCTACGTGACCGCGCCGATCTGCAGCCCGTCACGGGCGGGGCTCATCACGGGCCAGTACCAGGAGCGCTGGGGCGCGCTGTTCTTCGGAAGCAGCAAGCTGGCCGACGGCGTACCCACACTTCCCGAGCGGCTGAAGGATCTGGGCTACAACACCGGCTACGTGGGCAAGGTGCATTACGGCACGACCGACAAACCGGACGGACGCGGCTTCCCGCCCAACCATGGCTTCGACGACTCGTTCTTCGTGCTCTGCAACGGGCGAATTCACTACATGCACCACTCGAAGGCGTCGCAGAAGCTGTACGGCAAGGCCGCCTCGCAGATGTCGGTGCAACCGTTCTGGAAGAACCGCGAGGAGCACGACTGGGAGGGATTCACCACCTGGGAGTTCGGCAAACGCGCGCGGGAGTTCATGGACGCCAAGCGCGAGGGCCCGTTCTACCTGCAACTCGCCTTCAACGCGGTGCACAACTTCGCCTGGCAGCTGCCCGAGGAGGAGCTCAAGAAGCGCGGACTGCCCGCCCACGACGACTTCACGGTGCAGAAGGGCGATTACCTGGAGTGGTACGACAACGTCATCATGCCGAACCTCGAGCACGGGCGCGACTACTACCTGGCGCAGCTTGAGTTGATGGACGAGGAGATCGGGCGGGTGCTGGACCACCTGGACAAAACCGGCCTGGCCAAGAACACGATCGTGCTCTTCATGTCCGATAACGGCGGATCGACCTGCAACTACGGCGACAACACGCCGCTCCACGGCACCAAGTACACGTTGTACGAGGGCGGGGTGCGGGTTCCGTTCATCGTGCGGTGGCCGGGCGGCGGCGTGCCGGCGGGCAAGTCGCGCAAGGGCGTGGTGAGCTCGATGGACATCTTCCCCACCCTGGTGGCCGCGGCGGGCGGCAAAGCTGAGGCGGTCGAGCAGTGCGACGGGCGGAACATGCTGCCGTTCCTGCGCGGCAAGTCGAAGAGGACGCACGACAAGCTGTTCTGGGACTGCGGCTTCCAGTACGCGGTTCGCGACGGCAAGTGGAAGCTGTATTGCGTGCCGAAGGACGAGGACGCGGCCTACATCCGCAACACCGAGCATGCGCGCCCAGCCCACGGGACCGAGCTGTACGACCTGGCCGCCGACCCGGGCGAGACCCGCGACCTGGCGGCCCAACACCCCGAGGTGGTCGAGCGGCTCCGCAAGGCGTACGAAGAGTGGAAGGCCGAGATGAAGGCCGGCAAGCGCTAGCGCCCGGCCCGAGCGCCTTTCGGAGGAGGAGGGCGGCCCCGGCTCCGGGCGCCGCCCAGGCAACCGCGCGGCGCTGCGTTCGGACCGCGAACTGTGGCGCTTGATCGCTCCACGGATCCATACGCATCCATCGGTTTGCGCCGGTATATTTGCGTTATCATGCGCGCATGCAAACGCAAGGGATCTGCTGCCCGGGTCTCGCCGGGCAATGCGCTGAGCCTGGGACTCGCTGCGTTGCTGGCGGCGCTTGCCATCGCCTTCCTTGCGCCCGGCAAAGGGGCACGACGGTACGGGCCGGCCAAGCAAGCGCCCGAAGTAGATGGGCTCCCTGCTCTTGAGGTGGTGTCGGTGAACGCCCGGGAGCGGTTGAACCTGAAGGTTCTCGACGGCAGGACCGTCGTCACCGACCACACGCTCGCGGCGGAGTTCGGGGCTCTAAAGCCCGACGGCGTCTACGTCGCTCCAAACTTCGTGCCCCCGGCAGGCCTCGACACGATCACCCTTGCCGATAGCACGGGGGCCGTCCTCGCGCGCGCCTACCTGCAGGTTCAACCCTCGGACGACATGGCGGCCCCCGGCACGTTCGAGCCGGGCATGCAGACCTCCGTGCCGGAGGATTTCACGAGCGCCGACGAGTACTCGGATCCCCGCGAGGTCAAAGCGGCCGAACCGGCTTCGTCGCCCGCCTCAGGCGACGCCGTGTCGGAGCCTGCCGACCCCGAGCCCGCGACCGATCTCGCCGATGCTTTCGATGGCGGAACCGGCTACGGAATGCCGCTGAGGCCCCCTTTCGACCAGGTCGTCGCCCCGTTGACGGACCTCAAGATCGTGATCGTCGAGCCGCCCGGTCGCCTGCATGGGCGGAAGCGGCAGGAAGGATCGGCGTGCTCGGGCGGCGCAGGCGCGCGCCCCCGTGCCCAGCGGCGTTTGGAACTGCAGAGCGTTGCACGCATCCCAGAACGACAGCAAGAGAGGTAACGCGAGGCCAAAACTATGCGATTCCCCGAGAACGTTCTGCGAAGCGAATTCGGCCGGGCGGTAAGGAACCGCAGTTGCGAAGAAGGCGCGACCGATCGGGCCATTCCGAAAGGAGGCTGGCTCAGCCGTGGCTAGCGCACATCGACGAAAGGCTCGTCGCGCAGTGCCCTGGGAGCAAGCCGCCCGGTGGCTCGCGTGCGTAGCTTTGGGGTTGCCTGTGGCTTCAGCTTTCGCCGCTCTGCGCTCCTTCTTCTCCGACTACCATCACCACTGGCCGGACCAGGCCAAGTACTTCGTGCCGACGTACTTCATCGTGATCTGGATGCTAGCAGGGACGTACCGGCTGTTGCCCGACCGATTCCGTGCCAAGCAAAGGACTTGGGCTTGGCTGGCCTTTGCATTGGCGGCGCAAACGGCCATCGCGCTCTACGGGGGGTTACGGCCCCGTTACGCCACCAGTCCCTTTCCGTCCGGGTTGTTCGTCTTCGTTGCGGACCTCTTGGCCCCGGTGGTTGAGGCCGCTGCGATCGGGACGTTGGTGGAGAAGGCGGTGATCGCATGGCAAGAAAGGCGCTAGCGTTTACACTCGTCGAGCTGCTGGTGTGCATCGCCATCGTCCTGCTGCTCTTGGGGCTGCTGCTGCCGGCGCTGGGCCAAGCCAAGCGCGAGGGCCGAAAAGCGGACGCCACCGTCAAACTGCGCAACGTCGGCGCGGCGCTCCTCATGTACCACGAGGTCCACGGCGACTGGCCCCTTCACACCCTGGACCCGCTCTTCGACGCCGGGTACTGGAAGGACCCCAACTACCTGCTGGAGCGCGGGGTCGACCCGTTCCCCCAGGGCTACGCCAAGGCCCGCAAGGAGTGCGACATGGAGGGGCCGACGCAAAGCCTCGACATCCCCCGTTATCCGACCTCGTATGACGACATCCTGACCTTCGACGTCTGGGACGGCCACCCGGTGCGGGTCCTGCTTCGCGACCTCTTGAAGCACGACCAGAACCCTGGTCTGGCGTCGATCCGCGTGTTCGGGGACGACGTGAACCACTCCTCCTCATGCCGGGATCTCGGTACAAGGTACTACGGAACCACGATCCGGGTCTGCGTCGACGGCTCGGTCAAGCGCGGGCATTACCGCGACGTCAACCCGGAGACCGGCAGCTACCGGTACTGCGAGATCGGCATCTTCACCGACGTCCCGCCTGAGATCGCCTGCGCCCAATACTGGGATCCGCAACCTCAGTAACGCGGTCTTGCATCCGCCCGTTCGCCGCCCGATAGGCGTAGCCGTCCCCGGCCCATCTGGCGTAGAGCCGTATGGCCCATTCGAATGGCAACTGGGCCGGCCGTTATTCCTTCGGGTACTAGAGTTTACCGCCACCAGTGTCAAACCATGCGATGATGGGTAATATGCGATCGATTCACGAACTTGTCGCCGGACTACTGGGTTTCGGCTGCGCGCCCGGTCGGGCCATTCCGGAAGGAGGCTGGCTCAACCGTGTCTAGCGCGCAGCGGGCGAAGGCCCGCGCTTTGCCCTGGGAGCAAGCCGCCCGCTGGCTCGCATGCATAGCCGTTGCGTCGCTTGTGGCGGCTAGCTGCACGGCGTTGCACGGTTACCTATCCGACTACCAGCGCTACTGGCCGGATCACGCCAAGTACTTTACGCCGTCGTTCCTTGTGCTGTTCCTTGTGCCCGCAGGGGCGTACCGGCTGTTGCCCCGGCGGTTCCGCGCCAGGCAAAGGCCTTGGATTTGGCTGGCCTTCGCCTTGGGCACGCAGGCGGTGCTGACGCTTTCCGTAGGTCTGAGGCCCCGGTACTTCCCCGATCGCATTACGCCCCAGTTCTTCGGCTTCGTCGCGGACCTCTTGGCGCCGGTGATCGTCACCGTGGCGGTCGGGACGCTTCTGGAGAAGGCGGTGATCGCATGGCAAGAAAGGCGCTAGCGTTTACACTCGTCGAGCTGCTGGTGTGCATCGCCATCGTCCTGCTGCTCTTGGGGCTGCTGCTGCCGGCGCTGGGCCAAGCCAAGCGCGAGGGCCGAAAAGCGGACGCCACCGTCAAACTGCGCAACGTCGGCGCGGCGCTCCTCATGTACCACGAGGTCCACGGCGACTGGCCCCTTCACACCCTGGACCCGCTCTTCGACGCCGGGTACTGGAAGGACCCCAACTACCTGCTGGAGCGCGGGGTCGACCCGTTCCCCCAGGGCTACGCCAAGGCCCGCAAGGAGTGCGACATGGAGGGGCCGACGCAAAGCCTCGACATCCCCCGTTATCCGACCTCGTATGACGACATCCTGACCTTCGACGTCTGGGACGGCCACCCGGTGCGGGTCCTGCTTCGCGACCTCTTGAAGCACGACCAGAACCCTGGTCTGGCGTCGATCCGCGTGTTCGGGGACGACGTGAACCACTCCTCCTCATGCCGGGATCTCGGTACAAGGTACTACGGAACCACGATCCGGGTCTGCGTCGACGGCTCGGTCAAGCGCGGGCATTACCGCGACGTCAACCCGGAGACCGGCAGCTACCGGTACTGCGAGATCGGCATCTTCACCGACGTCCCGCCCGAGATCGCCTGCGCCCAGTATCGGGACCCCCAACCCGAGTAGACCGTCCGGCCGCCGGCGGCTACGGGCGCTCCGCCGCCTCGAAGGCGGCGGAGCGCCCGGGCATGAACCCTACTTCGGAGCCTTGACCCAAGCCTGGTAGGCGCGGGCCAGGGCAAGCTGCGCGGCTCGCTGCTCCCTCGGGGTGGCCGAGGCGCCGCCGGTATCCGTCACAAACGGGGTGACGAGCACGCCTTCGAGCGCCTTGACCTTCGCCGCCGGTTCGTCGCTACGCGCCTCGACCTTCTTCTTCGAGTAGACGACCTTGCCTTTCCTCACGTCGTAGACGCAGGCGTCGACGGTGGCCGTGGAGATCGTCTTCGGGCTCGCGCCCACCCAGACGCTGCGCGTGTGCCAGGTCACGGAGCCGTAGAGAACCACGGACGCTTTCATCTTCACGGCAAAGGCCTTCAGGGCCTGAGGGGTCGGCTTGGCGGCGTTCTGGGAAGCCCAGGCCGACTTCGCGGTTTGGCGAGGAGCTTGGGCGAAGCCGCGCTTCCCCGCAACCTCTTCCACCGAGCTCAAGGCGGTCGAACGAGCGGTGTCGGTGCCCTTGGTGAAGGCCCAAGGGTAGGCGACGGCGACGCCCTTGGTCGGTGCGGCGAGCGCGGGTGCTGCCAGAGCCGCGAACGCCAGCGAGGCCACGAGCATCACAGAGAGTTTGAATGCACGCTTCATGGCGCTATGTTAACACAGCTATGCCCTCTCAAAAGCATC
This sequence comes from uncultured Fimbriimonadaceae bacterium, assembly GCA_964539295.1. Classification (GTDB taxonomy): domain Bacteria; phylum Armatimonadota; class Fimbriimonadia; order Fimbriimonadales; family Fimbriimonadaceae; genus CAZIIS01. Next base: position 1,255 of record CAZIIS010000109.1, on the reverse strand, counting down.
GATAGGTCCCCAAACCGCCCCAAGCGAAAGGTCGGTTTCGGTGGCATGGCCTGATGCACGGCGGCGCAGAACCGCCGCTCCCGCACTCCGATAGGCCAATCACCGTGGTGGCAGGATGGCTTCCGCCACTCAGTGGCGCGATGCTTCCCCGAGTCGACGCGAAAGCCAACGCCCCACCGCGCCCGAGACCTCGCGGCTGCGCTTGCCAAGAAGCGGTCCCACGTGGCTCATCCCGGCGTATTCGAACACGTCGGCCCCGAGCATCTGCGCGAAGCTCCGGCTGGTCGCGGGCGGCACGTCGCCGTCCTCGCGGCCGATCACCATCAGCACCGGGCTGCTGGGGCGCGGGCACTCCACACCGGCGTACAGCGAGCGCATCGCCTGGCCGGACTCGTCGCGCCATAGCTTCCACGCCCAGCGGATCACCGATTCGTCGCCGTCGGGCAGACAGTCCTGCGTGTCCTTAAGCGACCCGCCCGCCCACCGCACGACGTCTGGGAACTCCGCCGGCGCCTTCGGCCAACCCGGCGTGCCCTTCGCCGGTACCGGGTTGACCAGCACGATGGCCACGGGCTTCAACGACGCGGCCGCGCGAAGCACGATCGGGCCGCCCATGCTCGCGCCGACCAACACCACGCGCCCCTCCTTCTTGCCCAGCTTGACCACCTGGTTCACGTAGTCGTCGAGCGTGGTCTCGGCCAGCCCGGCGGGGGCGGGCATGAGGTCGGGAGCGAGCGTCTTCCATCCCTGCCCCTTGAGCTCCTCCTGCCAGAAGCGGTACTCCCACCCGCCACCGCCGGCGCCGTGGACCATCAGGACCGTCGGGCGGTCCACCGCCGACACCGCGAGAAGCAACGGAAGGGTCAACGCCAGGTGCACGGGCCCATTATCCCACGACTACCCCAGCCCCTCTCGCACCAGCGCCGCGACGTTCTCGATGTCCGGCGCCAGCGAACGGTCGCCACTGAGCCGGGAAGCCGTCGCGCGCACGCGATCGTAGGCGCGCCGCACGCCGTCGCCGGGCCGGAGCGGACGGCGGTATTCGAGCGCCTCCGCCGCCGCAAGGAGCTCGATGGCGACCACCTGCTCGGCCAGTTCCACCACCCGGCGGAGTTTGAGCGCGCCCACCATCCCCATCGACACGTGGTCCTCCTGCCCGCCCGAGGTCGGCACGCTGTCCGCCGAGGAGGGATGCGCCAGCACCTTGGCCTCGGATAGGAGCGCGGCGGCGACCACGTGGGGGATCATGAAGCCG
>CAZIIS010000108.1:0-9697 GCA_964539295.1 uncultured Fimbriimonadaceae bacterium | reverse complement strand
ATACTACGGCGGCGCGAGAGAGACCCGCACCGTCGACCGCGCCCGCTACTACGGTTGGGAGAAGACCTTCTCGCTGGTGCGCGAACTGCAACCCAACGCCGCGATCTTCAGCGACATCGGTCCAGACGTGCGGTGGGTCGGGAACGAGAACGGTCAGGCGGGCGATCCCTGCTGGGCCACCTACACGCCCCACGGCCTGGAGAAGGACGACGAGCCCGGCGCGGGCCTGACCAAGTACTGGGAGGGCGTCAACGGCCACCGCGACGGCCGCTACTGGATGCCCGCCGAGTGCGACGTCTCCATCCGGCCGGGCTGGTTCTACCACGCCGCCGAGGACTCCAAGGTGAAGACGCCGGAGCAACTCGTCGACCTCTACTACCAGTCCGTCGGGCGAGGAGCGTCCATGCTCCTCAACCTGCCGCCGGACCGGCGAGGCCGCATCCACGACGCCGACGTCAAGAGCCTACGAGAGATGCGTGGAATCCTGGATGCCACCTTCTCGAAGGACCTGACCCGAAAGGCCAAGGCGATTGCGAGCAACGTGCGCGGCGCCTCCCGCGCCTACGCGGCGAAAAACCTGCTCGACGGCAAGCGCACAACCTATTGGTCCACCGACGACGGCGTGACCACCCCCGAGGTGACGCTCGAACTCCTCGCCCCAACGCGGTTCAGCGTGATCCGCCTGCGCGAAGCCATCGCGCTCGGTCAGCGCGTCGACTCATTCGGAGTGGACGTATGGGAGGGCGGCGCGTGGCGCGAGGTGGTGACGGCTCAGGCCATCGGCTCCTGCCGCCTGCTGCGGATAGAACCCGTCACGACCACCCGCGTCCGCCTTCGCATCACCAAAGCGCCCGTCTGCCCGGCCATCGCCGAGTTCGGGCTGTTCCTGGAGCCCGGGCGCTAAGCCCGGCTCCCGGTACCATCCCTCCCGATGGGCGTGGAGGTGACGGTGATCGGGGGAGGGGCGTCAGGGTTGGTGGCCGCGTGGAGCGCGGCGTCGGCCGGCGCGAGCGTGACGCTGCTGGAGAAGACCGACCGGCTCGGCTCGAAGGTGCTGATGTCCGGTGGTGGGCGGTGCAACGCCACCCACGTCGGCACGGTCGAGCAACTCGTCGCCGCATACCGGCCCAAGGAGGGCCGGTTCCTCCGGCCCGCGCTCTACCGGTTCTCCAATGAGGCCCTGGCAGCCCAACTCGCCGAACGCGGCGTTCAGTTGGATCCCCGCGAGGACGGCAGGCTGTTCCCCGCATCCGGCTCCTCTCGCGACGTGCTCCAGGCCCTCGAAGGCATGGCGCGCGACGCGGGCGTCGAGGTCCGTCTGAACGCGGCCGCCGAAGCCATCGCCGCGGCCGACGGCCGGGTCGCCGGCGTGGCGGTCGAGGGCGCGACGCTGCCCGCCGAGCGCGTGATCTTGGCCACCGGCGGCTCCAGCTATCCCAAGACCGGCACGTCGGGCGACGGCTGGCGATGGGCAGCGGCGCTCGGCCACGCCATCGTCCCCCTCCGCGCGGCCCTCGCTCCCTTCTACCTGGACTTCCTGGCCGCCCCGCCGCGCTCCGGCGTCGCGTTGCGCGGCTGCGTGCTGAAGGCCAGGCAGGAGGGCAAGGAGTTCGCCCGCAGGCGCGAGGACCTGCTCTTCTCGCACCGAGGAATCACCGGCCCCGCGACGCTCGACATCAGCCGCGAGGTCGCCGAGCGACTACCCGCCGGCCCCGTCACCGTGGAGGTGGACGTCTGTCCCGACCAGGGCTTCGAGCAACTCTCCGCGGCGCTTCGCGCTTGGAGCGAAGCCAATCCGCGCAAGACGGTCGGCGCGTTCGTCGACCAGGTCGTGCCGCACAGCCTGGTGGCGCACATCCTGGATGCCGGCGAGGTGTCCTGCCAGACCTTCGCGGGCCAACTCGGGCGGAAGGCCGGCAACCGGCTCGTGGAGACGCTCAAGGGGTGGCGGCTGGGCACGGTCCGCTCCGTCCCCCTCGAACTCGGCGAGGTGGTGGCGGGCGGCGTAAGCCTGGACGAGGTCGATCCGCAGACCATGGCCTCGAAAACGGTCGCCGGCCTTTGGCTGTGCGGAGAGGTGCTCGACGTTGCCGGCCCCGTGGGCGGCTACAACCTGCAGGCGGCCTTCTCGACCGGATTCTTGGCGGGCCAGAGCGCGGCCGGCTAGTCCGGCGTCCAGCCGCTCCAATCGCCGATACGGAGAACCTCTTCCTCCAGTTCGACGCCGAACCGCTCGCGCACCGCGCGCTTGGCGACCTCAGATAGCCGCCGCACGTCGCTAGCCGTCGCGCCCCCCACGTTCAGCAGGAAGTTCCCGTGCCGCGGCGCGATCTGCGCCCCGCCAAGGCGATAGCCCAGCATCCCGGCCCGTTCCACCAGGAACCCGGCCGGCACCACCCCTGCGCGCCTGAGCTGCAGCGAAAGGTCGTCCAGGCTTTCCGCCAGGCGCCGGTTCACCACGTTCTTGAAGAAGCTGCCCGCGCTTGCCGCGCCGGGCTGCTTGCGAATGCGCTGGCGCTGGTAGTCCATCGCCTCGCGGTAGATCGCCGTCGGGTCGCCCTTCGGAAGGCGCATCTTCACCCGAACCAGCGTGCACGGCGCTCCGCCGGGCCGCCGCAATCGCGAATCGCGATACGAGAACTGCATGAACTCCGGCCCGACCCACCGCCGCTCGCCGGCCTCGACCACCTCGAGCGCCGTGACGAACTCGGAAGCGTCGCTGCGGTAGGCGCCCGCGTTGCTGACCAACGCGCCGCCGATCGTGCCGGGGATCCCCACCGCGAACTCCAAGCCGGCCAGGCCCCGCTGCGCCGCCCAGAGGAACACGTCTTGAAACGCCGCGCCGGTCTCCGCAACAAGCTGCCCTTCCTCGTCCAGCCCGATCGCCCTGGCCTCGTTGACCAGCACGAGCCCCGGCACGCCCGCGTCGGAGGGCAGCACGTTGCTGCCGGACCCCAGAACGGTTAGGGGCATGCCGGCCGCGTAGGCCTCTTGCGTAGCCTCCGCCAGTTCGTCGGCGGACGTCGCTACCAGGAACAGCTCGGCCGGCCCGCCGACCCGCATCGTCGTGAAGGGGCGCAGCGGTACCCCTCGCTGGGCCAATTCCAACCTAGCCAAGGACGCCGCCCAGCCCATACGGCTTGTTCGGTTTGCTGATGCTCGGTTCCACCAGGTAGGCCGGGTTCAACTCCTCCGGTTCCACGGGGGTCAGCTGCCGAATCAGGTCCGCAAACCCCTCCGCATGCGGGAAACGCGGCGTCGCGACGCCTTTTCCATACCCCACGAACGCCCCCTCGGGCAGGTGGTTCACGCGGTGCGGCGCCGAACCCGGCTCCCGCACGAAGAACTCGCCGCGCTTGCTCGGCAACACCACCGTTTCGGTCGGCGAAACCAGGTCGAAGGCGTTGATCCCGGCCACCTTCCGCCCCATCGCGTAGCCCAGCACCTTGGCGACCGTCACCCCCACGCGAACGCCCGTGAAGCTGCCGGGCCCAAGGTCGGCTACGAACAACTCGGCTTCGGAAAGCTCCCGCTCGGCCTTCCCGAGCGCGACTTGCAGCAGGTCCAGCGCCGCCCCGCTGGCGGCCTGGGGGGCGTCGCGCTCCACGCTGCACAGGACCTTGCCGTCCGCGTCGATGACGGCGACGCTGACCTGGGGACTCGACGTGCTGAAGGCGACGATCACGAGCCGCTCTCGACCGACAACCAGTCCACCAGCGCTTCCACGCGGCCTTTGTCGCGCTTGAGGGCGCCCGCGTCCGAAGCCTCGTAGGTCAGCGTCCAGAACAGGTCGCCGCGCGAACCCACCGCGCAAAGGAGCGCCAGCGGGTCCTTGCCGAACTTGCCCTCGCGGCGAACCTGCCGGACCAGGCAGCCCGCGCGGCTGAAGCGCGGTTCCGTCTCCATGCGAAGCGATACCACGGTGAAGCGTTCGAGCCCCATCGCAGCGAGTTCGTCCAGCCGCTTGTCGGCCTGCTCGCGCCCGCCGGACTCTACGCCCAGCGTGACGACGCCCTGCAAGCCCTGCTGCGACAACCGGACGCCCTGCCCGGCCAGCGACGCCGTCCACCCCTTCGGCAGGTAGACCGTGTACGCCGTATCGCCGACCTTCACCGACGCGCTGACGGGCCCCCGCTCCAGCTTCTTCGGGGCGGCGGTCTCCGCCTTCAGCACCAGCTTGTTCTTGGGCTTCACGGGCTTGGGCTTCTCCGCGTCGGGAGGCCGGTTCGAATACTCTTTCTCCGGCAGGTCGCCCTCCTTGGTCCTCAGGGTGAGCAGCGCCGAGCGCCATGCCGCCTCCGCGTCCGGAGCCACGTCCGCCGGCGCGGTCATGATGAACTGCAACTTGTGGTCCGTGGCGGCGTATAGCAACCCGACGAGCGACACCAACTCCTGCCCCTTCAGTTGGTACTTGGTGCGCGTCATCAGCAGCGGGACGCTCAGCAACTCCTCTTGCCACTGCTCGTCGACCTTGCGCCGCATCGATTCGCTGGCCCGAAGCTGAAGGCTCTGCCAGGCCTCGGCCGTATCGCGGTAGAGGCTGCTCAGCAGTTGCACCTTGGCGGTGCGCTTCCCTTCGCACGGGATCTCGACCGTCGTCTGCACCTTGGATTTGGCGACGGTCCAAGCGGCCGGGTGTCGGATGGTCATCCCGAGTTGGTCGAGCTTGAGGACCTTTGTATCCGACGGAGCGACCAAGGCCACCGCGGCGATAAGCAAACCAGTAAGCGTCATGGCTACACAGTCACGGACGTTTGGCGGCCGGCAACAGCATCACGAACCGCGCCCCTTTGCCCTCTTCGCCCGTCTCCATTACGGTACCCCCGTGGGCATCGAGCACCCCTTTGACGATCGAAAGCCCCAAGCCCATCCCCTTCACGCGCGAGGTGAAGTACGGCTGGAAGATGGTCTGCTTCTTGTCGGCCGGAATGCCCGGGCCTTGGTCCTCGATCTCGATCTGCACCATCTGCGACGCCTCCGGCAACCCGGCGGCACGCAGGTTCTCGGGTCCGGCCACGCCAGTGCGCACGGTGATCGTGCCCACCTGGACGTGGTGCAAGGAGTTCTCCACGATCTCCCCGATGGCCCGGCGCATTCGCCGTATGTCCACGCTCACTTCGGGCAACCCGTCGGCAAGTTCGAACTCCAGCCCCACCGGGGCGCCCTTCGGAAACACCTCCGTCACCGCCTCGCGCACCAGTTCGTTCAGCGCATGCGTCGTGCGTTCGATCTTCACCGCGGTAACGAAGTCGCGGAAGTCCTGCAGGATCTCCTCGATGCGCGTGACGCTGGTCGAAAGGCTGTCGTGAACGCCGGATAGCTGGTCCTTGTCGAAATCCGGCTGTTCGAGCAGGTACCCAAGCTCGTTCACGTCCCCGCGGATCGCGAAGACGCGATTGCCGATCATGTGCGAGCTGCGCGCGCTCATCTCGCCCCAGGCGGCCATGCGCTCCGTGTGAAGCGCCGAGGCCATCGCGCGGATGTTCTTCAGCCCGGTCGCCACCTGGTCCGCCACCGCCTTCAGCAGCCGCACATCGGAGGCCGAGAAGGTGTTGTGCAGGTACGGGTTGTCGCTCACGTGGCGAAGCGCCCGGATGACGCCGATCGTCTTGCCCCGCGCCCGAATCGGCGCCGCCATATAGCTCTCGATCTCGTCGGCCGCCATCTCGAGGTAGAGCCCCCGCCACCGCGGGTCGTCCTTCGGGTGCGAGACCAGCAGTTCCTCGCCGTTCTTGGCCACCCAACCGGTCAAGCCCTGCCCCGGCAAGTAGCCGATCTTGTTCGTCTGCGACTGAAGCTCGCCGACCGAACCCCGCAACATGAACCGCCCGTCCTCAGCCAAAAGGAAGATCGAGCAGGCGCTGGTCCGCAGCACGTTGCCGGCCACCTCCAACACGCCCTGCACCAGGTCCTCCTCGGTGAGCGCCGTGCCCAGTTCGGCGGCTATCTGCATCAGCGCCGCCTCGTGGCGGTGGGCCTCCTCGCGGTCCAGCAGCAGCGCCCCGAGCCCGGCCAGGAACTCGCAAAGCCTCAGGTCTCCCTCCTGGTAGTAGTCGGGCTTGTCCGACTCGATGTTGAGCACGCCACGAATGCGTCCGTCGGCGTCGCGCACCGGCACCGCGATCTCGCTTTGTGTGGTGTGGAACATCGGGATATAACGCGGGTCGGCCTTCACGTTTCCCGACACCACGCTCTTGCCGGTCGCGGCCACGTAGGCCACGATGCCGCCCTGGTCCTTCACCTGCACCTTGTACTGCTCGCCGGCGCGCTCCTGCGACCAGTCGTGCCCCACGCCGTGCTGCAACTCGACCGTCGCCCGCTCGTCGTCCAGCCGGGCGATCATCGAGTTGCGGCTCTTGGTGATCGCCAACGCCGCGGCCGAAAGCCGGTCGAGCGCGATCTCCGCGTCCCACTCTTCGACCACCGTCGCCAATAGTGCTGCTAGCCCAGGAGCTGAGACCATGATCTTGTTGAAGTTTAGAGTAGCATGGCCTTGTGATACTAGGCACTCAGATGGAGCAGGAGATCCGCGAACAGCCGGCAGTGCTCGCGGCCCAGGCTCCCGCTTATTTGGAAACCTTACGCTCCGCGCTTGCCGGAAAGCAGTTCGAGATGGTCCTTCTGGCCGCGCGCGGCACGTCGGACAACGCGGCGCTTTACGCGCGTTACCTGATCGAGATCCACCTCGGCATTCCCGTGTCGCTGGCGGCCCCCTCGGTCCTCACCCGGTTCAAATCCACCGTTCGCTACCCCAAGTGCCTGGCGATCGGCATCTCCCAGTCGGGCGCCGCGCCGGACGTCTCCGAGGTCATCGCCGACATGCGCCGGGCCGGCCACACGACGCTGGCCGTGACCAACACGCCCGGCTCGCGCCTGGAGAAGGAAGCGGAGTTCTGCCTGCATCTGGGTTGCGGCGAGGAGAAGGCCGTGGCGGCCACCAAGACCTACACCGCCTCCCTGCTCGCCATGCTCCAGCTCGTGCGCGCCCTGGGCGGCGACGTGCCCGACCCGATCGGCAAGACCCCGACCGACGAGTGGCTCGAGACCACCTACGAGGCGGCCCAAAAGGCGCTCGGGCCCGTGCTCCGCAGCGCCACGCTGTTCGCGCTGGCCCGCGGCTACGGCTTCTGCACCGCCCAGGAGACCGCCCTCAAGATGATGGAGTGCTCCCTGCTGGCCTGCAAGAGCTACTCGACCGCCGACTTCCAGCACGGCCCGCGCGCCCTGGCCACCTACGGCTCGGCCGCAATCGTCTACGGCGAGGACCCGGGCGAACTGGCCGAGAACGGCTGCATCGTCATCCCCGCGCCCACCGGCCCCGAAGGCCCGATCTCCCCGATCTGGGAGATCTTCTTCGGCCAGTGGCTGGCGCTCTCGGCGGCGCGCCCCCGCGGCCTGAACCCCGACGAGCCGCGCGGCCTTTCCAAGGTCACCAAGACCCTTTGACCCCTTGCGGGCCGGGCGTCCAGGCGCGCCCGGCCCGCTTTCCCGACTCGCCCCTTGCGCCGCATCTCATAATCAGGGGGTAGTGAGCCAACCACCCTTTGCCGGCGTTGCCGGAATCTGTTTTGACCTAGACGACACTCTCTGCGGTTACTGGGAGGCGGCGCGCCTGGGCCTTGCCCGCACCTTCGCGCTCCACCCGGTTTCGGGCCACACGCCCGAGCAGATCGCCGAGGTTTGGCGCCAGGTGTTCCGCACCTTCTGCCCCTCGCTCAAGGAGAACGGCTGGTACGACCGGTACTGCGCCTCCGGCGAGTCCACCCGCACCGAGCAGATGCGCCGCACCCTCGCGGCCGCGGGCGTCCCCGACGAAGCGTTTGCCAAGATGCTGAGCGAGACGTACGGCCGCGAGCGCTCCGCCAACCTCAAGCTCTTCCCCGAGTCGATTCAGGCGCTCCAGGCGCTTGCCGACCGGTTCCCGCTCGGCGTCATCACCAACGGCCCGGCCGACGTGCAGCGCCAGGAGATCGCCACGCTCGGCATCGGCTCGCTCTTCGCCCACGTGGTCGTCGAGGGCGAACTGGGCGTGGGCAAACCGTCCTCTCGCGTGTTTCGCCACGCCGAGCAGCTCTTCGGCCTTCAGCCCGATCAGATGCTGATGGTGGGCAACAGCTACCGCCACGACGTGCAGGGCGCCATCGCCGCGGGCTGGCGCACCGCTTGGATCCGCCGCCCTTCCGACGTGGGCATGAGCGGCACGAAGCCGGAACAGCGTCCCGAGGACGGGCCCGAGCCCGACATCGAGATCCACGACCTGCGCCAACTGCTGGAGAGCCTGTGAAGCCGCGCAAGCCCGTCAACCCGAGCGCCTACCCCGAAGCGGTCGAGCTCCTCGCTCGGCTCTACTCGATCTCGGGCAAATGCACCCTTTCGGGGCAACACAATCCGCCCTGCAAGCTTTCTCGCCACACCGAGCAGGCGGTGGCCCTCACCGGCCAGACCCCGGCGATTTGGGGGCAAGACTTCGGCTTCTCCGCCGATCAGCTCGACAGCGTGGAGATGCGCCCCGAGGTCATGCGCCAGGCGATCGCCCGCCACGAGGCCGGGCAAGTTGTCACGCTCATGTGGCACGCCGTACGCCCGACCGAGGAGGAGCCGGGCACGTTCAAGGAGCAGGTCTGCTGCGGCCCGCTGTCGGACGCGGAGTGGACCGCCCTCCTCACCCCCGGCTCGGAGGTGCGCCTTCGCTGGGAGCGGCAGGTGGACGTGGTGGCGGGCTTCCTGACCCAGCTACGCGAGGCCCGCGTGCCGGTGCTCTGGCGGCCGTACCACGAGATGAACGGCGACTGGTTCTGGTGGGGCGCCCGCCCCGGACCGCAGGGCTACGCGGCACTCTGGCGTCTGCTCTTCGACCGCCTTACCAACCTTCACGGCTTGAACAACCTGATCTGGGTTTGGAACGCCAACGCCCCCCGCGTCAACGCCGCGCCGTACGCCGGCTTCTACCCGGGCCACGACGTGGTAGACGTGCTGGCTGCCGACGTCTACGCGGCCGACTACGCGCAGAGCCATCACGACGACCTGCTCTCGCTGGCCGAGGGCCGGCCCATCGCGCTGGGCGAGGTGGGCGACGTGCCCCCGCCCGACCTGTTCGACGCCCAACCGAACTGGGCCTGGTTCATGGTCTGGTCGTCGTACATCACCGTGAACGACCCCGACGCGGTCCGCGCGCTCTACGCTTGCCCGCGCGTGCTGACCGCCGAGCGCCTGTCGGGCGCGTTCTAGCTCACAAAGATCGGGGCCTCGGCCATTGGCCAAGACCCCGCGTCCGCTTTGCCGTCGAGTGGTTACCCCGCTTTCGCGAGCTTCGCCTTCCCGAACGGCGCGAGCTTAGTCGGCTTGACCTTCTCAAGCGCCTTGAGCAGCGGCGCGTTCGGCCTGCCGTAGACCCGCTTGCCTCCGGCATCCATCCAGACCAGGCCGCTCTTCCGGTCAAAGCGCACGTTCCATGCGTCGCGGCCCGAAACAAGCGTTATGACGACCCCCTCAGTCGGGAACTTCGGGGCCTCGCACGGCTCGATCGCCGCGCTGGCAACCGGTTTTCGTTGCCCGGCAATCGACAGGCTCGTTTCTGAGCCCGGGAACGGTGGAAGAAGGGCGACCGCCTTCAACGCCTGACCACATTGCCGCTCCAAGACCGGCGTGACGTCGGCCCATCGCATGGCAATGGTCTTCCCCGTCACGGCGTCGACCC
>CAZIIS010000107.1:0-9734 GCA_964539295.1 uncultured Fimbriimonadaceae bacterium | reverse complement strand
CGGGTGGCCGAGGCCGACCTCGCGCCGATGCTCCCGGTCTTGGAGCGGTGGGTGGACGCGCGAAAACTGGGCGCATATGGCCGGTGGGGCGCCGAGCGGCTGCTGGCGACCGGCGATTTCGCCTTTGTCCTGCCCAGCAGGCAGGGACCGATCGTCACGGGCGATTGGCTGGTCAAGGGGACGGGCGTGACGGTTGGAGAAGGCCTGCGGCGCGCGACGGTGGAGGGGACGGTCGCGGCGGACGGCTCCACGCTGCGCGGCAAGCTGACGGCCACGGAACCGAACCGGACGCTGAACTACGACGGTTGGGTCCGGATGGGCGCGCCGCTGACGCTTGCGGGCAACGTCAAGGCCACGTGCGCGACGCCCGGCGCACTGTGGCCGGAGCTGAAGCGGCTTTGGCCGGCGAAGGCCGCTTTTTCGTCGGCGCGGTTCGAAGGGCGGGTGGCTTGCGACGAGCGCGGCTTGCGCACGATCGGGACGGTCGGGGCCGAACGCGCGACGGTGGCCGGCGAGGCCGCAACCGGCCTTCAGGCCCGGGTTCGAGCGGACCGCGGGTCGCTGGACGCCCGGCTCGACCAGGGGATCTGGTCGGGGCGGCCGTTGGGCGCCGCCATACACGTGGACCTCGCGGCGCACAGGCTCTCGGGCTTCGCCCGTACCGGGACGGTACCGGTGGCGAGCGTGGCGCGTCGCCTCGGGGCAGAAGGGCTGATCGGCCAAGGGCAGGCGCAGGCGGTGTTTGGCGGGGCGACGAACGATCCGTGGGCTCAGGTGTTCGTCCACGGCGTGGGCGGCCTGACGCTACGCGATGGACGCAAGGCGTTCCTGGGGTCGTTTGAGGCGCGCGGGCGGGTTGACAAAAGACAAGTTAAAGCCTCAAGGTTGGCGATAACCGGTCCGAACGGCGTGGTTAACGGCCAAGGGTCGGTGGATTGGCGCACGGGGGCGCTGGACGGTTCGCTCACCTGCGGCGCCGTGCCGTTGGCGACTTTCGCGCCGAAGGTGAAGGGGTTGGGTTTTGTGGACGCGCGGCTGGGCGGCACGCTGAAAAGGCCCGTGGCGACCGCGCGCGCGGAGGTGTTTGGGCTCGAAGCGTATGGCCGCAGGCTTCCGCAGGCGGTGGCGGAGCTGCGCGCCGACCGAAAGGCGCTCCAGGTCTCTTCGGTGGACGCCTGGGCCGGCGTTGGCCACATCGCCGGCCGACTCGATTGGCGCTTCGGAGACGGCAACCTCGACGGGGAGTTCAGAGCCCGCGGGTTGCCGCTGCACGAATGGCTCAGCAAGGAGGTCGCCGGGTGGGGCTCGATCTCGGAGGGCAAGGTGGCCGGCACTCCCCAGTCGCCGATGATTACGGGTAAGTTTCGGTCGCGAGATATGTCCGTATCTGGCGTGACCGTTGACGCGGCCGAAGGCGAGTTTGCGGTATCGCGGGAGCGGGCGGACCTGAAGTCGGGGAGCGTCCGGCTGGGTGACGGCGCGATGACGTGCGCGGGCTTCTACGCCTTCGACACCAAGAACGGGGTGCTCGACGGGGAGTTCGAGAAGCTTCCTCTGGGCAAGGCGCCTATCAAGGGCGAGGGCTTGACGGTCGGCGGCGAGGCAACCGGGCAGTTTGCGCTGGAGCTTTTCAACGCCAAGGACCCCGTGGGATGGTTGAAGGGCGACTTTCAGAAGGTGGAGGTGAACGGCACGGCCGTCGGCGGAGGAGCGATCGAGGCGTCGATCGACCATCAGTCGATCACAGCAAAGGGCGAGGTCGGTTCGCTTGACCGGTACATCAGCCTGGATGACTTCCGCGCGGACCTGGATGCAGACACGATCGCGGGAAGCGCCACTGCATACAACTTCCTGCTTGACGACGTTGTCCAGATGCTGAAGCGTCCTTTGGGCGACGCGCCCGACTCGGTGCAACAGGTCGCTCGCACCGCGACCGGGCGCCTGAGCGGGAAGGCGTCCGTTTCGGGGTCGTTCCGCGAGCCGAACGTGGTCGTCGATTCACTGACCGCCGAGGACGTGAAGGTCGCGGGCCGAGACGCGGGGTCGCTCGCGGCCAAGGGCTCCTACGCCAAGGGCGACTGGCTGCTAGAAGCCCTGAAGTGGGACTCGCCCGCCGGCGCGCTCGTTGGCGAGGGGAAGGTGGCCAAGGGGGGCGCGCTTAGCGGAGACGCTGAGTTGGCGGCGTTCGACCTGGGATGGGTCAACGCGTTCCTTCCATCCGCCCCGCCGTTGAGCGGCAAGATGTCGGCGAGCGTTCGCGCGGGTGGAACGCTCGACGAACCCGATCTGCGCGCATCGGTCCAGGCATCGGGGGTGCGGTGGTACCCGAGTTCGGTCGGCCAGGATGCCGCGCCGGTGGACGTGCTGTTGGAGGACGTCCGGCTCAAAGACCGCGTGATCGTGGCCGAGAACGGCAGCGCTTCGTACAAGGGGCTGCCTCTCACCGTGAACGTTTCGGTCCCTCTGTCGCTGTTCACCTCACGCGAAGGGGAGACGCAGGGCGAGCCGCTGGTGGCCTCGCTTACGCTGCGCGAGCGCGACGTGAGCACGTTGGCCTCGTATGCGCCGTGGCTGGACCTGGAGGGCGTGGAGGGCAAGGTCTCCGGGGCCGCGCGCCTGCAGGGGACGCCAGGCAACTTCAAGTTGAGCGCCCACAGTGCGATGACGGGCAGCGCGCTCCGCCTGGCCTCCGCGCCCGGAAAAAGGCCGGCCATCGCCACCTACCTCGAGGACGTGTCGATCACGACCGATCTGGAGGACCGTCGCCTGCGTCTGAGTGCCGAGGGGAAGAGCAGCCAGGGCGGCGCGGCCAAGGCGGACGTCGCGGCCCAACTGCCGGACTACTTGAGCCAGGGCTTCGACTTCCGCAGGCTGCTGGACGAGACGCGCCTGGACGGCACGGTCCGCGTCGATGGGTTCCGGGCCAAGGAGACGCTGGCCAAGGCTTCCGGGTCGTCGGAGATGGCTTCGACCGGCGAGGTGAGGTTGGACGGCAGCCTGGCGGAGCCGGAGCTATCCGGGGCGATCGACCTTTCCGACGTGAGGGTGGTGCTACCGACGGAGTTCCCGACGGGCGGAGCGCCGTTCAAAGCGGCGGTCAACCCGACGTTTCGCGACCTCACCTTCCGCGCGGCGTCGGGAAGCCAGTTGCAGACGTCCTCCGCCAAGCTCTCCGTTTCGGGCGTAGGCACGATCTCCGGCACGCTGGAGGCGCCCCTGGCGCAGTCGCGCATGACGCTCGAGTCCGGGTTGTTCCGGTTGCCGACCGCGCGCATCACGCTCGAACCCGGCGGCACGATCGACGCCAGCTACCGGAGCTTCGCGGATGGCACTTCGAAGACGCGCGCCGACCTCAACCTGGAGGGTCGGACCACCATCACCGCCCGCGGGGCGTCGCCGCAGTATGAGACGTATCAGGTCAGCATCGGCCTTCGGGGCAACCTGCTGGACGAGGCCGGGCTGAACTTCGAGGCGCACAGCGAGCCGCCGGACCTGACGCAGGACCAGATACTGGCGATCCTTGGCCAGCGAGACCTGTTCGAGGCGTTGGGTCGCACCGCGCAGGGACGGGACCAGGGGCAGCTTGGGGCCTCGCTCTTCTCGGTGGCGTTGCCGACCCTGTCGGGGCAGATGATGGAGAGTCTGGCCACCTCGCTCAACCTGAGCTACCTGACCGCGGAGTACAACCCGTTTGACCAGACGATCGTGACGGCCGGCAAGGCATTGGGCAAGGGCCTGATGGTGCACGGCCGCCGTCAGGTGACGCAGACGGGCACGACGCCGCTTCGGTACGAGCTGCGCTTGAGCTACCGGTTGCCTTCGAGGGATCAGTTCTTCAGCCGGCTCCGCCTGGGGTGCGGCGTCGATCAGGACCGCCCGTGGAAGGTGAGCCTTGACTGGTCCATGCGCTTCTAGGTCGGCCCGCGGGCGCTTTTCGGCGCAGATGGGCGCCTGACCCAGAACCCGGCGCAACGGATCGGGAGGCAAACCGTCTAAACTACCCGTCGGGTACCGGAGGAAGATGGGTTTGCGAAGGATCATTCTCGCCCTCACCCTAGCGCTGTTGGCGGTAGGTGCGTGGGCTCAGCAATCGGACGTCGTATCGAAGATCACAGTCGAAGGGCAGAAGAACATCTCGCAAGAGGCGATCCTCGCCGCGATGAACACCAAGGTGGGGGAGCGGTTCTCGCGCGATGTGCTGGCGCAGGACAAGGACGCCATCGACAACCTGGGGTTCTTCCGGGACGTGCAGATCCTGAGCGGCCTCCCGTCGGGCGGCAATATCGAGGTGTTGGTGCGGGTCTCGGAGTACCCGGTGGTGAAGGAGGTGCGCGTGGTTGGCGCCACCGTGCTTCCGGTCGAGAAGGTCACCGCCATCGTGACCGGCGTGCAGCCTTTGGGCCAGGTGTTCAACCTCCGAAACGTCGGGCCGATCTCCACGGCGCTGGCCAAGGCGTATGAGCAGAAGGGCTACTACGTGCAGGTTGGCGACATCGCCCCGCAAGACGATTCGGCCGGCACGTTGCTCGTGAGCATCTTGGAGCCCAAGGTCAACGAGATCGCACTGACCGGCCTGGGGCGGACGCGCCCGAGCGTCATCCGCCGGATGATGAAGACCAAACCCGGGATGGCGTTGAGCGACACGGTCCTGCGCAAGGACATGGAGGAGCTCTACTACACCTACTGGTTCGAGAAGATCGACCCGACGCGCGTGCCCGCCGAGAAGCCCGGTTACTTCAACATCGGCATCGATTTCCAGGAGACGCGCACGGCGCAGATCTCCGCGGGCGTGGCGCTTGACCCGCAGAGCCGATTGGTCGGCACGGTCAACTACAACGACACGAACTTCATGGGGCTGGGCCAAAGCGTCGGCCTTTCGCTTTCGCAAGCGACGGTCGGCGGCGGCGTGAGCGCCGAGCTTGCCTACGGCAACCGGTACATGGACTCGAAAGACACCGCGATGCAGCTACGGCTGTACTCCAAGGTTGTGTACAACTTCACCGGTTCGGGCTTTGGTCCGTTCGAAACGTCGGAGGACGAGGACCGGTTCGATGAGCGCCGAACCGGCATCGGGCTGACCTTTACGCGGCCGTTCGCCCCTCGTTTCCGCGCTTCTGTGGGCCTCAGCGCCCAGCGCAGCGAGACGATCCAGCTCAACGCCGCCGACACCGCCGTAGACTACATCCAGCAGGACGGCGACCTCGGTACGCTCCTGTTTGGCATGGACTACGACACGCGCCAGCCGTCGAACGAGCCGTACCAGGGCCAGCTTGCTCGGCTCGTGGTCGAGCCCGGCATGTGCGACATCCGGAAGATCGGCGGCAACGTGGCGGGGATCGAGGACCTGCTGGGAAAACACAACTTCCTGCGGACGTCTCTGGAGTACCGCAGGTACTGGTCGCGCCCGCTTCCGCCGAAGACGCCGATTGACAAGCCGCGGCCCGTGTTGGCTTTCCGAAGCCGGTTGGGTTACATCTCCGGCACCACGCCGTTCTTTGAGCAGCTCTTCGTCGGCGGTTCCGATTCGCTTCGCGGCTATCCCAACCAGCGGTTCTGGGGCGATCGCTCGTGGCTTTCGTCGCTGGAGTACCGGTATCCGATTCAGAAGGCGTTCAACGTGGTGGGGTTTGTCGACTACGGCGGCGCGTGGGGCGGTTACGGGAACCTGAACAACTACTCGCAGAGCGACGACATGGATCTGCGGCTTGGCTACGGCGTGGGCGTGGCGTTCCGCACTCCGCTCGGCCCGATTCGCATCGACTTCGGTTTCAGCCAGGACGGGGAGAGCCGCACGCACTTCTCGTTCGGCACCAGCTTCTAGTGAGACAGGGATCAAGACACATGAATATCAAAGCAGTATCGGTTGCAGGGTGGGTGGTCGCGGCTGCGCTGGGAACGGTTCTCTTGGCGGGGGGCTTCCAGAACGGCCAGACCAAGATCGGAGTCGTGGACATCTCGAAAGCGATCCAGGACAGCGACGCCGGGAAGAAGGCGACCCAAACCTTCCAGGCCATGGTGGACGCGCGGGACGGGCTCCTGAAGTATTGCGACAAGCAGGGAGTCCTGACCACGGAGCAGGCCGTCTCGCTTCGCGCGTTGACGCTGAAGGAGAACCCGACGGAGGCCGACAAGAAGGAGATCGAGAAGATCAAGGCCGACGTCGACGCGGCGGCGAAGCAGTACAACGACCTGAACCTGAAGAAGTCCCCCACCAAGGAGGATTCGGACATGCTGGTGGAGTACAACCAGCGCGCGCAGAAGACCCGCGGGGCGCTGATGGAGTGGCAGCAGGAGTTCCGTCAGGACCTGGCCAACCGCGAGCAGACGGTTCGAAACGACCTCTTCGCGCGCGCCAAGACGGCCGTGAACGAGGTTTCGAAGTCGCAGGGCTATACGGTGGTGTTCGAGTCGAGCGTGGCCGTCTACTGCGCCAACGACCTGACCGAAGCCGCCGTCAAGGCGATGAATGCCAAGAAGTGATCGGCTGAGACGAGACCGGACCGGAAGCCGCCGCGCGTGCGCCGGCGGCCGGGCAGGTCGCGGCTTGCGCGGAATCGGCCTTGCGGCCGGTTCCGCGCTTTGCGTTGCGTGGCTTGGCGGGTGCGCGAAGGCCCCCGAGACGGTGCGCATCGACCTCTCACGAGTTCCGGCAGTGACGGGCGAGGCCGCCGCGGGGGGCGTGGGGGCGGCCGCGTCGACACCCGCGATCGGGCGTGCGGAGATGGCCGTCCCGGACCTTCCGGAGCGGCGGCTCTACGCCGGAGGGGCGATGGCCCAAGCCCAGGCGGCTCTGAAGGCCGCGCGCGACGACCAAGAGCGTTCGTTCCGCGAACTGCGGGCGCGGATGCGCGATCGCGTGGCGCTGGAGCTGGCGCCGCAGGAGGAGGCCGAGCGGGCCGCGCTGGTCGCCGGATTCCCGGAGTTGGAGAACGCGCTGCGGGACCAGGCGACGAGGGTCTTCGAGCAGGGCGCGCCACGGGCCGGCGGACTACGGCGGGAGCTGGCCGTGGCGGTTGGCTATCCCGACCCGGACCCGCGGTCGCTGCGCCAAGCGGCGAAGAGCGACGTGCTCGGCGCCAACCGATTGGCTCAGGCCGTTTCCGCGCGGCAAGGGCTCCGGGAGCACGACGCGGCGTTCCGGCAGACTGTGGACCGCTTGATCGCCGAGCTGTTGGATGAGATCCGCGACCGGCGCACCAAGCTGGAGGCCGACATCCTGGCCAAGCGGGAGTCGCGGGAGATGGCGGCCGAGGAGGAGGCCAGGCAGGTGACCATCGGGCTGATGACCGAACTCCGGGGTACCGGGCCAAATCCAAACCGGCGGCTCGCCCCGGCGCAGGGTGCGCGGACCTCCTTGCCCGGCGTGGCGGCGCCGATGGAACCGCGGGCGCCGCAGTCCGCAGCCTTGCGCAGCGGCATGGGTCTACGGGAACAGGCGACGGTTTTCGCGACGCTGCGCGGGTACCGTCTGACGTGGGATTCCGGCAAGGGGCGGGACGCAACAGAGGAGTTTCTGGCATGGAGAAACCGGTACGTGAATGGTCGCTGAGCGAACTGGCCGCGAGCGTGGACGGCGTGGTTCGCGGCCCGGGCGATCTGGTGATACGGCAGGCCGTCCCGGCGGGCATGGACGCCGCGGACGGGATCACGTTCGCCGAGAAGCCGAGGTTTTTGGAGGCGGTGTTGGCGTCGGGCGTCGGCGCGGTGATCGTGGCGAAGGGTTCGCCGGAGTTTGACAAGCCGGCGATCCTGGTCGACAACCCTCGCCTGGCGTTTGGCATGGTGCTCGCGCAGATGCGGCGAGAACCTCCGGTTGCGCCGGGCATCCACCCGACCGCGGTGGTGGATCCGTTGGCGGAGGTCGATCCGGCGGCGTCCATCGGGGCGTACGCGGTGATCGAGCGGTACGCCAAGGTCGCGTCGGGCGCGCGCGTCTACCCGTTCTGCTACGTGGGCGAGGCGTGCGAAGTGGGCGAGGGCGCGGTGCTCTACCCCCATGCGGTGCTCGTTCAGGACGTTACGGTCGGGCCGAGGGCTATCGTCTACAGCGGGGCCGTGCTCGGGGCGGACGGCTTCGGCTTTGAGTGGGACGGACGTCGTCAGATCAAGGTTCCGCAGGTCGGAGGCGTGCGGCTGGGCGCCGACGCCGAGATCGGCGCGAACACCTGCGTGGACCGGGCGATGTGCGCCGAGACGGTCGTGGAGGACGACGTGAAGCTCGACAATCTGATCCACGTCGGGCACAACTGCTCGATCGGGCGGCACACGGTGGCGGCGGCGCTGGTCGGCATTTCGGGAAGCACAAAGGTGGGCGAGCGCGTGACGATTGCCGGGCAGGCCGGCTTCTCGGACCACGTGACGGTTTGCGACGACGTGGTGATCGGCGGCCAGGCGGGCGTGCTCGGGTCGATCGACAAGCCCGGGGCGTACTCCGGCATGCCGCAGATGCCGCACGGGGAGTGGCTGAGGGCTCGCGCGGTGTATGGCAAGCTGCCGGCCTTGCTCGAACGGCTCAAGCAGTTGGAGCGCGAGGTCGAGGAGCTTCGCTCGAAGTGATCAGCTTTCCGCGCCAAACCGTTACGCATGACCTCGTCTTTGAGGGGTTGGGGCTGCATAGCGGCGTGCCGGTGCGGGTGACCGTCCGCCCCGGGGAGCAGGGGATCGCGTTTCGGTTGGGGGAGGAGCGGGTGGTCGCTTCGCCGGCCAACGTGACCGACACGCGGCGCTGTACGACGCTCGGGCCGGTGGCCACCGTGGAACACCTGATGAGCGCCTTTGGGGGGCTGGGCGTGACCGACGCGGAGGTCGAGGTGACGACCGCCGAGATGCCGGCGCTCGACGGCGGCGCGGCGGAGTACGTGGAGGCGATCTTGGGCGCCGGGCTGGCGCCGCTCGGCGAGGCGACGCTGGAGGGCCCGTACGCGCGCGTCTTTTTCCACGACGGTCCAGTGCGGATCGCGGTCGCCAAGGGAGAGGGGCGGTGGCGGTTCACGTTCGAAACGGGCGAGCGGTGGCCGGGCACGCAGACGTTCGAGTGCCTGCTTTCGCCGGAGGAGTACGCGGGCGGGGTGGCGCCGGCGCGCACCCTGGCGTTCGAGGAGGAGGTCGAGCCGGCGCGCGCGGCCGGGCTGGGGCTCGGGCTGGACGAACGCACGGTCCTCGTGCTCGGGCGCGAGGGGTACGTGAACGAGCCGCACTTCCCGGACGAACCGGCGCGCCACAAGACGCTGGACCTGATCGGCGACCTCTACCTGACCGGCGTGCCGGTCGGGCTGCTCAGCGTAACCGCCCAGGCGAGTGGGCATCGCACGAACGTCGAGGCCGCGCGGCGGCTGGCCGCCGCCGTGACTATCCGCCGGTAGCTGGGCCTGCGGCTTGGTTCCGCGAAGCGCCGCGCGGCATCCCCGACCCCCGAGCTTGTCATCCCGAGCGGAGCGAGGGATCTCGGTCGGAGCCTGGTTGCGCTGCCGTTGCCGGCTGAAGAGGCCCGCGCGTTCGGAAGGCCGTTGCGGTTGGCCTCCCCCTGCACCTCCTCCGTACGCCTCCGGCTACGGAGGGGGAAATGCCGGCAGTGGCGATGGTGAGATGGGGTTGACGGAAGCGCCGCGCGGCGTCTCCGACCCCCGAAGGGGGTCGCAGGTAATAGCCCGGGGTCGAAGACCCCGGGATCCACCCACCGCAATCCCACGACCCCGGAGGAGCGTGTCGAAAAACGAGGTGTCAAGGAGCGGAGG
>CAZIIS010000106.1:0-9850 GCA_964539295.1 uncultured Fimbriimonadaceae bacterium | reverse complement strand
ATCCGTGCACGATCCCCCAGGACCGGCCCCGTCGGAACGGGCTCAACCGCACCGGCAGACTCCAATCGTCCGCCGTCGCCGGATAGTCCAGTCCGAGCCAGGCGTCGCCGATCCCGGGGTAACCAAGACACTCGTCCTGCAGCGTCGCCGCGTAGACCGTTTTCGCGCCCGCCGTGAGGTCTACGGCTACGCCGTCCACCCACTTGTCCGTTTGGTTGGCGTAGTACGCGCCCGCGCCCCACAGCCAGAGGAGCGGCCGGTTCGCGTTGAGGTAGCCGCCAGTTCGCCATCCCGTGTAGTCCGCGCCGTCCGAGGCGGTGAGCGCGCTGTTGAGCGTAGCGGTGAAGCCGGTGATGGCGTTGATCGCGTTGACGGCGTCCTTGACGGTGCGGATGGTGTAGGAGATCCGGCCGTCTGCGGCCGCCTTCTTCCGGACCACGTCGTAGATGTCGAGTGCGACGCGCCCGTCCACGTCGCCCAGGATCGCGCGCTGTTGCCAGTACTCGTCCTCCCCTTCTGCGTATGTCCCGACGTTCTCCCACGTGTCGAACTCGGGCAGGAACGAGACGCGGGCGTGGTCTCGCCGCACCAACGCGATGTCGTCTACGCTCAGCGTGACGCCGTCGGGGATTGCCGAGAACCCGATCGTGGCGATCTTGCTCACGCCCCAGTACGCCGAATCCTGCACGTTGGCGTTTGCGTCGAGCGGGTAGCGGCTCGACTTGGCGTCGACCTGCGCGGTGGCGTTGCCAGGGCAACACAGATCCAGGTCGTAGTCGGCCGCTGTGCCGGTGGCGTTAACCGTCCAGGCCTTCGAGCCAATACCGACGGTGATCGCGCAGGGTTGCGAGGCCACCAGGCGCAGTCGGAGATAGCGGTACCCCTCGCTGACGACCTCCTCCGCGAACGTGCGCGTGGCCGAACCAGGGCCGCCGACCGCCGCGCATTGCACGACGCCAGCGCCCTGCGTGATCGTGGTGTTGGCCCCAGGTTGCCACCCGGCGGTGGAGGAGCAGTCATCGAGCAGCACCCTCGGTGCGTGCGACAGCGCGAACGCGTTGTACACCGCGCCCGCCTGCAACACTCGCCAGCCTCGCGGGTCATCCGACGTCGCCGTAAGCCCCGCTGCGGTCAGACGGCAGCGGACGCCACAGTGTTGGTGCGACGAGTATTCCGCCTGCGGCGCATCGTCGAACGAGAGCCGGGTGTAGTAGTCGGCCTGGTCCGCCACGACCGTCGCGTTGGGGTTGAGGGTCGCTGCGCTGTAGACCGGCTTCCAGTCGGTCCCGTCGTATGCGGCCGCCGCCGTCCACTGGAGGGTTTGCGAGCCGTTGTACCCCTCGCCAAAACAGCGCAACCGGGCGTCGAGCGCGTACTCGACGAGGGGCGATAGGAACACCTGGCAGCCGGCGTTGTGGCCCTGCGTGCTCGCGTCCGGGATCGTCATCGTCATCCCCTCGTTTGCGTTGGCCGAGAACGCGCCGGTCGACCAGGAGCAGGGCGCCCCGAACAGGCGGCCGTGGAACCGGTTGGTAATGGCGAGCGTCGCGGCGGCGCCGTAGCCGATCCGCCCCTGGTTGGCGTTGTTCACGGTGTGCCAGTGCTCGACGTTGTAGGACCCGATCGACGTGGCCGTGGTGATCGTGACGCTCGACGTCGCGGTCGCCCCGCAGGCTGTCACCGTGACCGTGGCGGTCCCGCCCACGCGGAGTCTCTCCCAGAACTTGACGCTCGTGCCCCGGATGTCCTCGCCGGGATAGGGCGCCCCCCCGTATTTGGGCCAGCCGTCCGAGTCCATCGACTCGGCATCGAGCGTCCCAAACGTCACGCACTCCTCGACGTCAAAGCTCATCGAGTAGGAGCCGTTGAGCGGCTCGATCCAGTCGATCGCCTGGGAGGTGTTCGCGTAATCTTTCTGCACCCGGTTGGTGACGCGCACCCCGAGGCACGAGGCCGCGACTTCGTAGAACGGCCTCCAGTGGACCGGGTCATCGTTCGAGATGACCGAGGAATTGCCCTCGCCGCCCACGCTCCCCAACCGCCCGGCGCCGAACGCCTCTTGGCTGCCGATCTGGAACTTGGCGTCCCGGAGCATGTAGCCCGCCTGGGCCGTCGGGGCGCCCCACCGGTAATGGATCGCCCCGTCGATCGTGCCGCTCCATACGATGGTGCGGACTCTGCCCGTCAGGTAGGTCGGCATTTACTCGCCGTCGGGTTCGGCGTCGGAGGCCTCCTCCGCGCACTCCTGCAGCGCCGCGGGGGCTGGCTCTGGTCGGCCCTTGCGCCGCCGCTTGGGCGCGGCGGTTTCCCGCTCGTCCACGGAGAGCGTGTGCACCTTTCGGTGCGACAGGTCGCCATCGAACGCGATGTGGACGCCGTGCCTGGCGCGCTTCACGCCGCGGTCACCCAACCCCGCGACCATCTGGTCAACGGTGGGCGGAAGCCGGCCGAAGCCGTTGGCGATCTCGTTGACGAGCGCCTCCCAATCCGGCATCTGGCTCGCCGGCACGCCCACGATGTGCACGTGGCCGCCCTGGCATTGGAGGGTTCCGAGGTTGGCGCCGCCTGCGGCGGGAGCCCAGAAGAGCAGCTGCATACTAGGTAAGACCGCGTCAGGCCACATCGAGGCCCACGGCGCCATCGAGCACCGCCCGGAGGGCCGCCTTCCCGCGGAACAGGCGCGACTTCACGGTGCCAACCGGAATCTCAAGGAGAACGGCGCTTTCGCCGTAGCTCAGGCCCATCAGCTCGACCGCCACGATCGTTTCCCGCACGTCCGCCGCCACCTTCGGGAGCGCCTGCTCCACGGTCCGTCGTGCGTCCACCCGACGCACGATCGCGTCCGCGTCGTCGTTCTGCTCGTCGACCACCCCCTCGACCGGCGCAAGCGCGCTTCCTTCGGCGAGCGCCTGCCGGCGCCGCACGCTGAAACACACGTTGCGTGCCACCGTGATGATGTAGCCGTCGAGCTTGAGGCCGTCCGCGGTCGGTAGGCGCCCGGCGTAGCGCGCGATGCGCACCCACACCTCGGCGGCCGCGTCCTCGGCGTCCTCCCGGCATCGCAGGATCCGCCGGCAAGTGGCAAGCACCCGCGCATCGTAGACGCGCCGAAGCTCCGCGAGCGCCCCCGGCTCCCGCCTGTTGACTCGTTCGACTATGTTAGGCGATGCATCCATGCACATACATAGACGTTTGGGCTGGCCCGGTAGGCTCAGAACGGGCCGCGGGCGTTGGGGTTCGTGGCCGCGTTGTTGGCCGTGCGCACGTCGCTCACGACGCGCTGCGTGGACTCCAGCGGCGTTCCGGTCTGCGCGTCGCGGGCGTTCACCTTGACGTCCACCTCGACGTTCACCCGCTGCGTCTCCGCAGCCGCCAGGCCATGTTCGCCCATGCCCTTCGCGTTTCCACCTGCGATGATGCTCAGGTAACGTGCAGGGCCTTCGGTGCGAGCCCTGAACCTCTGCTCATGCGTGCCGCCGAAGGCGCGGTTGTAGATGCCCGCCAGGGCCGCCTCCCGGTGGGTCATCTGCGACCGGGCCAGGCTGGAGTTCCCCCCAAGGCTGTACACCTGGCTGATCATCCGCTGGTCCCAGCCCTCGTCGTACTGCTGTTGTAGATCGAGTGCCTGCAGTGCAAGCTGCTGTTTGCGCGCCTCGTAATCCCGCTGGGCCGCGTCGCCGCCCCACCTTCCCTGTTCAATCAGGTCTGTCCGGTTCCGGTCCAGGTAGCCCATCTGCTCCTGGATGAGCCCCAGCCGCTTCTGGATGTTGGCTCGTGCGGCGCCGGCGCTTCCGAAGTAGCCAGCCCGGAAGAACTCCCCCATCGTTGTGGCGCGGTTCATCTCGATGTCCCACGCCGCCGACGGAGCCGGGGCCCCGGCCGCGCCCTGAGTCTGAGCGAGCGCCAGTTGCGCAGCGCGCACGTTCGCCCGGGCGTTCAGAGCCTCTTGGCTGTTCGGGCCAAACACCGCCGACGCCGACTGAAGCGCGTTCTGACGGAGGGACAGGTCGGCCTGCGCGTAGTCAATGGCGGCCGAGGTGCCGATGCTTCCCGCGCCGCCCTGGACGACGGATATCTGCGCTCGCTGAAGCGCCGCCTGAGCTGGGTCGATGTCGATCCGGTACTGCGCTACGATCGCAGCCACCGCCCGCGCCGCGGTGAGCCGCTTGATGTCGGCCTCACCTTGCGCCACGCCCGTCGCGAGCTGCTTGCGCTCCTCGTCCGTGAGGTTCTTCTTGGTTTCGAGCACGGACCGGTTGAGGTCGAGCAGCTCGCGCGTCGCACGGATCTGCTCGTCGAGCGGGCCCGTCGCCTGCTCCATCGCCGAGCCGAAGTGCCAGGCGGAGGCCCCTGCCGCCGAACGCTGGGCCGAGGCCAGGCCGATCGTCGATTGCGCCGAGGTGTACTTCGCTTCCCGTATCTGGGCCGGCAACTCGTAGTCGCGAAAGTGCTCAGCCTGTCCCAGTTCATCCTCCGCAGCATACCGAGCAGGGGTGTTCTCGGGGGTATTGTCGACGATCGTGCTGAGCCGGTCGACTCTCGCATTGGCCTCGTTGGTGAGCCTGCCCCATGGCAGCGAAGCCACTGGCACGCCGGTTCTGCGGAACATGTCCAGGTCGCGCTTCGCTTGGTTCATCCGATAGGCGTCTTTCGCGCTTATCTCGGCGTTCTCAGTCTGCCGCGGCTGCCACTTCTGACGTTCGAGCGCCATGTCGAGCGCGGCCTGCGCCATGCCCTCCGCATCGGTTGTCTCCGTGCCGTACTGCCTCAGTCTCTCCCTGGCTGTAGGCGCCAACCACCCCAGTCCCGCTGCGTTCAACCCATCTGCGACCACGTCAGGGTTGTTCGCTGCTCTTAGGCCGCGCATGGCTGCCAACTGCTCTCGGAGCGCGTCGATGGTCGTCTGCATCGCAGACTGGAAGCCAATGTTCTCCCTGGCACCGTACAGGCTCATCCGCTCCGTTGCCAACGCGGTCTGGGCCTCCCCTAGCTCCAGCTTCGCCTTTGTCGCCTCCTTGACCGGCACGATCTGCCGCAGCAGCCCAGCAAACGCCTCGTCCGCGGGGGTCTTGTTCTTAAGGGCGCCCAGTGCGGTAGCTGCAGCACCCGGATCCGACCACGCGCCCGCGTGCGCGATGCGTCGGATGGTGTCCGCATCGGCGCTGGCGGCATAGGAGTCGGGAGCGCCCATCTGGCGCAGCACCGCCGGGTCGTAGATGAGCCGTTGGAGCGCGTTGGTGCCCGCCTCCAGCATCTCCTGGTTGAACAGGCCTGGGCGCATCGTTTGGCTACCCGCGTAGCTGCTCGTGCCGTAGAGGTCGCCCAGACGAGCCGCCAACTCGGGTGGCAGCGGGCGCCCCTCGATGGCCCCTCGGTACGCCACTTCGGCCACGGCGGTGGGCAAGCTCCCGGCCGGGAACCGACCATCATAGCCCCACATCGCGGCGCGCATGCGCCTGTTCGCGATGTCCTTCTCTATCTCCGGGCCGATCAGCGCGCTGACGCCGCCGCCAATGCCGCTCGCGACGAGCGCGCCGAGCCCCGCGACGACAGGGCCGCCAATCGCGAACCCGGCCAACGTGCCAAGCACGGTCAAGGTGGTCGATATTGCGCCGGGGACCATGCGCTCGTAGTACGCCGGGCCGCCAGACGCCGCAGACTGCGAGGCCATGCCTAGCCCCTGGTTGATCACCCGGAAGGTATCTGTGATCGCCTGGTTCAACCCGACGGCCGCCGCCATCTCCTTGAAGTTGGACCCGGGCACTGGTACCGGTGGTACTGGTGGCTGCGGGCTCGGCGGATCTGGAGCGCCGCCAGGTTGCGGATTCTGAGCGGCCTGCTGCGACGCCGCAGCCGAAGCCGCCGCGGCCGGGGTGCCTGCCGTTGCACCTGCCATGGACACGGCGGTCGGCGGCGTCATGGGAGGAGGAGGCGGAGTGCTGGAAGCCGCCATCTGGCCACCCGCCGGGGCTGCTCCAGGAACGCCGTTGCCCCCGCCGCCCGGCACGCCTCCGGGCATGGGCGCCGCGCCCCCGATGCCCACGCCCAGGCCTTCGAGCTGGCCCCGGAGTTCGCGCACCTGCGCCAACGCCTGCTCGATGTTCGCCAGCCGTATGTTGATGATCGCTTCGGATTCAGCCATGTCGCGCCTTCACATTCACGCGCTCAACCCATCGTGCCACTGGCTCTCGGTCATCACTGCGATCACCCCGCCATCCCGCAAACCCCTGAGCCACGTAAGCAGCGTCTGAAGGTTCGCGGTCGACCACTCGTCAGACGCCGCCGGTGAGTTGACGATCTTGTGCATCAGGAGCCTCACAACCCCGCCGATCGCGATGGCCGCGTTGACCACGGCCTGCACGTTGCCCAGCGTGGTGGTGTTCGCGATGTTGTAGCACTGGGTCATGAGCCGCCCGTCCCCGAGTGGGTGTGGGGCGGCGTTGCCATATACGCGCCGCGCCGTCCGAACGCCCAAGTCGGCGGCCGCCTTCTGCGCCGCTGCGCTCGCAACGCCGTACGGCCACGCAACGTGGCGGTGGCACTCGCCCCGCGTCATGCCATTGGCTGAGAGGAAATCCTGCCCGGTCCGTATCTGGTAGCGCGCGGTGTCGTAGTCGGCGCTTCCCAGGTTGAGATGGTCCGCGGTGTGGTTGGCCACGTCGTGCCCAGCCGCGTAGATCTCCTTGACCTGCGCCAGCGTCATATACCCACCGGTCCCGATCAGGCTGGAGATGCAATGCAGAGTCACGGGGAGCCCCGAGGCCTGCACCAGCGGCCAGCCGTTGGCGTACATCGTGGCTACGCAGTCGTCGAATTGCACCTGCACCACCGGTCGGCAGTACTCGCCCAGCCTGACGTCGCGAATGGCGTACCGGTACACCTCCCCGGAACCCGCCATTAGGCGCGTCCGGAACTGCTTCACGCTCGACCAACTCGGCGAACCGGCGACCGTGAACTGCGTGCCCGCGATGACGATCTTGTTCCAGCCCGGCTGGAGCCGGCCGCGGTCGAAGTCGTAGCTCCAATAGTTGGAGTAGTCCCCCAGCGAAAACTGGATGGCCGTCGTGGTTGACGGGTTGCTCGGGTCCCACCAGAGCCAAAGCGAGAGCGTCTGAGGCATGCGCGACATGTCCACCGTCGTGAACGTCTTGGATGTGGTCGCGGCATGCGAGCCGTCGCCGGCGGTCGTGGTGATGAGCACGGCCGTGCCGGCGGGGTAGCTCTGCGCCGCAACCGAGCAGTAGAGCGGGCTCCAAGACGCGGCGTCCGATCCGTCGAGAGCCTGAGCCCCGCCCGAGTCGAACACGTAGCCGCTTGATGTGTACCGGTGGTGTCTGGCCAGGTAGTTGCTCATCGCGCCCTCCCTAGGCGTAGGTCACGGTCACGTCAGGCGCGGTCGTGCTGGCCACGACCACCGTCAAGCCCGTCGCAAGCGCCGCGTTGAAAGCGTAGGCGCCCTTGGCCGACGCGTCGATGACCGCGACGACCGTCCCACTGCCGGCGGTGTTGTCGTAGACCGTCACCGTGGCCGCGGCGTCGCCCGCCTTGTTGACGACGACGCTCCCGAGCACGCCAGGGGCTGCCTTCACCGTCGTGGTTCCCGCTGCGGCGATGTGGGCGTAGGCCCACTTTTGGATGATGCGGATGCCGCCCGTGAGGGCGTCGACCGCGCTTGCGAGGTTCGAAACGAATCCTTCCAGCATCTCAGCTCACCACCAGCGGAGGAGTCGTCACGCTGCCCTGCACGAGGCAAGACGGCGACACGTAGGTCTGGCCCGGGCTCACGTTGCGATCGTCCGGGTTGTTCGGCACGACGCTGGTCAAGCTCACGGTCCTCGTGTTCGGCGACGCTCCCATGGCGATGGTCAGCGCAGCGCCATCGGCGAACGGGAAGGCGGACGGTGACTGTGCAGCGAACGTGAACTTCGCCCCGGCGGTCATGACGCCGGCGTCGTAGCTGACGAGGTTCTTCGTCCCGTTGAGCGGCCCGTTGGGAAGGTGGTTGTTGGCGTAGGTGATCTCCGCCCCGTACACGCTGCCGGTGAAGCCGCCGAAGGTCACCGCATCCCACATGAGGGGTGCGGCCACGTCCACGGTGTGCGAGTAGTCGGTCGGCGTGTGAGCCGTTGGCACTGGCAGCCCTGGCGCCACGAACACCACAGAAAGCGCTACCGGCTGCCCAAGTTGGAACGAAAGCGAGAACGCCTCGGCCTTGGCGTTCGAAAGCGTGTGGAGCCGCGAGCCATCGCTGGCCACGATCGCGAGCGCGGCGGTGTCGTCGAACCCACCTGTCCACGTGCGCTTCAGGAACATGTCCCAAAACGCAAGCGCCAGAACCTCAGTCGGTTTGGTGCGGCACTGCACCCGAGCGGTGAACCGAGTCGTCCGCAAGCCCTCCGCCCAGTGCGTGCCCCAGGAGTTGCCGACCGGCATCGGCGCCACGAGGTTCCGGGCGTCGTTCATCTGCCAGTCGTAGACCGGGTAGGGGTTGCCCCCGATCGTCACGTAACCGTGTCTGCCTTGTGCAATTGGCATGTTTTAACCTGCGTCGACGCCGGCGACCACTTCAGCCGCCGCCTTGGTCATGGCCGCCAGAGCGGCGTCAGTGATGCGAATCGGACGGGCTGGGATGTGCACCATCTTCTCGCGGTTGCCGAAGAGCGGAACAGAGCCCCCTAACTGGTGGATCCGCGCGTACGGCACGCTCGACCCGAACTCCAACGTGTCTCCGTTGATGCGCTCGATGTGGTCAGGGTCCTGCGTTTGCGTCCAGCTGGAGAGCAGCGCGCCCGTGCGCATGAGGATGTTCTCCGGCCCAAAGTTGCCGTTTTGCACCAGCATCTTCGGGATCTGGCCCTTCCGGTTCATGCGCACGTACCCACTCGCGCGTTGGTCAAGCGGCTTCTTGCCGAACGACCGTTTCTTGGCGATCGTGTAGCGCGAGAGGGGCCGCCACGCCGGGTCGCCGCCCGCCTGGAACTGCCGCAGGGCATCGTCGCGGAGCAGCTCGCCACAGCGGTCGAACACGCTCTTCGGGTTGGCGAGGACCGCCTCGACCCCCTTGAGGTAGACCACTGCGTCCGTCACGGCCTGGTGCTCCTCGTCGGACCCTTGGCCTCGACGTAGACCGTGCCGGCGGTGATGCCGGCCGCCACGGTGATCGCCGAGACGGCACAGATGAGCGAGTCCGCAGCCGCGGGGGTAGCGCCGCCCGGCGCGAGCGCCGTGACGCCGTTGGCGTTGACGGCAGCCGTCCAGGTCTTGGAGGGCACGTAGGTCTTGGTCGCCGGGTCGAGGGCCGTTCCGGTGACCGTGACCGTTCCCGAGCCCGTGAGCCCGGAGACGTTGACCTGCGCAAAACCGCCAGCGAACTGGGTCGTGTCGACCGTCGCACCCGCGGTGAAGCCCGTCCCAACCACGAGCTTGCCGAGCGCGTTGGCATACGTGGCGCCCTGGAGCACCTCGAAGAACACGTTCCAGGACGACGGCGTCTGGAACGCCTGGATGTCGCGCCACCTGGGGTCAACCAGTAGCTGCCACTTCGTGGCCTGCGCCGTGTTGAGGTAAGTCAGGTAGCCGTCGAGGTTCCGCACGTTTGGCAAGCCGTACCGGCTCACGTGCGAGCTTAGGGCGTTGAACAGCGAGGCGAGATGGTTCCCGGCCATCGTGGCCGCATCCGTGCTCGTGACTAGGTCGCGAACCTGGTTGATGACCGCGGCCACGCTGTCGAGGTTGGAATCGGCCAGCAGGTTGGTCTGCATGGCTTGCGCCCCGCCGGCGGCGCCCCACGCCGCGCCAGCGGGGCCGGCGCCCAGCCCGCTCGCCTGCGTGCCAAGGAGCTTGACGTAAT
>CAZIIS010000105.1:0-9891 GCA_964539295.1 uncultured Fimbriimonadaceae bacterium | reverse complement strand
AGCCGCCCACGACTCCAACGGCGCACGTCCCGCGCTCACCTGCGCCGGAACCAAAGGCGCGCCATGCCGCTTGTCGGTATGCTGAATCCCGACATGGGCGTCCCCCTTGACCTCGATCGGTTTTGGCGCGAGAACGCCGAGTCCTCGGGCAAACCGTTCCGCACGGACAAGCCCCGCGCCCCGATCAGCCTCGGCTTCGACGAGCACTGGCTCTTCGAGGAGATGCGCCTTCCCAGCACGCTCCGTTACTACGGCGACGAGGAGTTCCGGCTAAGCATCAACCGCGAGTGCAACGACCGCTGCCAGGAGGCCGTGGGCCTGCGGCCGTTCTCGGAGAGCCCCGCGCCCCCGCCCGTCATGCGGATCGAGGAGGTCTTCGGGTCGCACGCCGAACTCACCGAGGGCGGCACGCCCTGGCTCCAGCCGGGCGTCGAAACCATCGACGAGTTTCGCGCCAAGCTGGACGAACTGGAGCAGATGTCGGACGGCGACCTGCTCCAACTCATCCTTTCGACCGGCGCCAAGCTCGAAAAGGGCGCGAGGGAAACCCGGGCCTGGAGCCGCGGGCCCGCCACCGTGGCTACCTCGGTGGTCGGTTCGACGCGCCTGTTCTACTGGATCGAGGACTACCCGGCCGACATGGGTCGGTACTTCGAGCTCTTCGCGGACGTCCTGATCCGCTACCACCGGGTGATCGCCGCGGAACAGGGCACGACCATCCGCGGGGCCGGCTGGCTGGACGACAACTGCGCGCTCTTTTCGCCGAAGCTATACGCCGAGTACTGCCTGCCGGCGATGAGAAGGGTGTTCGCGGCCTTTGCGCCTGAGCCGAGCGACTACCGTTACCAGCACTCGGACTCGGCGATGGCCCACCTGCTGCCGTTGCTGGCGCCCCTTAACTTCAGCGCCGTAAACTTCGGGCCAACCGTCCCGGCGGCCGAGATCCGCTGCCACATGCCGCGCACCGAGATCCACGGCCAGGTGGCGCCGTTCACCCTGCGCAACGGCTCGCAGAAGGACGTCGAGGCCGAGGTGCGGCGCGACTTCGAAGCGGTCGGCAAAGACGGCGGACTGGTGGTCGCCACCGCGGGCTCGATCCCGGCGGGCGCCTCGCTGGAGGCGGTCCGCGGCTTCATGCACGCGGTGGAGACCATCTGTCGTTACGACCGATGAACGGTTAGTAGACGCAGCGCTCGGCCGCCCGCGACATGGCCTTCAGGTTCTCGAGCGGGGCTTGGAAGAAGTGGTCGCTGGCGCTGCAGATGTAGCCGCCGCCCACGCCGAACGTTTCGAAGCAGTTGACCACCTCGGCCTCCACCTGCTCCGGCGTCCAGGTCTCCAGACCCTTCTGGTCGACCCCGCCGATAAGCGGAACCTTGCTGCCCAGTTTGGCCTTCACGGTCGGCCGATCCTCGGGGCGGATGTTGCCGCCGACTCCGGGAGGGCTGAGCGTCTCCGCGGCATCCGTGCCGTTGAGCGGGATCAGGTCCAGGATCTGCATCATGTGGCCGCACGTGTGATAGACGGTCTTGTGCCCCGTCTCGCGGATCGCGTCGTTCAGCCGCTTGTCGTACGGCACGCAGAACTCCTCGAACATCGAGGGGCTGATCACGTTCGCGCTGGCCGAACCGCCGCCGCACTCAACCAGGTCGTAGTGCAGGCCGGGCATCACCCGGTAGACGTTCTCGACCTTGCCCTGGGTTAGGCCGTCCAGCACGTGGTGCACGAGTTCCGGTTCGTCCATCGCCCAGAAGATCGCCTCCTCGGTGCCGACCATCTCGCAGAAATCCTGCCAGGGGCCGGACTGCCCAAAGAAGGAGGGGAAGCCGCGCACGATGCCCGAATCTCCGGTCTGGTCGTACCACCGGTTCAGCGCCTCGACGTTCACGTCCAGACCCGGGAAGTGCCTGATGAACGCCTCGGCGTCCTTTTCGTTCTTCACCGGAAACTCGGTCTTGAACGTCGTGTACGGGTTGGTCGCCGTCACCCAGGTAAGGTCGCCGTCGGGAGTGACGACGTGGTAGCGGGTGTAGCGCTCATCGCCCTTCACGCCCAGGTCCTCCTGCGTCTGCCGCCAGTTGGGCGACTCGCGAAGGAACATCACGTCGTACACGCAGGTCGACGCGTCCAGGCCCGCGGCTTTGAACGCCTCGACCTGGTCGAGGCCCCCCATGTGGTGCTCCAGTTGGTACGCCTGCCACTGGTGAATCGTAATCGGCAGGCGGTCGGGCTTGCCGCCCGCGAGCGCCGTCATCATCCTTTCTTTGCTTGTCATACCAACCCCAGCGCCGCGGCTGCGGCGCCAATGTGCTCGGGAGTCGTCCCGCAGCACCCGCCAACGACCCGCACGCCGGTGGCGACGAGGTCCTTGGCCAACGCGGCCATGTCGTCCGGCGTGGCGCGGTAGATCAGCCTGCCGTCCACCGTTTCGGGCCGCCCGGCGTTTGGCTGTAGCACGACCGGCTTTCCGTCCGCGGCCGCCATCAACGCCTTGGCCAGAGCGCGGTAGTCGTCCAGGCTCAGGTCCGTTCCGCAGTTCGCGCCCGCGGCGTCGGCCCCCGCGTCAAAGGCGGCCTTCAGCGCGTCCGCAGGGCTCGCGCCCATCATCGTGCGGAAGCCGCCCGCCCCGTCGCTGTTGAACGCATAGGTGGCAAAGACCGGCAGGTCGCAGACCGCTTTGGCCGCTCGGACCGCCACCCAAACCTCGTTTGGATCGACCATCGTCTCGACCGCGATGGCGTCGACGCCCCCCTCGACAAGTGCCTGGACCTGCCGCGAGAAGACGCCGAGCAGTTCCTCCTCGGTCATGTCGCCGTACGGCTCGAGGAACCCGCCAAACGGTCCGACGTCGCCCATGACGAACGCCCCGTCGGCGACCGCCTTCGCGTTGCGCGCGGCCGCTTGATTCAGTTCGGCCATCCGGTTCGCCAGCCCGTGCCGAGCCAGAGCCGGCTCGCTGCCGCCGAACGTGTTCGTGGTCAGCAGCATCGCGCCCGCCGCGCGGTACCGCCGGTGCACGTCCTGCACCGCCTCCGCGTGGTCGACGTTCCAGAGCTCAGGCGACGCGCCGGGTTTGAGGCCCGCCGCGAAGAGCTGCGTGCCCATCCCGCCGTCACTGAGGATGGGCCTCTGGGCCGATGCCGATAGTAGGTCGATCAAAGGTGACATGAAAGGAACGCCTCGACCTTGCTCTTGATTTTCGACTCCGCACCCGGAACCGAGAGCACGTCGCATTCGCTACCCAGTATGAACGGATGGCCGGTCGCTTTCATCTTAGCAAGGAGTTCGTTCCCAAGCTGCTTGGCGCGCTCCACGCTCACCAAATCGTCGGAGTAGAACTGCTTCGACGGCAAGTTGCCGTAGAGCACGATGTCGTTTGGCACGAGCGCCGCGTCCTCCCATAGGTTGCGCGAGCTCCCGAGCGAGATCACCACGGGCCGCAGGCGCGCGAACTGCTCGACCATGCCGTTGGTCAGCTCGCCGCAGTTGTGGAAGATCAGGTCCACGGCGAGTTCGTCCAACATCGCCTTCATGCGCAGGTTGGGCTGCATGACGTACCGCTCGTAGATGTCCGAACCGCCATCGAGCTGCTTGGGCGAGAAGTACGCCACGTTCGCCGCCGGCTCGCAGATGAAGACCGCCTTGGCGCCGGCCTCCGCCTGGCCGCGGAGCGACCAATCGATGACGGTCTCGGCCAGCTTGAGCGCGGCCTCGACCATCCCGATCTCCGGCTCCTCCTCGGCCGTGAGGCCCATACCCGAGAGGTAGATCGGCGTGATCGGGTCGGCCAGCAGCTTGGTCATCAGCGAGAACGGGCCGATGCTCATGCCGATCGGCAGAAGGTCGGCCTTCTCGGCGATGTAGGCCACCGCCTCTTGGGTCGCCTGCATGCGCGGGATGCGCGGTCCCTTGGTCGCCTCGGCGACCTTCTCGAACACATCCTCCCCCGGCGCCTCGTTCAGATGGAACGTCGCGGCGTCCTTCTCCGGGATGCCGAGGATGGCGGCGATAGCGGCCTTCTCGATGGAGAGGTCCATCAGGGGGAATGCGAGCGGAGTCCGGTACTGGCGCGCGGCCTCTTCGATCACCTGGCCAAGGCGCACGCCGTCCAG
This sequence comes from uncultured Fimbriimonadaceae bacterium, assembly GCA_964539295.1. Taxonomy (GTDB): domain Bacteria; phylum Armatimonadota; class Fimbriimonadia; order Fimbriimonadales; family Fimbriimonadaceae; genus CAZIIS01. The sequence goes on along the minus strand of CAZIIS010000105.1, from coordinate 5,779 downwards.
CAGGATGTCGGCGGCGTCCGCCTTCTCTCGAAGCACCAGGTCGGCCCCCACAGGCATGCGAAGCCCTTGGGCCGCGAGGTCCAAATAGTATTGTCGTTCCATCAGCTCTTGTCGTAGCGCCCGTAGCGCTTCCTTATATCGAGAATCATCAGGTAGCGCTCCAGCGCCATGCCTTTGAACGCCACGTTGCTTGTGCAGTAGATGTAGCCGCCGCCCGGCATGCCGTGCTCAAGCGCATAGCGAGCGCTGGCCTCCACCTCTTCGTCCGTCCCGGTCTGCAACAACGCGCAGTTCACGTTGCCGCATAGGCAAACCTTGTCGCCCACCAGTCGCTTCACCTCGGCGATGTCGACGCCGCCCTGCGGGTCCAACGAGTGGAGACCGTGGGGCCGGCACTCGACCAGTTGGTCGAGGATCGGCATGATGTCGCCGTCGGTGTGCTTCACCACGTAGGCTCCGTGCCGGCGATGGGAGTCGATGATGTCCGCCAGGTACGGCGTGACGAACTCGGCGAACATCGGCGGCGAGAGGAATGGACCCTTGTTGAAGCAGTAGTCCGCGCACATCGTGAGCATCTCGGCCCCGGCGTCGATCTGGCGCACTCCGGCCTCCTTGGCGGCCTCGGCGTCGCGCCGCAGGCGGGCGTGAAGCCCCTCGGGGTCCTCGAAAAGCTCGGTCGAAAGCTCCACCATCGTATCGCCGTCGGGGATGGACATCGTGCCGTCGGCCTCGCCGCACAGCAGGTACGTCTTGTCGGCCCCGATCGCCACCAGCCTTCGGAACACCTCCGGCTGGTAGCCGCGGATGATGGAGTAGTCGAGCCGCTCGGCCACCTCGACCATCAGGTCGGCGTTCCGCGCGATCGTCCGCTCGCGCTCGTCGCCTTCAAGGCCTTCAAGCGACGCCAAATCCTCGCCCAGGAGTTCCGGCATCAACTGAAACTCAAGTTCGAACGTCGGCACGATGTCGTCGGGCTGGCGTAGTTCGAGGGCTGCTATTGCGCGTTCTTTGGGTGTCATCGGGCGTTGTCCCCCAAAGGGAAGGCCGGTGGAAGGCTTTTTCGATTCCATTTTGCCCTGGGTAATCCGAAGCGAGGGTCCATTGCCTTGAACCCAAACGAGAGGGCCGGACTACCGGGTTTCAGCCGGAAGTCGCCCTTCGCGGCGTCAATGAACGCCGGATCCGCAACAATCGAGCGCAGGTCCTGACCTTTGGCCCTCCAGGCGTCGAGGGTCAGGCCCGCGAAATCGGGCGTTTTGCCGTCGGTACGCCACCAGAGATTGCGGTCGAAACGGTAGTTCTCGCCCTGCCAGTTCCCCGCCAGAAGGGGCGTTCCTCCCGAGAGGACGATGTTGCGCTCGAAGGTGAACGAAAGGTGCGGCTCCGAGCGGGTGCGCATCACCTGCGCCTCGCCGCCAAAGGCGAACACGTTGCCGCGCAGCACGTTCTCCTTGCCGTAGTGCTGGTGGAATCCCGCCCGGCTGGTGTCGTAGACCAGGTTCCCCTCCAGCAGCACGCCGGTGCTTCCTTCGTCCAGGTAGAGCCCCCATCCGCCGTAGTCGAAGCTCTTGACGGCATGGACCCGGTTGTCGCGGATGACGGCGCCGGGTGCGACGCCCAAGTGGTAGATGCCGCCCATGTCGCTGAGCAGCCCCTGCCCTATGTCGTGGATGTGGTTGCCGGCGATCCGGTTGTGGTGCGCCCCGCTCGGACCGTAACCCCAGGACCAACCGACCGAGACGCCGGTGTAGTAGAGGTCGGCGATCTCGTTGTTCTCGATCGCGTTGTGGGCCGAGTGGCCGACCCAGACGCCGATGGCCGCCGGGTGCACTCGCCCGCCCCCGGCGATCAGGCAATCGCGGACGGTCACATGGCCGGTCGCCAGGGCCTCGTTCGGCTCGTACCGCTGTGTGCCGACCTTCACCCCTCCGGCGCCGAGGTCGGTCAGCCGGCAGCGCTCGACGGTCACGTATCGGCAGCGATCGCCGACCTCGATCGCCCACCCTCCGGTGAGCGCGACGTCGCATCGGTCGAACGCCACGTGCTCGGCGCTTTCCAGCGATACGGCGCCGCTCAGGTCCGCTTCGGCCTGCGGGTATAGGCGACCCTGAGCCGGCAGCGTGGTGTTGGTGTGGGCGAGGCCGATCCCCTCGAAGCGCAGGTGGCGGCAGCCGCGGACCGTCAGCAGCTTTTCCAGGCGAGGGGCCACGACCACGGCCTTCGCCGCCGTCTCGCCCGCCTTGGGGATCACCGTGAGGAGGCCCGACTTGCGGTCGAGGTACCACTGCCCCGGCTCGGCGAGCGCCTCCCGCACGTTCTCCAGCAGGTAGCGGTGACCCTTGGCCATGCTCGCCCAGCCATCGGTGTAGCCCGTCGCGCCGGTGAAGGCGACCGTGCGCGTCGCGGGGTCCACCTCCCGCAGGCGCATGCGAGACATGCTCCAGATGTTGAGGACCAGCGCCTCGACGTCGGTCATGTTGTGGTAGCGCGGCGCCAGGTCACCCTCGCGGTATCGGAAGCGGTCGTCCCCTTTGGTCTGGAAGCGGCCGGACGGCGGAAGCTGCTCCTCAATCGTGAAGTAGCCGGTCCTCGGTAGCCGGGGACGAAGGCGGCGTTCGCCGTTGACGAAAAGCTGGCTGAAGTTCCACTCGCCCCGCGCCACCTCGGGCAAGCTGAGCGTCCAGCGGCCCTCCGACACCCTGAGCCCTTTGAGGCGCACACCTCCGCTCAACACCGGACGCTCCGCGCCGTACGCGGCGTACACCACGGGTGCGCCCTCCGTGCCGCCGTCCCGCGGCCCCAGTTCGAGGGTCTTGGCAAGCGGGTACGTGCCCCCGCGCAGTCGCACGACGACTGGGCCGGCAAGGTCGGGCTTGGCGGAACGCAGGTCGCGGACGGCACGTCGCGCGCGTTCCAGCGTGGCGAACGGGCCGTCGGTCTTCTTCCGGTTCGCGGTCGGAAGCCGGCCCGACCAGGCGTCGTTGCCGTTGGGGGAGACGTACACGTCGGCGCGCTCGGCGGGCGCCGAGGAGACCACGAGCAGAGCCAGGGCTGCGAGCATGCTTCTCCTTTCGCGCGCCCCCTTGCGACTCCCTTCCCCAAAAAGCAAGCGCCGCCCCGCAACAACGTTGCGGAGCGGCGCAGGCGTCGTCGAGCGATCGGGCTAACCGCCGAGTACGCGCTGCAGCAGCGCCTTCTGGGCGAACAACCGGTTCTCGGACTGGTCGAAGACCCGGCTCTGCGGGGAGTCCACCACCTCGTCGGTGACCTCGAAGCCGCGGTGGGCCGGCAGGCAGTGCAGGAAGATGGCATCCTTCGGCGCCATCGACATCAGCCGCGCGTTCACCTGGTAGGGGGCGAACACCTTCATGCGGTGGTCCTGCTCGTGCTCGTCGCCCATGCTGACCCAGACGTCGGTGTAGATGACGTGCGCGTCGGCGAGGCCCTCCTCCATGTCGCTCGTCTGGACCATGCCCTCGATGTTCTCCAGGCGGAAGTTTTCCGGGCCGCAGATGGTGAATGGGTATCCAAGGCGCACGGCGACCTTCGCCAACGAGCGGGCCACGTTGTTCCCGTCGCCGACGTAGGTGATCTTCACCTTCTGGTCGCCGAAGATCTCCTGGACCGTGAGGATGTCCGCCAGCGCCTGGCACGGGTGCTCATATTCGGTGAGCGCGTTGACCACCGGGATATGGCACTCCTCGGCCATCGTGACGAGGTCCTTCTGCCAGAAGAGCCGGGCGACGATGGCGTTGCACCAGCGGTCGAGGTTGCAGGCGACGTCGTGCACGGACTCGCGATGGCCCATGCCGATGTCCTGCTGGCCGAGGTGGACCGGGTGGCCGCCGAGTTCGCGGATGGCGGTCTCGAAGGTCACGCGGGTGCGAAGCGACGGCTTCTCGAACACCATCGCGACGGTTCGGCCCTCCACCGGGGTGATGACCTCCGGCGCGTTCTTGCGGCGGTACTTGAGCTCCTTGGCGAGCGCAAGCACGTCGACGATCTGCTCGGTCGTCAGGTCGTCGACCGCGAGCACGTCGTGCAGCTTGGTAGGTCGCGGTTCGACCGCCTCGGCCACGAGCGCCGCCTTGGGCTTCTCGACGCCGAGTCCGGCGGCGAACGCCGCAAGCGCCTTGTCCAACTGGTCCTTGCGGACGTTGAGCGGCGCCATCAGCAGCAGCGAGTTGTCGGTCGCGGGGCTGACCAGCAGCCCGTTCTCAAAGCAGCGGTCGGCCACCTCGACGGCGTTGGGTTTGTTGAGCTCAACCGAAACGTACATGCCGTTTGCGCGCACGTCCGAGACCGGGCCGCCAATGGCTCGTACGGCGTCCGCAAACGCGGCGCCGAGCTTCTGCGACTTCGGGAGCAGGTCTTGGACCTCGATGGTGTCCACCAAGGCGAGCGCCGCGGCGCAGGCCAAGGGCGAAGCGCCGGAGCCGTTGAGCTCTTCCTCGCAGAGCAGCTTGGCCGCCGATGCGCGGGCGAGACAGACGCCGATCGGCAGGCCGCCGCCGAGGCCGTTGGCCAGCACCAGCACGTCCGGCTGGACGCCGGCGCGCTGGAAGGCAAACCAAGAGCCGGTGCGGCCCACTCCCGTGGCCGATTCGTCGAACACGAGCAAGGCGCTGTGTTGCGCGGCCAGGTCGCGCGCCGCCTTCAGAAACTCGGTGGTGAGCGCCAAGCCGCCGCCGGCGCTAAGCACCGGTTCCAGCACGATCGCCGCGGTCTTGTGCGAAACCGCGTCCTTGAGCGCGGCGAGGTCGTTGGCGTCGACGAAGGTGACGCCGCCGAGCAACGGCTCGAAGGGCCGCTGCAGCTTGCGCTGTCCGGTGATGCTGAGCCCGCCAAGCGAGCCGCCGTGGCTGGACCGATGAAGCGCGACGATCTCGTAGTCGCCATCCGGCCGCTTCTGAAGGCCGTGCTTCTTGGCGATCTTGAGCGCCGTATCCACCGCCGCGTCGTCGCCGTCGGCGATGAACGCGCGGTCCATTCCGGCGAGCTTGCAGAGCCGCTCGGAAAGTTGAGTCGGGGGCGTCGTGAGCAGCGAATTGGCTGCGCCGATGAGCTGGCCGGCCTGTCGCGAGATGGCAGCCACAACCGAGGGGGCGCAGTGACCGACGAGACCGGCGCTGCCGGTCAAATCGATGAACTCCTTGCCTCGGATGTCCCACAGCGTCGCGCCAGAGCCCTGGACGAAGAGCGTGGGGAACCGCCGGTATGCGGGCATCACGTACTCGGCGTCCTGATTGCGAACCGTGTCGTACTTTAACATAAGCCGCCATCCACTAACGATCTGAGGGCGCCATTGCCTATCGTTGGAGGATGAAAGTATAACCCAGCCTCGGTTTGATGCTCCTTTTGTGGCCCAAAAGTTTGGGCGAACCGTTTCGCTGGCGCTTCCCGTCGCTCTATAATGAGAGGCGCGGTGTTTGTCCCTTGCGAGTGCGGGGGGCGCGCGCGCATTTCAAACGCTCGGGCGTGTCGATATAGGCGCGTGCCGGCAGGAGGAGGTTACTTTTATGAAGAAGCTGATCGCGATTCTGATGGTTCTGAGTTTGGTGGGTGTGATGATGGCCGGTTGCGCGCCGAAGGAAGAGAGCGCTGCGGGCGAGACGCCGGCGGCCGGCGGCACGACTCCGGCTGGCGAGTAGTTCACACTACAAACCCAACGAACCTAGCCCGGGTCATCCGACCCGGGCTTTGTAGTTTCTGGCCGGGGCAACGCTACGAGCGGTAAACCGCGCGCTGGGCCTCGACCTCGTCGATGGCGGTTTCGAGC
>CAZIIS010000104.1:0-9926 GCA_964539295.1 uncultured Fimbriimonadaceae bacterium | reverse complement strand
CACAAGACATCACCCCGGCCACCCAACCCCCAAGCGTGTCATCCCGAACCGAAGGGGAGGGATCTCGGTCGAAGGCAGTGTCCCGGGAACGTTGCACCCCACAACCCCCAAAACGCAAAGCGGGGGCGGCCCGGAACCAGCCGGGACGCCCCCGCCAAACCCCAAAAAACCCTACCGCGACGCGGCGACGGCGGCGCCGTGCTTCACGGCGGCCTCCACCAGCCCGCGGAACAGCGGGTGCGGACGGTTCGGGCGCGACTTGAACTCGGGGTGCGCCTGCGTGCCCACGAAGAACGGGTGCGACGGGATCTCCAGGATCTCCACCAGCCGGTAGTCCGGCGATACGCCCGAGACCACCATTCCCTTCGAGATGAAGAGCTCGCGGAAGTCGTTGTTCACCTCGAACCGGTGGCGATGCCGCTCGCTGATGCGCGTCTTGCCGTACAACCGGTGGGCCACCGTGCCGTTGGCGATGTTGCACGGATAGGCGCCGAGCCGCATCGTCGCGCCCTTCTCGGTCACGCCGTGCTGCTCCGGCAGCAGGTGGATAACCGGGTACGGCGACTCCTCGGTGAACTCCTCGCTGTGCGCGCCTTCGAGCCCGCACACGTCGCGTGCGAACTCGATGGCGGCCATCTGCAGCCCAAGGCAGATGCCCAAGAACGGGATGCCGTTCTCGCGCACGTACCGGATCGCCGCGATCTTGCCCTCGATGCCGCGCTCGCCGAAGCCGGGCGCGACCACCACGCCGTCCATCCCCTCGAGCAGTTCCTCGGGCGTTTCGCCGTTCTCGAACCGGTCGCTCTCGATCCAGTTCACGTCGACCCGGGCGTCGTTGGCGATGCCCGCATGCACCAGCGCCTCGGCGATCGACTTGTAGGCGTCGCCGTTCGAGGTGTACTTGCCCACCACGGCCACGCGGCACTGGTGGCTCGGGTGCTTCAGACGCGCAACGAGCTGCTCCCACTCGTTCATCTTCGCCGGGCGGGCCTCCAGGCCGAGCCGCTTCACGATCAGGTCGCCCAGGCCGGCCGCCTCGTACTGCAGCGGCACTTCGTAAATCGTCTCCGCGCTCAACCCCTCGATGACCGCCTGGCTCGACACATCGCAGAACAGGCTGATCTTGTCCTTGACCTCCGGCGGAAGTTCCTCGTCCGTGCGGCAGACCAGCACGTCGGGCGTGATGCCGATCTCGCGCAGCTTGATCACGCTGTGCTGCGTCGGCTTGGTCTTGATCTCGTGCCACGGGCCGACGGTCGGAACCAGCGTGACATGCACGAACAGCGTGTTCTCATAGCCGAAGTCCTTGCGCATCTGGCGGATCGCTTCGAGGAACGGCTGCGATTCGATGTCGCCGACCGTGCCGCCGATCTCCGCCAACACGATGTCGACCTCCTGCTGCTTGCCGAGGTCGACGATGCTGCGCTTGATCTCGTTCGTGACGTGAGGGATGACCTGGACGGTGGCGCCAAGGTAGTCGCCGCGCCGCTCGGACTCGATGACCGCCCGGTAGACCTTGCCGGTGGTCACGGAGCTGCCGCTGGAGCAGCTCACGTCCATGAACCGCTCGTAGTGGCCGAGGTCGAGGTCGGTTTCGCTGCCGTCGTCGGTGACGAACACCTCGCCGTGCTGGTAGGGGTTCATCGTGCCGGCGTCGACGTTGATGTAGGGGTCCAGCTTGAGCGGGGCGATGGTGAAGCCGCGGTTGCGCAGAAGGCGCCCGAGACTCGCGGCGGTGATCCCTTTCCCGATGGAACTCACAACGCCGCCCGTTACAAAGATGTATTTGGTCATATCCCGCCTCGCTCGCCGCCCCAATAAACACAAACGCGCTTACACGCCAAAACGGCGCGCTAGGCTTTTGGGGTTTTTGAGATTATACGGGATACGCGGGGGCGAGGTGGGCGGGCTGGTGATGTTCGGCGCGCCGCCGGCGCCCTTTTCGGGGACAGCCGACGGCGCAACCCGCCGATCAGCCGACCGGCGGCCAGGAAAGCGGGGTCCGCGTGAACTCCACCGGGTGAACCCCGGCCAACGAGCGAGCTACCACGCGGCGCGGCGGACGCGCCGCCCCAAGCTCCAGCGTCGCCGCCTCGGCGCTCGTGAAGCAGAGCGGGCCGCAGGCCTGGACGTCTCCCTGCCGCCGAATGTTCGTCGGGTCGTCGGCATCGACGAACACCAGGTCGTACACGGCCGCCGCGCAGCGCAACTGGCATCCCTCGGCGCCCGAGGTGGAGACGGTGATCGTCGCCGGCGATGCGAACTTCATCTCCTTCGGCTCGGCCAGGAACCGCCACGTGGCGCTGCTCGGCTCGTCGGCGATCCCAGCGAACACCGCGGTCTGCGTGGTCGGAAGCCCTTTGAGCGAGAAGGTGAGCACCTTCGCGCGGCTGCACGGCTCGACGCAGGCCTCAACCTCCCATTCGCGCAGCATCTCGCCGGTGAGGGTGGAGTACGCCGACGCCCGAACCAACTCCTCCAGCCGCTCGGGCGTGTCGTTGACCAGGTGCACGTGCATCGCGTCGCCGTCGCGCTCCAGGCTGACCATCGCCGGCGCGAAGAGCCGCGACACCTCCCAACCGGCAGGTTTCACGAGCCCCTTGCTGTCGATGAGCGCCCAACTCTGCACCGGCCAGCAGTCGTTCAGTTGCCAGATCAGCGCGCCTTTGCAGTACTCCGAGCGGCGCATGTGCTCCACGCCGTGGCGCATCGCGTCGCGCTGGTTGAGCTGCGTGTAGTAGACCAGGTCCTCCAGCGTGGCCATCTCCGGGTAGTGCAGCTTGGTGAAGCCGAGGTACGTCTCATAGCCCTTGCGCGTCTTGTCGTGCCAACGCACCACCGGCCCGTCGACGGACTCGTCCTCCGGGGCCAGGGCCGAGCGCCACGTGGCCAGCGTGGGCGAGGAGGCAAACCCGAACTCCGAGGTGAACCGCGGGCGGCTCTCCGTGTAGTAGCGCCAGTCGCCGCGCCCGTGCCACACATCCCAGTTGTGCTGGTTGCCGATGCCGCCCATCGTGCTGCCCTTCTGCGCCCCGCGCAGCTCCTGTGGCAGCGAGTCGTCGCGCCCCCACGGGCTGGACGGCGTGTAGGGGCGGTCGGGGTCCAGTTCCCCAAGCACCTGCGGGATCACCCCGAGGAAGATGTTGTCGCCGTGGATGCGCTGGGCCGCGCCGGGGTGCTTGCCCACGTGCTCCTCAAAGCTCCACTGGATCTCGTTGTTGCCGCACCAGACCGCCAGCGATGGGCGGTTCCGGAGGCGGCGCACCGCTGCCTCGGTCTCCAACCGCGCCACCTTCTGCGCCGGCTCATCGTCCGGGTAGAGCGCGCAGGCGTAGCAGAAGTCTTGCCAGATCAGGATGCCGAGTTCGTCTGCGGCCGCGTAGAAGGCGTCGCTCTCAACCAGGCCACCGCCCCAGACCCGGATCATGTTCATGTTCAGGTCTCTGGCACGCTGAAGCTGGTCGTGGACCTGCCGGGGCGTGACGGTCGACGGGAACGAGTGGTCGGGGATCCAGTCGGCGCCGCGCGCCCATACCGGCGTACCGTTCACCACGAACCGGAAGCTCTCGCCGAACTCGTCCTTCTCGCGGATCAGTTCGAGTTCCCGCAGGCCGAACGACTCCAGCTTGGAGTCGAGCACGGCGCCGTCTGGCCCGATGAGCATGGCCATGACGGCGTACAGCGGCTGCTCGCCCAGGTCGTGCGGCCACCAAAGTTCCGGCTCCTCGATCACCGTCTCGAAGTCGCCATCGAACTCCTCGATCGGCCCATCCGGCCCGATGAGCACCGTGTAAAGCGCCACGTCGCTCGGCCGCTCTGCGGTGGTTTTCGTGCTTACCTTCACCGAACCGTCATCGAGGTGCGCTTGCGTCACCCACACGTCCTGAACTCGCGCCGCGTACTCGACCAGCGACACCGGCTGCCAGATGCCGCACGACTGGAGGCACGGCCCCCAGTCCCAGCCGTACATGTACTGCGCCTTGCGCACGAACGAACGCTCCGCGAAGCCGAACCCCTTGTCCAGGTCGATCCACTGCTGGGCCAGGTAGGAGTCGCGGCGTTCGCGCCCCACGCGCGCCGCCGAGACGAAACGCACCTCCAACTCGTTCGCGCCCGGCTTGAGGGCGGTCGTGACGTCCACCTCGAGCGGCACGAACATGTTGTCGTGGTCCGCCAGCGCTTGGCCGTTGAGGAACACCTCGCACACGGTGTCGAGCCCCTCGAAGACGAGCGCACGCTTCGGGTTTTCGGGGTCGGGCTGCCAATCGAAGCTCGTCCGGTAGGTCCAGTCCCCCTCGTCGACCCAACCGCAGCCCGCCTCCTGCATCCGGTAGAACGGGTCGGCAACGATGCCGTGGCGCATCAGGTCCAGGTGCACGTGGCCGGGAACCGTGGCCGGGAGCCAACCCGTCGGGCTCTCACGGTCGCTTTGACAGAAGGTCCAGCCGTCGCTCAAGTAGCGCACGTTCTTCATAGGCGGGCCGAAGCATATCCCCTCAGCCGCCCCTAAGACCGCAGGCGGTAGGGCGTAAAATCGTTGTGAATGCCATTTGCGACGATTCCCGAGGCGCTTGAGGAGTTGAAGGCCGGCCGCATGTTGATCGTGGTCGACGACCCCGACCGCGAGAACGAAGGCGACCTGATCCTGGCCGGTGAGAAGTGCACGCCCGAGGCGATGAACTTCATGATCACCTACGGCCGTGGCGTGCCGTTTCTGCCGACCACCGCCGAGCGGCTGGCCGAGCTTGGCGTCCCCATGATGACCAAGCAGAACACCGCGCGTCTGGGGACGGCGATGGCGGAGACGGTCGACGCAATGCACAACACCACGACCGGCGTCTCGGCGTTCGACCGCGCCGCGACCGTCAAGGTGTTCTGCGACCCCAAGTCCAAACCGGACGACCTGATGCGGCCGGGCCACCTCATCCCGCTGCGAGCGGAGAAGGGCGGCGTTCTGCGGCGCGCAGGCCACACGGAGGCCTCGGTGGACCTGTGCGTGCTTGCCGGGATGAAACCGGTGGCCATCGGCGTCGAGATCGTGGACGACGACGGCCGCATGAAGCGGCTTCCGGCCCTCAAGAAGTTTGCCGCGGAGTACGGCCTGAAGGTCATCGCGATCTCCGACCTCATCGCCTATCGGCGGTCGACCGAGCGGTTGGTCGAGCGCGCCGCGGGGCCGATCGACTTCCCCACCAAGCACGGCGACTTCCAGCTCTACGCCTACACCACCAGCGTGGAACCGCACCCGTACCTGGCGCTGGTGAAGGGCGACGTCTCGGCCAAGGAGCCGGTGCTCGTGCGCGTGCACTCCTCCTGCGTCACCGGCGACCTGCTCGGTTCGCTGCGCTGCGACTGCGGCGACCAACTTGCCATGGCGATGCAACAGGTGGAGAAGGCCGGCCGGGGGGTCGTGCTTTACATCGCCCAAGAGGGCCGCGGCATCGGCCTGGTGAACAAGCTGAAGGCCTATGAACTGCAGGACGGCGGCCTGGACACCGTCGAGGCAAACGAGGCGCTGGGATTCAAGGCCGACCTACGCGACTACGGGCTTGGCGCGCAGGTGCTCTACGACCTGGGCGTGCGCAAGATGCGTCTGATGACCAACAACCCCGCCAAGGTGAAGGGGCTTTCCGGCTACGGCCTGGAGGTCGTGGAGCACGTGCCGATCGTCGCCGAACCTTCGGAGCACCGAGAGCGCTACCTTCAAACCAAACGCGACAAAATGGGCCACTTCCTACCGTAACGGCCGCCCCCGGCCTTGGGTAGTATGCGCCCCATGTCGCAGGAGATACGCGTTGGCGTCGCCGGCCTTACCCACGGGCACGTGGGCGGGCTGATCGAGAGCTGGAAGACGGTCGAAGGGGCCCGGCTGGTGTCCGTGGCGGACCCCACGCCGCTGATGAAGGAGCACGGCCCCAAGTTCGAACGGCAGTACACGTCTTGGCAGGAGATGCTGGAGAAAGAGTCGCTCGACGCGCTGGTTGTGACCAGCAATAACGTCGAATCGGCCGAGATCGCCGTCCAGGCGCTCCAGAAGGGCGTTCCGTGCATGGTCGAAAAGGCGATGGCCGCGAACGCGGCGGACGCCGACCGCATGTTGGCGGCGCAGCAATCGTCGGGCAAGACGCTGATGATCAACTGGCCCATCGCCTGGTGGCCCTGGGTGGAGGAAGTGAAGCGCCAGATCGACGAAGGCGCCATCGGTCCGGTCTTCCACTTCCGGCTTCGCCTGGGACACCACGGCCCCAAGGAGATCGGGTGCGACCCGTGGTTCGTCGAGTGGCTCTACGACGAGAAGCTCTCCGGCGGTGGCGCGATGGCCGACTTCTGCTGCTACGGCGCCGTGGTATGCCGCTGGTACTTCGGAATGCCCGAGAGCGTGTACTGCGTGAAGGGCAACTACACCAAGGACTACGACGTGGCCGAGGATCACGCCGTGTGCCTGCTCAAGTACCCCAAGATGAGCGCGGTGATCGAGGGCACATGGGCCACCTACGGCATGGACGCGAGCGCCAACCCGGTCGTGCATGGCAAGAACGGCACGCTCGGCGTGTTCGACCAGAAGGTCGCCCTCTCCCTGCCGGACGTACCCGACGTGGTGCGGGAGAGCCCCGCGCTGGAGTGGACGAGCCCGGCGCCGTACTTCTGGAACTGCGTGAAAACCGGCGCGACGCCCACCGGCATCCGTAACCCGCAGATATCGGCGGACGCCTGCCGGATCCTCGACGCGGCGGCCAAGAGCGCCAAGTCGGGCTGCGCCGAGAAGCCGTAACGGCCTTCGCGCACGCAACGCTTTTCGAACGAGCAACGCTTCGGCGTTGCTCGTTCTTGCGTCATTCCCCGCCAAAGGTTGCCATCGCGGCGCCGCCACAGCAAGAATGGAGGGCGATCCTTTCCTTTTCGGAAGGCTACGTTGCTTTCTATCAAACAGATTGCTGCATGGATATCGGGGCTCGCCCTCGCCTTGCTGGCGGGTGCGGCGATGGTCGGCTGCCTGCGCGACATCGCCAAAGCCAACGCCTCGCCGCCGCTGCCGCGCACCACGTGGGACGCCGCCACCGGCGCGGTGGACATCGACGCCTACACGATCCACGGGGGCATATCCCGCCACAAGTCGTTCGCGGACACCCTCTCCTGGTGGGCCGGGGTGTGGGGCCCCGGGGAGGTACCGATTCCGGGCCACCCGTTCCGCGAGCGAATGGTCTTCTACCGCCCCATATCCTCCTATGCGTTCTGGCTGGAATGGCGCTGGTTCGGCAACGATGAAAGGCTTTACCCCAACGTCAACAACGTGGCCTACTTCGCCTTCATACCGCTGTTCCTCAGCGCGATGGCGATGGTCTTCCGACGCTTCCTGCCGCCGGGCGGGGGCGTCGGGCCCTGCCTGTTGGTCGGCTGGATCGTGATGGTCTACGGCGCGTGGGGGCTCGTTCCCACCTCGCCGGTCGCGTGGCTTCTCGTCCGGGAATGGAAGAACGCGCCCGACGTCCTGGCCGGCATCTTCCTCGCCGTCGCCGTCATGGCCTATCTGGGCGTCGGCAACCGCAAGAGAACCGGCCCATGGAACCTCCTCTGGTTGGCGCCGCTTTACCTCGCGTGCGCCAGCAAGGAGGTGGTCATCCTTATGCCGTTCGCTCTTCCGCTCTTGGACTGGCCGCTTCGCTCCCGCCCGGAGAAACGGCGGGGAATCGCGCAACGCGCGACGCTGGCCTGGACGTTTGGAATCGCCTTCAACCTCTTCAGGCTTTCCGTGTTGGGCGGCGTGGGATACCAGTACGCCTCCAACAACGGTTGGTGGCGCCGCCTGATCATGGACGCCACGCAGCCTTGGGGGAGCGCGCTCTTCCTTTGGGACATGCCGTCTGTGATCGTCGCCCTTGCAGCTTTGGCGTCGGGCGCGCTCTTTTGCGGGTTGCGGAGGAAGAGAAGCAGGCTGTCCTACGGGTTTCTTTCTGCGGCGTACTGGGCGGCCTGGGTGCTTTCGACCGGCGCCACGCTTGCGTTTCTGGCAGACGTACAGGAGGTTTCTATCGGCTCCTTCCTCCTGACCGGCCTGATGATGGTCGGTGGCAGGCTGACCTCGACGACCTGTTGGGCGCTCATCCTGAGCCCATTGCTGGTCGCCTGGGCGATCTGGCGCAGGGGTTTGGGCGCAGCCGTCGCGTTCGGTTTCGCCTGGATCCTCTTGGCGTCGGTGGCCAACTCCTTCAGCCCAGGGCCGCTCCACCGCGCGTTCGTTCCCGGCATGGGTTGGGCGATCGTCTACGGTGCGGCCTTCGGCGCGGCGATCTGGGATCTCGCGCTCAGCGCGGGGAAGGCCGTAGATAGAGCTCGGAAGGCCGCCGCAGACGGCGCCCCTTGCGTGCCGCTCGGATCGGCAAGCGACTAAAGACGTTGCTTAAGGCATAACGACCTTCACGGCTGCTGAGGTCCTGGACGGCGGTCGCCGACGAAGTCTTGTCCTTTTGGGTCGCCCACGTTGATCTGGAGTCCGGGCGAAGCAACGCTATAACCATATGCCCTCACGCTGATACTGGCGCGGTGTTCCATTGCCGGCTTATGACCCAACGAGTCACGCGGGTCGCCCCCGTTTGGTTCGTTTTCCGCGAGCGGCGGCAACGGCTCAGGCATCCCCGTGGACGCTGGAAAAGCCCAACAAAACGAAGGCCGCCCGAGCTGGGAGCCAAGGCGGCCGATGAAGGTTTGCACCTATGCAATAGTTACCGTGGACACAATTCACGATCAGCTTACTAATGGACACTAACACTCTCTCGACCTAACAAAAACACCGATCTGAAACGATGTCCTGCTGACTGTGAGTAGCGCCCCTTGGGTTCTGATTCTGTCTCAAACCCCTTACGTCATGTTTTATACCACACCGCCAGCACATTGCGTCAAGGGTTTATCAACACTTTCGTATGCGACGCCTGCAATCTTCGCGGATCGACCTCAACTTGGCTTGCCCCCTTGGCGTTCGGGCGGCCCGGCAACCCCAACCGTTCGGCGAGCCGCGCTCCGCGCCTTCTCGGTCTATACTGAGCAACACGAAGGCGACCATGAAGACCTGGACCGAGACCACCAACAAGGGCGTTGCGTTTCGCGTGAGCGACGTTCCGGAGAACCGCCGGCAACTGCTGGCCGACGACTACTACCTTCCCGAGGGCGACGACTTCGTCCGGTACTACCCCGCGGACGACCCGAACGTGCTCGCGGCGGCCCCGAACTTCGCGGAGCACGGCGTCGCGTTCCTTCGGCAAACGTGGGCCGACGAGCCCGCGCCGTGGAAGGAGGCGCTGGCCGAGCTGGTCAAAAGGATCGAACCGCTTTCCCCGGAGTGGCTCCTGACCGGAAGTTGCCCGCTGGCGCTGCGGGGCATCGACGTCGCCCCGCGTGGGGTGGACGTCATCTTTGCCGAGAAGGATTTCGAGCCCGTGCGACGCGCGTTCGCCGACATCGCCATCCTGCCGATCGTGCCCTGCGGGGAGTGGGTGGCCGCCGCCTTTGGCGTGGCGTTCAAGGGCGCCCAGATCAGCATGGCCTTTGGCTGCAAGGAGGATGTGGACGAGTTGAACCCGACCGACTCGGGGCCGTACGCCCTTGCGCACGCGGAAACCCTTGAGTGGGAGGGTCACCCGCTTCGCGTGACGCCACTCCAGCTTTCGCTCAACATCAACCTCCGGCGCGGTCGGACGGAGCGGGCCGAGAAGATACGGGCGCATATGGACGCGAGGTAATCGCCCGGGGTCGAAGCCCCCGGGTTCGCCCCCACCCAACCCATCGACGCTGATAGGTGCGCGCCTTCGGCCGGGTGGCCGGGGTGATGTCTTGTGCACCCCGGTCCGAAGGACAAGGCGCACGCCCGACGCTGCGACCTGCGCCTCCCCCTGCACCCCCTCCGTACGCCTTCGGCTACGGAGGGGGAGGAC
>CAZIIS010000103.1:0-10015 GCA_964539295.1 uncultured Fimbriimonadaceae bacterium | reverse complement strand
AACAACAAACGCCGCCCTAGGCGGCGGGGTGAATGCGGCAAGTGGCGGAGAGGGTGGGATTCGAACCCACGGAGACAAGAAGCCTCACCGCATTTCGAGTGCGGCGCACTAGACCACTATGCGACCTCTCCGGCCTTTCGATTATGGCCCACGCTAGCGCTTCGATGCCAGGCCCGGAGCCCTGAGCGTCGCCTGGCGAAGCCGCGCGGCCGCCTCGGCCGAGCCGAAGGGGCCGCTTCGCACCCCCCGCTCGAACACATAGACACCCGGCGCCGCCGACTGCAGCTTCGGGCGGATCGGCCCGAACGCCGCCGCCGCGAAGGCGTTCGGCTCGGCCATCGAAACCGCGTGCGCCAACTCCAGCGCTTGCGACCCCACCGCCATCGCGTAGGCGTCGCGCTGAACGGCCAACGCCGCCAGGAAGTAGCCCGAAACGCTCCGGGGCAGGTCGTTCATCAGGCCGGCGTAGTTGGCCGTCATGCACCGCGCGCGCTCCAGCAGTTCGCCCCCCACCCCGCTCGGGTCCTCGGCGTACAGGCACGAGTAGGCGTAGCAGAGCCGGATCGC
Source organism: uncultured Fimbriimonadaceae bacterium (assembly GCA_964539295.1). GTDB lineage: Bacteria > Armatimonadota > Fimbriimonadia > Fimbriimonadales > Fimbriimonadaceae > CAZIIS01. Next base: position 9,448 of record CAZIIS010000103.1, on the reverse strand, counting down.
CTTGGGCAGCGTGGCCTCCGCGATGTCGTCCACAACCTGGGGCGCGTTCACGTCCGGAATCCAACTCCGCGCGCCCTCGGGCGGGTCCAGCCGAGCGTTCAGCAACACGGGCGACGGCGTCTTGCGGTTCGTGCCCCCGTAGGTGTAGACAGCCAGGGCGCGCCGAAGGGTCGCCAGCCCCGGTTCGAGCGAGATCAACCGGCCGGACGCCAGGTAGTGCTCCAGGCAGGCGTCCGAGTACGCCAGGTAATCGCCCAGGTACCGCTGCCCCGCCGCGCCGGGCCTGAGCACATGCATCACGTCGTCATTGCCGACCCGGAAAAGGTCGAGCCGGTCAACCAGGTCGACGGCGATCGCCTGCCGGTCGATGTCCCCCAGCAGTCGGGCCGTCTCCAGCATCCGCGCCACCAGGCAACCTCCCACGTCGAGCGTGTTCAGCCCGCCGAAAACGACCTCGCTGCCCGCCCTCGCCCGCCGCATCCGGTCGAGCGCCCCCTCATACGCCCGGGAGTCCGTCAGGTACCGGGCCGACGACTCCACGTACGGGGTCATCTGCGGGTTGCTCGACAGCCGCAGCCCCAGATTGTCGCGAACCCAGCCGCGCTGCTCCCCGGAGAACAGCCCCCGCAGCGCCTCGTGACCGAAGCTGGCCCTCCGACTGCGTCCGTCTTCGTTGGTGTCGTCCTCGCGGTAGGCGTAGAACGCCTGGGGAAGCGCGAAGTCCTTCGCCAGACAGTCAAAGGTGCGTTCCGCAAGAACGCGGTACCACGCATCGCCGGTCTGCCGGTATGCCGCCGCGAGCATCGCCATCATGTCGGCGTTCGAAACCGACACCTTGCCGAACGACACCGGCCGCCACTCGACGCCGAAGCAGATTCGGAAGAACCCCCCGTCCACCCAGTCCACGATGGGAGAGGTCAACGCCGGGCGCAACGACCGCTCCGCCACTTGCCGCTCGCCGACGGCGAACAGGTAGCGCCAGGACCAGGGCTCCAGTTGTTGGAAGCCGTTCTGGGGGAAACCGCCGTACTTGGGGTTCACGAGCGCCGCGAGCTTGTCGGCATAGCCGGCAAGGTCCGCGTCCAGCTTGCGGTCGTCCTCCTCGATCAGGTACCGGACGTCGCGATCGCGCTGCTGCCGCGCCAAGGGTGGGTCCTCGCCCACCGGCAGCCGCTGCACCATGTCGCGCGTGACGCGCATCAGCCGCAGGAAGGTGGTCGAGTCGAACTCCTGGTGCGAGTCGGCCTGGATCAACGACTCGACCAGCTCGCCCTCCGGGTCCAGCATCCACACCTGGAACCCCGGCGACACCCGGAGCTCCACCCGGTCCGTGATCCGCGCGCCGGCCCGCGAGAGCGGCAGGAAGGCCGCCGCCCACTCGGGGTGCTGCACGCTATCCACCCTTACGCACACGAACTCGCGGTTCATCCGTCCGATCACGTCGGGGTCCGAGAGCACCGTGGCGTCGAACTGCCGCGCAGTCCGGTTCCACTGGCTGCCGATGAACAGGATCACCGGCACGTCGCGCCGTCGAGCCAGAGCGAACGCTCCCGGCTCCAACGCATGCCACTTGATGCGCTGCCGGGATGCCGTCTGCGCGTATTCGCCCGATTCCAGGGCCAACGCGTTGGGCGCCGGCGGCGGCACAAGCGGCCGCGCCAGCATCGCGACGACGTTCACGAGCACCAGCACGGTGATCGTGACGGTCGCGGCCGGGTATGAATCCCTGCGTCCCCAAACGGGCATATGGCCGAATTATGGGCTTTTGCTATACTTATGGTCATGCCGATCTCCCTGGACGAAGTCAAGCACGTGGCGCGTTTGGCGCGTCTTGAGCTAGACGACGCCGAACTTCTCGCCTTCCAGGGCGAGTTGAACGCCCTGCTGGGCCACTTTGAGGACATTCAGGGAATCGACGTGTCCATGGTGGAGCCGAAGCCGCACGCCGTCGCCCTGCGCAACATCTGGCGCGAGGACATCGCCGGCGAGGTGCTCGACCGCGCCGCGGCGCTCTCCAACTCCGCCGTTTCGCGAGCCGGCCTCTTCATCGTGCCCACCATCATCGAGGAATAAGGCTTGCTGACCCGACTTAGCGCATCGGAAATCGCGGCCCAACTTCGCTCGAAGCAGGTCTCCGCACGCGAGGTCGCCCAGGCGCACCTCGAACGCATCCGCGAACTCGACGACCGCTTTGGCTGCTATCTCACCGTCGACGAGGAGCGCGCCCTTGCGGACGCCGACCGCGCCCAGGCGATGCTCGACAAAGGCGAAGGGGGCCCGCTCACCGGCGTTCCCGTCGCCGTGAAGGACAACATCTCCACGCGGGGCATCCGCACCACCTGCGCCTCGCGCATTCTGGAGAACTACATCCCGCCTTACGACGCGCACGTCGTCGAGTCGATGAACGCCGAGGGCATGGTGATGCTCGGCAAGACCAACCTCGACGAGTTCGCGATGGGAACCTCGACCGAGAACAGCGCCTACCAGGTGACCCGGAACCCGTGGGACACCGATCGCGTTCCCGGCGGAAGCTCAGGCGGCTCGGCTGCGGCCGTGGCCGCGGAACTGGCGCCGATCTCCCTCGGCTCCGATACGGGCGGCTCCATCCGCCAGCCCGCCGCGCTTTGCGGCATCGTCGGGTTCAAGCCCACCTACGGCCGCGTCTCGCGGTACGGACTTGTGGCGTTTGGCTCGAGCCTCGACCAGATCGGCCCGTTCGGCCGGACGGTGGAGGACGTGGCGCTCGCCGCCTCGGCGGTCTCTGGCCACGACGACCACGACAGCACGTCGCTTTCTGACTCCAAGATCCGTACGGACGAACTCAAGAACGGTTCTCTGAAGGGCCTCAAGGTCGGCTTGCCCAGGGAGACCTTCTCCGAAGCCGTGGAGCCCGGCGTGCGCGCGGCGCTCGAGCAATCGATCGAGACCCTTCAGTCCGAGGGCGTCGAGTTTAAAGAGATATCGCTTCCCCTCATCGCCCGCGGCATTACGACGTACTACATCATCGCACCGGCCGAGGCCAGCAGCAACCTGGGCCGTTACGACGGCGTGCGCTACGGGCCGCGCGAGTCCGGCCAGGGCCACATCGGCGCGGTTGCGGCGACCCGCGGCAAGCTGTTCGGCCACGAAGTGAAGCAGCGCATCATGATCGGCACGTACGCGCTCTCCGCCGGCTATTACGACGCCTACTACCTGCGCGCTCAGCAGGTCCGGGCGCTGATGTCCGCGGAGTTCGAAAAGGCGTTTGCCGAGTTCGACTGCGTGATGTCCCCCACCAGCCCTTGCGTCGCCTTCCCCTTGGGCGGCCTTGTCAAGGACCCGCTGGCGATGAAGCTGCTCGATTTCTGCACCATTCCGGCGAACATGGGCGGTTTCCCCAGCCTTTCCCTGCCCTGCGGGCTCTCGGAAGGGCTGCCGGTCGGTATGCTGATCACCGGCCCGGTGATGAGCGACGAGCGGCTGCTGCAGATGGGTTGTGCCATCGAGGCCGCACTCCCGAACTCGAAGCTCAGGCCACCGATCCCATAGGACCCCGGTCATGGACGATATCACCCGACGCGACCGAGTGCTTTTCCTCCGGGAGGCGTTCAGCCCGGTCCGGGTGATGCTCTACATCGCCATCGTCGCCTGCTGGCTCTCCCTCGCGCCATGGAAACTGACGGCGACGTTTTGCGTGCTTGCGGCCCTCGGCATCTACCCGGCATATAAGGCGAGCGTGGAGAAACGGTTTCGCAGCCCGCGCTTCCATCAACTTTGGGATGCTTGCGAAGACCGGCTGAAGCGGCTGCGCACGGCGTTGCGATCTCTGCGGAAAGCCCGCGTGGCCCAGTTGGAGGACCTCCCGCACACCGTGGAGAGCGTCGCCAAGGCCCTCTACGTCGCCCTGCGCCGCGCAGACACCATCCTCCACGAGGTCACGACCAGCGAGGGCGCGCTCGGCGGGCCCCGGCTTCGAGCCGTCGCCCCGCCCGACGACCGCCAAGCACAGGAGCTCTACCGGATCGCGGACAAGAACATCGCCGAGTACCGCCAGCACTACCAGGCGTTGATCGGCGGCGTTCACCGCACCGAGGCCCAGGCCGCCGTCTTCACCACGACGCTGGACGCGCTCCGCGTCAGGGTGCTCGGTTACCGGCTCACCGGACGCCAGGCCGAGCTCTCCAGCGGCGAGTTCCTGGAGGCGATGACCGAGGCACGGATGCAGCTCGATTCCATCGACAAGGCGCTCGACGAGCTCGAACTCACCCCCTGGCCCCAGGCGATCGCCATCGTGCCCGAGGCCCGTCCCGACGACCTGCGCACGCGCCTGGAACCTCCGGCGGAACCGCCGGTGCTCCCCGAACAGACCCAAGAGGAGCGCAACTAGGTGGTTATCCGCGCGCGATGCCCGGCCAAGGTGAACCTGTTTCTGGCCGTCGGCCCAAAGGATGCCCGCGGCTATCACCCGCTCCGCACCGTCTTTCAGGCGATCGGCCTTTATGACGAGGTGACGCTCGCCGAGTCGTCGCTGCCGACCACCATCGAGTGCGATTGGCCAGGCCTTCCTCCGCAGAACACGCTGACCAAGGCGCTGCGGCTGGCGGGCGAGTACGTGACGCTTCCCAGCTTTCGCATCGAGTTGAGCAAACGCATCCCGTCGGAGAGCGGCCTTGGCGGCGGCAGTTCCGACGCGGCCGGCCTGCTTCGCGCCCTTCAGCGGTTCACCGGCGGAGCGCTGACGGACCGCGCGGCCCACGAGATCGCGGCGGCCGTGGGCGCGGACGTTCCTTTCTTCCTTGTCGGCGGGCGCGCCCGTGGCGAGGGCTATGGCGAGCGGCTCACGCCGTTGCCGGACCCCGCCGCGCAGTGGCTCGTGGTGGCTCGGCCCGACGTGGGCGTCTCCACGCCGGAGGCCTATCGGCTGCTGGACGGCGAACCGCGCGAGTGGGCGCCGTTCGCCGAAGGCGAGCCGGTTTTGGCCAACGACTTCGAACGCGTGGCGCCGCAGGCGTGCCTGGACGTCCTGGACCGCCTGAGAGAGGTCGGCGCGGAGGGTGCGCTGCTCGCAGGGTCTGGTTCGGCCTGCTTTGGCGTCTTCGGCACGGAGGGATTGGCCCGCGCCGCATCGCAGCAACTCAAGAGCGACCCCACGCTCCGAACTTGGGTAGCGCCGACCCTGACCCGAGAGGAAAGCCTGTGGACGTTGTGATCTTGGCGGGCGGGCGCTGCGGCCCCGACCTGCGGGCCGCCTCCGGCGTCGAGTTTCGCGCCGAACTGCCGATCGACGGCCGACCGATCCTCGAGATCGTCGTGGAGGCCGCGGCCCCGTTGGGCGAACCGATCGTGGTTGGCGGTCCTCAAGGTCTGTATCCGCGCCAGTTCCCCGGCGGGAACAGCTTCCTGGAAAGCCTGGCGGTCGGCCTGGCGCACGCGGGCGACGAGGTGCTGATCGTCAACGCCGACCTGCCCCGGCTCACCACCGCGGGACTGGAGGACTTCCTGGGCCGCTGCGACCGTTCCGCGGCGCTCAACTACCCCATCATCCGGCTTGAGGACTGCGAACGCGCCTTCCCCGGAATGAGACGCACCAGTCTGCGCCTGAGCGAGGGTCGGTTCACCGGCGGCGGCATCGGCCTGGTGCGGACCGAACTGATGCTGCGCTCGATGCCGATCCTCGAGCGGGCCTACGCGGCGCGCAAGCGCCCAATTGAGCTCGCACGGATCGTCGGCATGCGCACCCTTTGGCGGCTCGTGCTGGGCGCGCTGGCGCCCTCCACGCTGAGCATCGCCTTCCTGGAGGGTTCTGTCGGGCGGTTCCTGCAGGCCCCCCTTCACGCGGTCATCACGCCGTGCCCGGAGTTGGGTGCGGACATCGACAACGCCGAGCAGTACCGCGCATTCACGGGATCCCAGCATATTTGAGCGGGGAGTGATACCTTGCACGCGGTATGACAAGTGCGTGGGTATGACCTACGTGAAGATCATCGTGAATCCTGCCGATACCCCTGAGGTTCTTGCTGGGGGGGCCGAAGATAGGGTTATGTCGACGATGACGCCGCTGCCCACGGGAATCAACCCGAAATTAACCGAGCATTTTCTGATGGATCAGAAGGAGGTCATGGACGCCTCCGTCTGGTGGTCTCGAGGGAACCTGCTGGCCCACGTCACCGTGCTCGACGATGCGCGCGTCGACGAACGCCAACTCCAGCGCGATTGCCTCGAGAAGCTCGGGGTGCACCAGACTCCGCGGGTCATCGTTCTCATCCAGGCTGGGCGCCACGCCGCTTGATCTCATCCGGGCGCCTTGGCCAAACAAGAAGGGCCGGACGAAAGCCCGGCCCTCAAAAACGTTTGGGATGAGCGGGCTACTCGCCCTCCCCCTCTTCGTCCTCCCGCGGCTGCGAGACCTCGCTCTGCTCGGACGGCTCCTCGCGGACCTCCAGAGTCACGTGGGCGATGCTCTTCACCGCCCGGTTCGGGCAGTTCGTGCAGACGAACTGGACCTTCACTTCCGACAGCCAATCGGGCAGCTTGTCAATAACCTTTCCGCATGAACACTTAACCATTTACTCGACCCCCTCCTGCTCTCTGTACTGCTGCACAGCCTGACGGTGCGTCAGGAAACCGTTCACCAACATCACCGCCGCGGCGCCGATGTAGATCCACACGATGCCCGTCTCACGGACCTGACCGGGATCGCGGATCACCTCCTCACCCTTAATCGCGCCAAAGATGCCGAGCACCAAGAGCGCCGCGGCAATCCAGAAGAAGGTGTTCTTCCACCACACGGGCTTGGGAGCAGCTTTCTTACTCACTGAACGTAGAATACCCGCGCTCGCGAAGCGCCACGGTCGGTTCGGACCCCTCGCACGGCGGTTCGTCCGGGGCTCGAGTCACACCCGGATGTCGATGATCTTGCCCTTCGGTTCCAGCATCCTCAGCAACTCGGCTGCCGAGTCCTTCTGCGTGTCCAGCGCCCTCTTCAGGGCCGAGACCTGCCCCGAGGGGTTCTCCGGCTTGGCCGGCGCCGGCGGCGCCACGGGCGGTTGGGGGTTGTAAACGCGACGGACATCCATCCCAATCGTCTTATCGGTCGCTTCGGGGCCCCCGCTTACCCCGGGCGAAAAAATGCCCCTGCGGTGTGCCGCAGGGGCCAGGTGCTTGGCTTTCGTCTTTGAGAGTGCTGTTGTCTGTAAGCCTAGATGTTCGGAACGCCGATCCCTTTGCGCCTCACGATCTCTCGCAGTAACTTCCTTCCGCGATGGATCCTCGACCGAACCGTCCCAACCGTCGTCCGTTGCTTTTGAGCGATATCACCGTAGCTTAATCCTTCTACGTCGCATAGTACTATCGCTGTGCGATATACGTCCGGCAAATCTTCCAAAGCTTTTCGAAGTTCGCTTGAAAACTCCGAAAGCAGCACCTGGTCCTCCGCATTGGGGGCGTCGTCGGCGACCGGGATCTCCTGCACCTCCCCATCGGTCGGGCTCACCATCGCCGTGAGCGACTCGGCCCTCCGAACCGGGTTGTCCCGCCGCCGCAGGTCCAGGTACGAGCGCTGCATGATCCGAAGCAGCCAGTTCAGGAACGGGCGCCCGGGCATGTAGCTGTCAAACGCCCGCCACGCCTTGACGAACGTGTCCTGCAGCAGGTCCTCCGCGTCGGTCGGGTTGCGTGTCAGTTGCAGCGCCATCGAATAGGCCCTGCGGTACGCGTCCCGCCGCATCCGCTCAAACTCTGCCTGCCGCCAATCGTGCCCGTCCGCCGACTCGATCCCTGCTCCGCGCTCCATCAGTGCGTTCATGCTTTCCTCCTGTTCGGGTCGCCTCCGCGCCCTCTCCATCGAAGACGCATCTTTACGTTTCCGTAAAGTTTAACACGAGATCCGACCTTTGTGTACTCTTTTTGCAAGATTCCTTCGGCCTTGCATTCGAAAGCCCAACCGGATATGCTTCGGCTAGCATGAAAATGGTGCTGATCACCCGGGATGAGCAGCTCGCCACGGCGGCCCGTTCGGCCTACGCGGCGTCCGATCAGCTAATCGTGTTCGAGGACTGGGCGCCGGCACTCGACGCCTGCATCGGCGCCAAGCTACTCTTCGTGGACCTGGTCGCCACGCTCGACGAACCGCACAAGATCGCGGGATACGAGAGGTTTGCCCAGGCCAAGATGGGCCATCCAGACGCCGACACCGTGCCGCTTGTGCTCATCGCCCCGCCGGCCGACTACGAGTTGGACTTCCTCACCGGCTGGCCGGACTTCGTGTTCGCCCACCTCGCCCGCCCGGTAACGGACAAGGTCTTTCGCCGCGCCTCCACCTGGGTCTAGTCGCTCTCGCGGCTCTTCGGGTGGGCTTTTCGCACGGCGTCCCGAAGGCGCTCGATGCTCACGTGGGTGTAGATCTGCGTGGTCGCCAGGTTCTCGTGCCCCAGCAGTTGCTGCACGGTCTTGAGGTCTGCCCCGCCGTCCAGGAGGTGCGTTGCGAAGCTGTGCCGCAGCGTGTGCGGCGACGCCTCCGGCGGCAGGCCCGCCCTCAACGCCCATCGCTTCACCACGTTCTGGACCGTCCGAGCGGTCAGCCGCTTGCCGTGGGCGTTGGTAAAGAGCGCATCGTCCTCCCCGCCCACGCGTTCCCGATCGGCGTACGCCACCAGCGCCTCGCGGCAGGTCTGACCGAAGAGCGCCACGCGCTCCTTGTTGCCCTTCCCCCGGACGTTCAGGCTCATCGCCCCCAGGTCCACGTCCGAGAGGTTCACCCCCACCAACTCCGAGGCGCGCAGGCCGGCGCTATAACCCAGTTCAAGCAGCGCCCGATCCCGAAGCGGCGTCTGCCCGAACTCCGGCTGGTCCAGCAACGCTTCTGCCTGCTGCTGGCTGAGCGTTTTGGGCAGGTTACGTCGACGGAACGGCGCCTCGAGGCTCTCGGTCGGGTCGTGGTCAATCCGGCCGATCGCCTTCAGGTACCGGACGAAGCTGCGCAGCGACGACAGCTTGCGCGCGCGCGTGATCGGCGTCTTGCCGTAGCGGCGAAGGAACAGGCGGAGGGAGTCGGGGCTCAGGTCGTAGCGACCGTCGAGCACCGTGGAGAGCTGGGCGAGGTCCGCCCCATAGCTGCGCACGGTGTTGGCCGAGCGGGTGGCCCCCAGGTGGTCCAGGTACCCCTGAATCAGCTGGTCGAGCTCACCGCACTCGGCCTCATCCGGCAACCGATCAACCCTCGTACTTGCTTAGCAGAAGGCTGACGTTGTGCCCGCCAAAGCCGAACGAGTTCGACATCGCGAGCTTCACGTCGCACGCCCGCGCCTTGTTCGGCACGTAGTCCAGATCGCATTCCGGATCGGGCGTTTCGTAGTTGGTGGTCGGCGGCAGCATGCCGTCGCGGATCGCCAGGATGGAGATGATCGCCTCGACCGCGCCCGCCCGCCCAGCATGTGGCCGAGCATCGACTTGGTGCTGCTCATGGCGACCT